>JAGQTS010000304.1:2342-2876 GCA_020438895.1 Mycobacterium sp.
GATCCGGCCAGTGCCCAGCCATGGCTGGAGGCGCAGGGATTGCTATCGCCGGGTAGTTTTCCCACCGCCGACGAACTCGTGACCATCCGCGGTTTCCGGGAGGCGCTGCGAGCTCTGGTGGCGTACAACAGCGGTGGCCCGGCGCCCACCGAAGCGCAGTTGGCCCCGCTGCACGGCGTCGCCTACGTGGCCACCGCCTACGTTCATCTCGATGCCGACTGCACCGTGTGTTTGGCCCCGGTCGGCGACTGGCTGCCCGGGCGGTTGCTCGCCCTGCTGCTCGTCGTCGCCGACGCTCAGCGCACGGGCACCTGGGCACATTTCAAGACATGCGCGAACGACAGTTGCCGCCGCGCCTTCTACGACCGCTCCCGCAACCACCGCAGCACGTGGTGTGACATGGGGAGATGCGGCAACAAGGTGAACAATCGGATGTTCCGTGCCCGCCGAAGCCATCGGGCTACACCGGATTGAACCGCAGCGATTCACCGCGTGCTCTGGAAGGAATTGCTCCCCCGGATGGACTCGAACCAT
>JAGQTS010000305.1 GCA_020438895.1 Mycobacterium sp.
CTGGCCGGGCACCTGGACACCGTGCCGATCGCCGATAACGTGCCGTCTCATCGCGACGCCGATCACATCCACGGCTGCGGTACGTCGGATATGAAGTCCGGCGATGCGGTCTTCCTGCATCTGGCCGCGACCGTCGCCGAACCCGCACACGATGTCACGCTGATCCTCTACGACTGCGAGGAAATCGAGGCCGCCGCGAACGGTTTGGGCCGTATCGAGCGCGAATTGCCGGATTGGCTGCTCGGGGACGTCGCGATACTGGGCGAACCTTCCGGCGGCTACATCGAGGCGGGCTGCCAGGGCACCCTGCGGGTGGTCGTTTCGGCGACCGGCACCCGGGCGCATTCTGCCCGATCCTGGCTGGGGGACAACGCTATTCACAAACTGGCTCCGGTACTGGGACGGCTCGCCGACTACCGGGGCCGGATGGTGGACATCGACGGATGCACGTATCGAGAAGGGCTTTCGGCGGTACACATCGACGGCGGGGTGGCCGGTAACGTGATCCCCGACGCCGCGGCAGTGACCATCAATTTCCGCTTCGCGCCGGACCGCACGCCGGCCGATGCACTGGCTCACGTGCGTGAGGTTCTCGAGGGTCTTCCCGTCACCGTGGAGCAGACCGACGTGGCGGCGGGGGCGCTTCCGGGCCTGCACCATCCGGCGGCCGCCGCGCTGGTGGCGGCTGCCGACGGTCTGGTGCGGGCGAAGTACGGGTGGACCGATGTCGCGCGGTTCGCGGCACTGGGCATTCCGGCGGTCAATTTCGGTCCCGGGGATCCCAACCTCGCCCATCGCCGCGACGAACGGGTGGCGCTCAGCCAGATCACCGCCGTGACCGCGACCCTGCGTCGCTACCTCGGCGCGTGAGCCTCCCGGGGTGCATCCCCGGGGGAGCGCCGGTCCACCAGGCGCAGGGTCACCGCGCCGATGGCCAGCCACAGCAGCAGCACGACCACCGCCTGCATGTGCTCGACCGCCTCGATCGAGCTGGCCACCATCACTGCTACCGAAAACCCGAGGGCGACAACCACTCCTACTCTCCTCGGCCATGAGAGCCCGGTACCGGACTTGCGGGTTTCGGCGATATCCGCCATCACCGTCACCAAGAAGACCACGCCGGCGGCGATTCCGGCCACGGAGAGCACGATGTCGAGCACTTTCAGCCCGCCGCTACCGCCGAGCAGAACGGGCAGAACAACGGCGGCCGCCATCGCCTGGGAGAGCAGAATCCCCGTCATCGGTACCCCGCGGCTGGTCACCCTGGCGAACACCGCCGGGAACATCGTGTCCTGGGCCGCGCTCTTGGGCGCTTCGCCCGACAGCAGGGCCCATCCCACCAGGCCACTGAAGCCGGCCAGGACGGCGGCGACGGCCATCAAGGTGCCGGCCAACGGTGTGCCGAACAGGTAGGACATGCACAGCGAGAACGAGCACAGGCCCGATCGGCGGTCCTCCGCAGCGACCGTCCCCATGACGACCGCGGTCGTCAGGACGTAGACGACGAGGCAGACCAGAACGCCCACCACCGTGGCTCTCATCACGTTGCGGCGCGGATTCTCGATCTCATCGGCGAGAACGGCTACCGCCTCGACGCCGACGAACACGAACACGGTGACCGGCAGCGCGGCGGCGATCGCGAGGAGGGCAGGTTGTCCCGAGGTGTTGAACGGACCGAGGAAGTCGCGGGTGATCGAGAAGGGGCCGACCGCGACCAGGATCACGATCGGGATGCAGGAGACCAACAGGGCGACGCTTTGGGCCCGGCTCATCGCCCGCGCTCCTGCGAAGTTGATCAGCGCAGGTGTGAACAACCCGATCGCGGCCACGGCGAGCTGCTCCACCGTCGACATCTCGCGGGGGAGAAGAAAGCCGACGTAGGACACCCAGACCGTGACGATGGCGCTCGTCCCGGTCCACGCCGAAAGCCAGAACATCCAGGCTGTCCAGAAGCCGACCCGGCGGCCGAAGGCGTCCTCGGCGAACCCATAGGGTCCGGCAGCCGAGCCCAGTTTCGATGCCAGGGCACCGAACGACACCCCGAGAGCCAGGGCCCCGAACCCGCTCACCACCAGCGCCAGGATGCCGATGGTTCCGAACCTGGACAGACTGCTGGGGAGCAGGAAGATCCCGGCCCCCAACATCGAGCTCACGATGAAGACCGTTGCGCGCACCGGTCCGAGGAGTTGTCGTTGCGGGGCTGACGTGGAGTCCTGCGTCGACACGGGCATGTCCTGACCCACCGTCAGCCGGTCTGGTTCCCGCGGCGGCGGTTCGCCGTGGCGTCATCGGCCTGGCGAGCCGCGTCTGCGGCCGCTCCGGCGAATCCCGCCGCGGCGAGCCGTTGCGCTGCTTCGGCCAGGCCTGCGGCATCACCGGCGGTGAGTGCGCGAGCATGCGCCTGGGCGATGTCGGTGTAGGCGCACGGCACCTCCCCGGCGATCGACGCCATTCCGTCGGCCGCCCGGCGGTCGCCGAGACGGGCCGACTCATGCCAGCACCGCACTGCGATGGCGAACTGCCCGCCGCGGGCGGCCATCCGCGCCGCGCCGCGTGCTGCGGCGATGGCGGCCGGCCAGTCCCCGATGGTGAACAGCCGCCAGGCCCGGGCGATCCCGAGTTCCGGAGCGAAAAGCGCCGATTTCGTTCCGTGTCGGGACTGCGCGCGGCTCAGCGCCATCGCGGAAGCGGCGATCTGGCCCTGCATGGCCAGCGCAGTGGTGAGGTAGCTCAGCGCCAGTGGACCCCACGAGTACCCGGTACGGTCGAGGGTCTTGGCCGCCGGACCCAGGAGTTCGGCCGCGGCAGCGGACTCGCCCTTGGCCAGCAGGACGTGCGCCATCAGAACCTCCCCGATGGCTCGTCCGGGCTGGGCCGACTCGGCGAAGTCGGTGAAGCATCGGGCCGATTCATATGCGGCATCCGTCTGCGTATTCATCAGCAGGGCAGTGATCTCGGCGAGCCCCACGGTGAACCGCAGCAGCCCGGGGTACTCCGATTCGAGGGCCCGGGTCACCAGCGGGCCGACCGCATCCAACCGGCCCATCCGCGCCGAGGACAGGGCAGCGGAACTGGCCGCCCATGCCACTGCCATATCCGGAGCGTCATCATGTGCCAGCACCTCGTCGGCAATGCCGACGGCCCGCCGTACATTGCCGGCGTTCATGGCGAAGGTCCCCGACAACGCGTCGAGGGTGATCCGCGACGACGGCGTGTCGACCCGGCTGCGCACGGTCTGGAGAAACACGGTGGCGCGCTCCGGTTCGGACAGCATCCAGAACTGGTTGGCGGCCCGCGGCAGCGCCCACGCCATCAGTTCTTCCTCACTGAGCGCCTCGGTGTCGACGGCGCCGAGGACCGATTCGGATTCCCGGCCGCGGCCCTGCCAGGCCAGCG
>JAGQTS010000306.1 GCA_020438895.1 Mycobacterium sp.
GACGTCCAGAAGGTCTACATCACCGACGACTACACCGCCACCGGTATCGCCGGCACGGCTGCCCTGGCAATGGAGTTTGCCCGGCTCTACGCGGTTGAACTCGAGCACTACGAAAAGCTCGAAGGTGTGCCGATGACCTTCGCCGGCAAGGTGAATCGGCTCGCGATCATGGTGCGCGGAAACCTCGGAGCGGCGCTGCAGGGTTTTGTGGCGCTGCCATTGCTGATCGGATATGACATCGACGACGCGAACCCGCGAACGGCGGGCCGGATCGTCTCGTTCGACGCCGCCGGCGGGTGGCACGTCGAGGATGAGGGCTACCAGGCGGTTGGCTCGGGTTCGCTGTTCGCCAGGGCGTCGATGAAGAAGTTGTATCCGGCTGTGTCCGATGCCGATTCGGCTCTGCGGGTGGCCGTCGAGGCACTCTACGACGCCGCCGACGACGACTCCGCCACCGGAGGTCCGGATCTGGTTCGCGGCATCTACCCCACGGCGGTGGCGATCGAGGCGGCAGGCGCCGCCGAGGTCGCCGCAGAACGCATCGCCACCATCGCCCGGGCGGTGATCGACCGGCGGACCGGTACCGACGAAGACGGTCCGGGGGGCGGCCCGTCCAACGAAGCACCCCGGGCCGATTCGTGAAGGGTTCGGGCACATGAGCTTTCCGTATTTCATCTCTCCCGAGCAGGCGATGCGGGAGCGGTCGGAGATCGCCCGCAAGGGCATTGCCCGCGGCCGGAGCGTGGTCACGCTGGCCTACGCGGGCGGTGTGCTTTTCGTCGCCGAGAACCCGTCGCGCTCGCTGCAGAAGATCAGCGAGATCTACGATCGGGTCGGATTTGCCGCGGTCGGTCGGTTCAACGAGTTCGACAGCCTGCGCCGTGGCGGAATCCAGTACGCGGACACCCGCGGCTACGCCTATGACCGCCGCGATGTCACCGGCCGTCAGTTGGCCAACGTGTACGCCCAGACCCTCGGCACCATATTCACCGAGCAGGCAAAGCCCTACGAGGTCGAATTGTGCGTCGCCGAGGTGGCGCACTTCGGCGAGACCCGGGCACCGGAGTTGTACCGGATCACCTACGACGGCTCCATCGCCGATGAACCGCATTTCGTGGTGATGGGCGGGAGCACCGAGCCGATCATCAACGCACTCAAGGAGTCCTACGCGGAGAATGCCGAACTGGGCGAGGCACTGCGGATCGCCGTGGAGGCGCTGAAGGCCGGCATCGCCGGCGCCGCAGGTAGTGCAACCCCGTCTACTGAGCCGCGGGCACTGGGGCCGGCGACCCTCGAAGTCGCCGTGCTCGACGCCGGCCGCCCCCGGCGGGCTTTCCGGCGGATCACCGGTGGCGCCCTCGAGGCGCTGTTGCCGGCTCCCACTCCGTCCGCGCCGACGCCGTCCTGACTGTGACCGCACCCGGCGTCCGGGGCAGGTGCCGGCTTCCGGTGGTCATCCAACGGACCGGCCGCCGGGCTCGGCAGGGCATGCGGCCTGCGAACCAGTAGGCTCGGTGACGTGCAGCGACGGATCATGGGCATCGAGACGGAGTTTGGTGTCACCTGCACATTCCACGGCCATCGACGGTTGTCCCCGGACGAAGTCGCCCGCTACCTGTTCCGCCGGGTGGTCTCCTGGGGCCGCAGTTCCAATGTCTTCCTGCGCAATGGTGCGCGGCTCTACCTCGACGTCGGGAGCCACCCGGAGTACGCCACCGCCGAGTGCGACAACCTGCTACAACTTGTCGCCCATGACCGCGCCGGTGAACGGGTTCTGGAGGATCTGCTCGTCGATGCCGAGCAGCGACTCGCCGATGAGGGGATCGGCGGGGACATCTACCTGTTCAAGAACAACACCGACTCCGCCGGAAACTCCTACGGGTGTCACGAGAACTACCTGATCGTCCGCGCCGGAGAGTTCTCCCGCATCTCCGATGTGCTGTTGCCCTTCCTGGTGACCCGTCAGCTGATCTGCGGGGCCGGCAAGGTACTGCAGACGCCGAAGGCTGCCACGTTCTGCCTCTCTCAGCGCGCCGAGCACATCTGGGAAGGCGTATCCAGCGCCACCACCCGGAGTCGTCCGATCATCAACACGCGCGACGAGCCGCACGCGGACGCCGAGAAGTACCGCCGGTTGCACGTCATCGTCGGTGACTCCAACATGAGCGAGACCACGACCATGCTCAAGGTGGGCAGTGCGGCGTTGGTGTTGGAGATGATCGAGGCCGGCGTCCCGTTCCGGGACTTCGCGCTGGACAACCCTATTCGTGCCATCCGCGAAGTCAGCCACGATGTCACCGGCCGGCGGCCGGTGCGGCTGGCCGGTGGGCGGCAGGCGAGCGCGCTGGACATCCAACGCGAGTACTGGGCCCGCGCCGCCGAGTACCTGCCCTCACGGGAGCCCAACGAACAGCTGGAGCAGGTCGTCGATCTGTGGGGCCGCCAGCTCGACGCGGTGGAAAGCCAGGATTTCGCCAAGGTCGACACCGAGATCGACTGGGTGATCAAGCGCAAACTTTTCCAGCGCTA
>JAGQTS010000307.1 GCA_020438895.1 Mycobacterium sp.
ATCAGGATCCAGTCCCGGTGCACCGAGATGCTCGCGTCCGAGGGGGCGTCGAGGTGGATCAGTTCACCGGATCGCAGTTGGTAGACGAGTTCGTTGAAGAAATCGACGGCGCGGTAGATCAGGGTGCGTTCGTACCCGGGTGTGCGGTCCACACCGGCCGACACGATCACGTCGGTCGGGGCTCCGGTGAACAGTGTTTCCGCGTCCCCCAGTGACTGGCCCCGGCGCCAGCGCTTGAGCACCCGGGGGTAACCGGACTCGGTCAGTGATCCGGGCCCGAAGTCGGTTCCCACCAGCAGGGTGTCCGGGTCCTCCCAGGTGACCCGGGACTTCGCCTCCGGCAGCGCGAAGCCATCGGGTACGAATGTCGCGGTCCGCATGTCGAATTCGCGGACCACCGTCGCGTCGGAACCGCCGCGAGACAGCGAGATCAGCGCCAGCGTGTGGTCGGGGTCGAGGACGTCGGCGCCGGCCCACACCCAGTTCTCGCCCTCGCTGCGGGCCAGTTCGTCGACATCGACGATCACCTCCCAGGCCGGCGACGCCGATCGGTAACTGGACAGCGTGGTTCGGCGCCACAGGCCGCGCGGGTTGGCTGCGTCCCGCCAGAAGTTGTAGAGGAAGTCCCCGCGGCGACGCACGTAGGGGATCCGGGTGTCGGTGTCGAGAACTTCCAGAGCCTCGGTTCTCATCCGGTCGAATTCGGCGCCACTGAACGCAGTCACGCAGGTGTCGTTGCGCTCCCGCACCCAGTCGAGGGCCTCGTCGCCGTCGATGTCTTCCAGCCAGAGAAATGCGTCCGCGCCCATGGCCGTCATTGTCGCCTGCGGGAGTAGTGTGACGTGCGTCTCACCGTTATTCGGACAGGTGTGGGGATGGAGTCGTCAAGCGCCGGGGCATCGGCGGCCATCGGGGGTCCGCCGCCGCGGGTGCTGATCACCACAGCCGCGGCCGATCTGTTGGCGCGCCTGCAGCGACGGCACGGTCCGGTGATGTTCCATCAGTCGGGTGGATGCTGCGACGGGTCCTCGCCGATGTGTTACCCCGATGGTGAGTTCATCGTCGGCGACCGCGACGTCCTGCTCGGTGTGCTGAACGGCGCCCCGGTGTGGATCTCCGGCCCGCAGTTCGAGGCCTGGAAGCACACCCAGGTGACGATCGACGTGGTGCCGGGTCGGGGTGGGGGGTTCAGCCTGGAGGCCCCGGAGGGCGTGCGGTTCCTGATTCGGGGCCGGGCGTTCACCGAGGAGGAGATGCGACTGCTCGCCGCGGCCCCGCCCATCGCCGGCGCGGATCGGCACTGACCGGAATTGCCGGTCCGGCACGCCGAAGCGGGTACCCGGCAATGGGCGATGTGCTCGGTATCGTCGGAAGTCGTGATTCCCTTGCCTCGGGCATGGCTGCTCACAAGCGCGCTGCTCCTCGGCTGCGTCTCCGGTCAGATTGCCGCGGTCGTGGCCAAACTCGCCGTCGACTCCACGATCAGGCCTGATCTGGTGGTCGCCTTGGTGATCGGCGTGCCCAGCGTGCTCGGGATTCTGCTGGTGTTGTCGTCCGGGCGCCGATGGGTGACGGCCCTGGGGGCCTTCATCCTCGCGATGGCGCCGGGTTGGCTGTCGGTGCTGCTGCTGATTCAGGTGGTCTCCGGTGACTGACACCCACGCGCCCATCACCGGTTCGCAACCCGCCCCGATGTTCGATACCGGACCGTTGCCGGCGTTGGCTCCGCATACCGAGCCGAGCGCGGCGCCAATCTTCGACACCGGTCCGCACCCGGATCCGTTGCGAGCGATCGGCGTGCATCCGATGCCGAGCGCCGAACCGGCACCGGCCCCTGAGTCGGCTGCGACCCCCGAACCGGAACCGCAGCCCACGCCGGCACCGCCCGGCCCGGAGGCATTCAGTGAACTGCAGGGCGTCGACGGCGACGTCGACACCGACGCCTTTCTGCGCTCGGTCACCGGTCACCTGCCGCCGGTGGCGATCCCCGCGCAACCGGTGATGGTCGCGAGTTCCTACCAGTTCGTCAAGCGCTGGAAGTTCGCGCTCATCGTGGCCGGGGTGTGGCTGTTGTCGGCCACCGCGGGCTTGGGTTTCTACTACTGGTGGTACACGGCTCTGGAAAAGACGCTGCCGGTCTTCGGCATCCTGCTGTATCTGGTGGTGTGCATGGTGGCCAGCATTCTGGTGTCGATGGTTCCTCACCGTCCGCAGCTGACGGCCCTGGCAATAGCCCTGATGGCGGCGCCGCTGGCGTCCACCGCGGCGGCGGCCGTGTTGCACGGGGCGTATTTCTTCGAATGGATCGCCCGCCCGGTAATAGGGTAGGCGTCGTGACTCACTTTGACGTCGTCGTCCTCGGTGCCGGCCCCGGCGGATACGTAGCGGCAATCCGCTCCGCGCAACTGGGCCTCAACACCGCCATCATCGAGCCGAAGTATTGGGGCGGGGTGTGCCTCAACGTCGGTTGCATCCCCTCCAAAGCATTGCTGCGCAATGCCGAACTGGCCCA
>JAGQTS010000308.1 GCA_020438895.1 Mycobacterium sp.
AGCCGGGAGCAGGAAATCCCTCCGCGACTTTCCACCCGGAGAGAACGTCCGGGCAGGGGTTCGCACCACGCACGAAGGGCCAGTCGCCGGGGAGCGCGGGCTCGTCGTGTCCGTCCAGAGCGGTGTACAGCGCCCGGATCGGGAATCCCTCATAGGTCGGGGAGGCCAGCAATCGCTCCGGTTCGCTACCCAGATCGGCGGGATCGCGTCGGCCGCCCTTGGCAAGCACAGCGGCGACGGCCGAACGCCAATGGGCGCGAGCCTGCTCGAGGGCTTCCTCCTGGACTGGAGACACCGGCAGCTCCTGATCGTCAGCGCGCAGGTTGCGCCACCTGCCCCTTGAGGCTAAATGATGAGCGGTGGGCACTCTGCGGCGAATCCCGTCACAACCGCCGGGGTGCCGATGCGCCGTGCCCGTAACCTGTCCTTCGTGACGTCGACGATTCTGCGGCGGGGCTGGGACACGATGCGCACCGTGGGGTCGACCGTCACGACCACACTGCGGCAGACGAGCCGCACCCGGATCACGGTCACGGCACTGGCCGCCGTGACCCTGGCCGTCATCGTGATTCTCGTGCCACTGCCGACGGCGGTACGGCTGCGCGACTGGGCCGAATCGGCCGGCCCCTGGTTCCCGCTTGTCTTCCTCGGTGCCCACGTCGTCGTGACGGTGTTTCCGTTTCCCCGAACCGCCTTCACCCTGGCCGCGGGTCTGTTGTTCGGACCGACATTGGGTGTCGCCCTGGCCGTGACTGCCAGCAGCCTGAGCGCGGTCATCGCGTTGTTGCTGGTACGAGCCCTGGGCTGGCGACTGAACACACTGGTCAGTCACCCTCGGGTGGACTCCCTGGACGCCCACATCCGCACGCGGGGGTGGCCTGCGGTTCTATCGCTGCGCCTGATACCGGCAGTGCCGTTCTCGGTGCTGAATTACGCGTTGGGCGCCTCGGCGGTCGGTGTCGGACCGTATTTCCTGGCGACCCTGGTGGGACTGATTCCGGGAACCACAGCAGTAGTGATACTCGGCGACGCGCTGACGGGCCATGTCAACCCACTGCTCGTGCTGGTATCGGTGTGCACCGGCTCAGTGGGTGTCGCTGGATTGCTCCACGAAGCTCGCCGGCGCCACGCCATCACCGACCGCAGTGTCAGAGCACCCCGCCGATGATTTGGTCGTAGGGAACGCCGCAACGATCTCGCAATTCGAACACCGGCGCCCGGACTCCGTCGAGTTCGTTCTGGATCTGCGGGTTTGCGGTCAGATAGGCGATCGTCTGCCTGGCGATCTCCATACTCGGCAACCCTTGCAGGCTGCTGAAGAATTCGTTGACTTCGGGGTGGGTGACCAAGTAGGCGGTCATCCCGGCAGCCGCCTGGGCCTCGGCGGCGGTGATGTCAGAGGCCCAGCAACCCGGATCAGCGTCAGCGGCTGCCGTCCCGGCGCCGACCACCAGCGCGACTCCGGCGCTGATGACTGCGGCCGCTGCAGTGCGGGCTACGAAGACTGCGGTTGACATGTGGCTCCTGAGATTGAAGGCTGCTGGAGGTTGATGACGCTTCCTCGGCGGAATCACCGATACAATAGCGCAAACGGACTACGAATGAAGGACGCCCTGATGCTGAAGCGACGATCACTTGCCCTCCTCGCGGCGGCAGCCGGAAGTGTTGCGGCGCTGCTCATGGCACCCTTGGCGGCAGCTGACGAGTACGGCGGCGGGGGCCCCAACAACCCTCTGATGCCCGGCTGCGAAACCGTGGGAGGGGGCGGCGCGACCGGCGGTGCGGCCGAGGAATGCGCTTCCCCCGGCAATTCCCAACTCAACGTCACCCCCAACGATCTCGGCATCTTGGGAGCTGAAGCCGACCAAGGGTTCGGCATGTTCGGCTGGTAGTCCCTCGGGGCTACCTGCTCGGCGGCGGAGATGGGTTCGGTCTTGTCGGATCGCCGGGCACGGAATGTCTGGGTGCGCTTTCGGCGACGTTCGCCGGCGGTAGTCCTATCCCCTGAGCGGTACCGACTGCGGGCAACGTCGACCGTGCTTCGGCCTCGGCCCTGGCCACCGCGGCGGCAATCGCTGGATCGGTCTGAGTGGTGAACCAGTCGGCGACCTCAGCGGAGTCGTCCTCGGGCTTGGGCAGATCCTCCTCAACCGGCGACGGCTCGTACCGGAACACCCCATCAGAACCCGGAGCGCCCAGCATCTTGGTGAACCCCTGTAGCGCGGCGCCGAAGTCACTGGGCACCAGCCACACCTTGTTGGCCTCCCCCTGTGCCATCTGGGGCAGGGTCTGTAGGTACTGGTAGGCGAGCATCTCCGGAGTGGGTCGGCCCGCTTTGATCGCCGCGAAGGTCTTCTCGATCGCCTTCGCCTCGCCCTGAGCGCGTAGATACTGAGCAGCTCGTTCACCCTGGGCGCGCAAGATTCGGGATTGCCGATCGGCCTCGGCGGCCAGGATCGCGGCCTG
>JAGQTS010000309.1 GCA_020438895.1 Mycobacterium sp.
AGGCCATCGCCCAGGTGTGCGAGGTCACGTGGCAGCTCCGCGGCCAGGCCACCGGCCGTCAGGTGGAGGGCGCGACGGTCGGCGTCACCGCCAACCAGGGCCTGTTCGGTCATGGATCCTCGGTGATCGTCGCGCGCTAGGTGTCCGAATCGGTCGTCGTCACCGTCAAGCCGGGGAGCAAGAAGGGCCCCCTGGTCGAAGCGGCCGAGGACGGCTCGCTCACGGTCTACGTCCGCGAACGCGCCGTCGAGGGCAAAGCCACCGAAGCGGTCATCCGACTCCTCGCCGAGCACCTCGGTGTGCCGAAGAGCAAAATCACGCTGGTCTCCGGTGCGACGTCCCGAGTCAAGCGGTTCCGCGTCGACGGCTCCGTATGATACTGGTCGTCCCGGCCGCCGGGGCCGAAGGACCGGTTATGACCACGAAGGAAACGTGACCGAGGGACTGCGTTACGCACGCAACGGAAACGTTCGCCTGGCGTATCGCGTGTTCGGCGCAACCGGCCCCTTCCTGATCTGGATACCCGGGTGGGTCATGCGCAATTGCGACACGATCGACGAACCGGGAAGCCCCTACGCGGACGCCATCGAAGAGCTTTCCCGGTCGGCGCGGCTGATCGTGTGGGACAGACGCGGCACGGGCATATCGGATCCCTCCATCCCGCCGCCCTCCCCGCTCGAACGGGTCGAGGATGTGCGGGCGGTCCTCGACGCCGCGGGGGCCGAACGGGCGTCGTTCTTCGGCACCAGCGAAGGCGGGTCGATCAGCATCATGTTCGCGGGCAGCTATCCCGAACGCGTCCTGTCGCTCGTCCTCTACGGCGCAGCCGGGCGCTATTCGCAAGACCTGCCCGCCTTCCCGTGGGGTTTCACCCCCCAAGAAGTTCAGTCCCAACTTGATGAGATCGAGCGGCATTGGGGCGAGGGTGCGCTCGCTGATGTGTTCTACGGCGCCACCGCCGATACGCCTGGTGTCCGGGAGATGTTCGGCAGGCGCCAGCGGGCCATGATGAGCCCGACGACGGCCAAATCCTGGTGGAAGTCCTTCATGGAGATCGACGTTCGCGATGTGCTCACTTCGGTGCGCACGCCCACCCTGGTCCTCGGACGCCCCAGCGACCGGCTGGTGCCGATCGACGCGACGGCCGCCCTGGCCGCGGAGATCCCAGGGGCACAGTTCCGGATCCTGCCGCCGGGCCTCCATATCCTGGCCGATTTGATCCCTGCCATCCTGGAGTTCGTCTGCGGGAAGCCCGATCAACGCGCCGACGAACGGATTCTCAAGACCGTGTTGTTCACCGACATCGTGGGCTCCACCGAGCAGCTCAGTGTCCATGGCGATGCGCACTGGCACCCTCAACTCGATGCCCACGACAAGGTCGTGGACTGGCTGTTGCAGAAGTACGGCGCCCGCCGTGCGAAGCACACGGGCGACGGGGTGTTCGCGTTGTTCGACGGACCGTCCAAAGCGGTTCGCTGCGCTGTGGAAATGGGCGCCGACCTGGCAGCGCGCGGCATCACGATCCGAGCGGGCGTGCACATCGGTGAGTGCGAACGGCGCGGAGAGGAATGGAGCGGTCTGGCAGTCCATATCGGCGCCCGGATCAGCGCATCGGCCGGCGCCGGCGAGATATTGGTCAGTCGCACGGCCCGGGATGTCTGCACCGGATCGGGCCTGGGGTTCGAAAGCCTTGGCCCACAGCGCTTCAAAGGCCTTCCCGAAGAAGTCGACGTCTACCGGGTGACGCACGGCCTGACGCTCTAGTGCCGCAGCGCGGAAGGAATCGCCGGAAGCTTGTCGTGTTGTTCGACGTGCTGCGGAACAGAACCGCGGTGGGTCAGGCTACGCCCAGATAGGCCGCGCGAATGCTGTCGTCGGCCAACAACGCGTGCGCCGGTCCCTCACGGGTGACGGTGCCCGTCTCCAGGATGTAGGCCCGATCCGAGCGGCTCAGCGCCTGCTGGGCGTTCTGCTCCACTAGCAGCACCGTGGTTCCGGCGTCGTTGATCTCGGCGATGATCGAAAAAATCTGGGATATCACCATCGGCGCCAAGCCCATCGAGGGCTCATCGAGGAGCAGGACCCGGGGCCGCGCCATCAGCGCTCTGCCGATCGCCAGCATCTGCTGCTCCCCGCCGGAAAGCGTGCCACCGACCTGTTTACGCCGTTCGGCCAGCCGCGGGAAGGTCTCCAGGACCCAGGCCAGGCGTTCGTCGTGAGCCTTCTTGGAGTCGAATGTCCTTCCATAGCAGCCCATCTCGAGGTTCTCCCGGACAGTCATGCCGGGAAAGATTCCACGGCCCTCCGGGGCCTGCACCAGCCCCTCGCTCACTCGCCGATGGGCTTTGGTCTTGGTGATGTCACGGCCTTCGAACCACACCGATCCCGACGACAGCGGCAGCAGGCCCGAGATGGCACGCATCAGTGTTGTCTTCCCCGCTCCGTTGGATCCCAGAAGCGTGACCAGCTCGCCCTCGCCGACGCTGAGAGATACCCCGTGCAGGGCCTCGATCCGGCCGTAGTGCACGACGGCATCGCGCACTTCCAGAAGCGCCGGCGCTGCGGTTTCAGATTCAGAGCTGGTCATCGGGCACTCCCAGATAGGCGGCGATCACCGCGGGGTCTTCTCTGATGGCGGCCGGTGGTCCGTCGGCGATCTTCCGGCCGAACTCGAGCACGACGATGCGGTCGGTCACCCCCATCACCAGCCTCATATCGTGCTCGATCAGCAAGACGGTGTAGCCGTCATCGCGGATGGCGCGGATCAGGTCGATCAGGGCGGCTTTCTCGCTGGGGTTGAACCCGGCCGCGGGTTCGTCCAGGCAGAGCAGCTTGGGTTCGGTGGCAAGGGCCCGGGCGATCTCAAGGCGGCGCTGGTCACCGTAGGGCAGGTTCTTGGCCTTCTCCTCGCCGCGGTGGGCGATCCCCACGAACTCCAGCAGCGCCACCGCGCGCTCCAGGCCATCGTGTTCTTCGCGGCGGTGCCGTGGGCCGCGCACCAAAGCGCCGGGTACCGAGGTCCGGTGTCGGGCGTCGGTGCCGACCACCACGTTCTCCAGTGCGGTCATCTCACCCCAGAGTCGGATGTTCTGGAAGGTTCGGGCGATACCCCGTCGGGTGATCTGGTGGCGTTTCATCCGGCCGAGGCGCTCGCCGTCGAACACCACACTGCCCGAGGTGGGGCGGTACACCCCGGTGATGGCGTTGAAGCAGGTGGTCTTGCCGGCGCCGTTCGGGCCGATCAGGCCCAGGATCTCACCCCGCCCGATGGTGAAGCTCACCGACTCCAGAGCGGTCAGCCCGCCGAACTGCACGGTCAGGTCGGACACCTCCAGCAGCGGTTCCCCCGCCGCGGCGTGCACGTCGCGGTGCAGGCCGGCCAGGTCCTCGACCTCCTCGCGCATCATCTCCCCACCCCGTCGCGGGCGGCGCGGTTCAGCAGATCGCGCGCCGAGCGACCGTAGGCCAGGAGGTGCTGGCGCGCCGGGAACAGGCCTTGCGGGCGGAAGATCATCATCACCACCAGCGCGAGACCGAAGAACAGGTACTTCAGGTCCCCGAGGTTGATGCCCAGGAACTCCACCCCCAGCAGGCGGTTGGGCAGGTAGACGATGAGGAAGGCGCCGAAAACGACGCCGAGCTTGTTGCCCTGACCGCCGAGCACCACCGCGCACAGGAACAGCATCGAGTTGATGATGTTGAAGGTGGGCGGTGCGACGTACTGAACCTGGCCGGCGTAGAGGGCCCCGGAGAGCCCCCCGATCGCCGCGCCGATGACGAAGGCCCACAGTTTGAACCGGAAGGTGTTGACCCCCATCAACTCCGCGGCGTCCTCGTCCTCCCGGATGGCCACCCAGGCCCGGCCCACCCGGCTGCGCTCGAGGTTGCCGACCAGCAGCAGGATCACCACGATCAGGCTCAGGCCCAGCCAGAACCACCAGGTGCCGTAGTTGGCCTCGCCCACCGAGTTCCCGCTGGAGAAGACACCGTTGGGCAATTCGGGGCTCAGACCCACCCGGGGGTAGGCGACCTCGTTCAGGCCGCGCGGGCCGTTGGTGACACCGGACAGGTTGTCGGCCAGCAGCCGGATGATCTCGCCGAATCCCAGGGTCACGATGGCAAGGTAGTCTCCGCGCAGGCGCAGGGTCGGGCTGCCGATGATCAGCCCGGCCAGTGCCGTCACGGCCATGGCGATCGGCACGCAGGACAGCCAGGCCCACGTCTCGGAGAACATGCCGGTGGCGCTGAGCCGGTTCCACGGGCTGTCCGGACTGGTCAGCAGCGCCACGGTGTAGGCGCCGACGGCGTAGAAGCCGACGTAGCCGAGGTCGAGCAAGCCGGCCTGCCCCACCACCACGTTGAGCCCGATCGCGATGATCGCGACCATGGCGAACTGCGCCATGGTCCCGCCGAAGCTGATGCCCGGGGTGTCCAGGAACGGCGGCGGGGCCAGCGGCAATAGCGCCAGAGCGACGAACACCAGCGCGCCGAAGACCCATTTCTGTGCCCGGCTCAGGCCCGCCCACCACTGCCGCATGACGTCACCCGGCGCCCACAGGGAGTTCGTCGTGGTCGAGCTCATGCCCGGGCCTTTCCGAGGCTCTCACCGAGAATCCCGGTGGGCCGGATCAGCAGCACCAGGACCAGCAAGACGAACGCGACGACATCGCGCCACTGGGTACCGAACACCGCCTGACCGTAGTTTTCCATGATGCCGAGCAGAAGTCCGCCGAGCAGAGCGCCGCGCAGGTTGCCGATACCGCCCAGCACGGCCGCCGAGAAGGCCTTGATGCCGAGCAGGAACCCGCCCGAATAGATGATGCCCTGGGGGACCCGCAGCATGTAAAGCACGGCGGCGGCTCCGGCCAGAGCGCCGCCGATGAGGAAGGTCAGCATGATGACCCGCTCCCGGGACACCCCCATGAGCGTGGCGGTGGTCGGGTCCTGAGCGACCGCGCGGATGCCCCGGCCGAACTTCGTGCGGTGTACCGCCAGGTAGGTGAGCCGGGCCAGGACCAGCGCGGAGGCGATGATCACCAAGGTGATGTTGGTGACCGAGGCGCCGAAGACCTCGAACTGGGTCTTCGGCTGGACCAGGATGATGGGCTGCTGGGCGTTGCTGCCCCCGTATCCGGGGATAATCGACGGCAACACGAAGTGGACGAATTCCTGCAGGACGAAGGACATCCCGATCGCGGTGATCAGGAAGGTCAGCGGACGGGCATTCCGCTTTCGTAGCGGTCGGTAGGCGACCGCTTCCAATCCCAGTGCGGCAGAACCGGATACGGCCATGGCGAACACCATCGCGATACCCAGGTAGAGCACGGTCAAGACCACCCCGCGGTTGTAGGTGTTACCGCTGGGGGTGAAACCGAGGATCATGTCCAGGCAGAAGTACGCCCCGAACATGCCGAGCATGAAGATCTCGGAATGCGCGAAGTTGATCAGGCGCAGCACGCCGAACACCAGGGTGTAGCCGACGGCGACCAGGGCGTAGATGGCGCCCCAGGCGAGGCCGTCGATGGTCAACTGCCAAAATCCATCCCGCAGGTTGGCGACGTTGACGCTGATGTCACCGGCGAGGCATGCGTACCGGCTGTCCAGACCAGTCAAGCACTCCTGGATCATCGAACGGTGCGCTCTCCGGCGCCGACGGCCTTTACTGGACCTTGTAGATCCAGATCAGGTTGGTGGTGAGTTCGCCGTTGTCGGTCCACTGATACTCACGCGCGATGCCCTGCCCGTTGTAATCCCGCACGAAGCTCAGCAGCGCCTCGCGGGTCACGGCACCGGAATCGATGCCCTTGGCCAGGATCGTGCCCAGGTCGTAACCCTCGGTGCTGTACGTGCCGGGCGCCTGGCCGAACTTCTTCTCGTACTCGGCGGCAAATTCCTTGGTGGCGGGGCCGCACGGGCACGACAGCAGCGCATCCTTGGCGGAGTTTCCGGCCTGCTTGACGAACTCAGGATCCTTGGTGCCGTCGGCGCTGACGAACCTGCCTTCGAACTCGGCGTCCCGAAGCTGTTGCACGAACGGCGCGGCCTCGGAGTAGTAGCCCGAATAGAAGACCGAATCCGGCGCCTGCGCCTTGATCTGTGTCACCGCGGCCGAGAAGTCCTTGTCGCCCTTCTTGACCGAGATGTTGCAGGCCGAGTCGGCAACGTCGCCCAGGGTCTCGCGAACCACCGTTGCCAGACCGATGCCGTAGTCGGTGC
>JAGQTS010000310.1 GCA_020438895.1 Mycobacterium sp.
TTGTAGCGGCAGATGGTCTCGATCTCCATGGCACTGAACCCGAAGGCGCTGTCGCCCTCGACGGCGAGCACCGGTTGACCCGTCTCTACGGCGGCAGCAATCGCATAGCCCATGCCGATGCCCATCACGCCCCACGTGCCGCTGTCGAGCCGGTGGCGGGGCACGGCCATCTCCACAACGTTGCGGGTGACGTCCAGAGTGTTGGCACCTTCGTTGACGAGGTAAACCTCCGGGTGCTGCTTGACGAACTCGCGGATGGGATTCAGCGCGTTGTGGAACCGCATCGGTCGCGGATCCTCGGCCAGCCGCTGGGCCATCTTCTGCGCGTTCTCCGACCGGCGCGCGGCCAGCTCGGTGCGCCACATCTCGGGGCAATGCACCGGCTGATGGTCCAGGGCTGAGCGCAGCGCACCGATGACGGAACCGATGTCACCGGCCAGCGGAACGGTGGTCGGCTGGTTGCTGTCGAATTCGGTGGGTTCGATGTCGATCTGAATGAACGTCACGTCCGGCGACCAGGTAGGGGACGTACCATGACTGAGAAGCCAATTCAGCCGGGCGCCGACGAGCAACACGACGTCGGCACGGGATAGGGCGAGTGAGCGCGCCGCTGCCGCGCACAACCGATGATCGTCGCGAAGAAGTCCCTTGGCCATCGCCATCGGAACGAACGGTATGCCCGTCGTCTCGATGAACGACGTGATCGTGTCATCGGTCTGGGCGTAGGCGGCGCCCTTGCCCAGCACAATCAGCGGACGGCGCGCACCGGCGAGCAACGTCAGCGCTTCCCGGACAGCCTGGGGTGAGGGGGATTGGCTCGGCGCCGGGTCAACGACTTTCCACAGCGTCCTTGCGCCGTCGGCCGCCTCCATGGTCTCGGCCAGGACGTCACCGGGAATATCGAGATATACCCCGCCGGGGCGCCCCGACACCGCGGTTCGTATGGCGCGGGCGACCCCACGACCGATGTCCTCGACCCGGCCGATGCGGTAGCTCGCCTTGGCCAGTGGTCTGGCGATGGCCAGTTGGTCGAGTTCCTCGTAATCCCCGCGCTGCAGATCGACGACGGCGCGAGTGCTCGATCCGGCGATCTGAACCATCGGAAAACAGTTCACCGTTGCGTTGGCCAGCGCCACCATGCCGTTGAGAAAGCCGGGGCCGGAAACGGTGAGACAGATCCCCGGTTTACGGGTCAAGAAGCCGGCCGCGGCGGCCGCATGGCCGGCATTGGATTCGTGCCGGAAGCCGACGTAACGGATATCAGATGCCTGCGCCAGGCGGGCCAGGTCGGTGATCGGGATGCCGACGACGCCGTAGATCGTCGACACCTCGTTGAGCTTGAGAGCCTCGACCATGAGGTGGAAACCGTCGATCATCGTGTTGAGGTGTCCTGCGCCGCGGCCGCCCGCCCCGACAGGTCCGCCAACGTCAGACGCTGCGACGGCGGATCCGGCAGGACCATCGCCGTGGTGGTGGTCAGCGACTGGTCAACGTGAACGAGTACCCCGGGGTCCAGTAGGCGCCAGTCCGGGTCGGCGTCCATCGGCTCGCTGGCGAACACCACCGACGGCCGCCGGTCCAATTGCGCCGAACTGGCGCGGATACGACGAGTCTGCATCTCGAACTGGGTCAATCCCGCTTGGCGGTTCAAGACATAGAGCTCATGGGTGTCCGGGTAACGCAGGGCCCACATGTCGGTCGCCGTGGCGAGCAGCAGATTGAGCGCGAAGATCGGAACGTTCGCCGACAACCACTCCACGGCGTCGACAAGCCCCGCCGCCACATCACCGCGCCGCGCCCGAATCGCTGCGGTGATCAGCGCGAAAACCCGTTCACTGTCAGTCTGGCCTGCCACCAGATTCGTCACGTCCAGTTCGGCCAGCCGAGCATCCAGGGCGTCGAGTCCCTGCACCACACCGTTGTGCGCGAACAGCCTGCCATCTTGGAGGAAGGGGTGGGTATTGCGCGCATCGAGACGTCCGGTCGTGGCGTACCGCACATGGGCCAGGAAAGTGGTCCCGCTCAAGCTCTTTGCCTCAGCAGCGAAACTGGTGTCCTCCCACGCTTCGATGGGCTGCTTGTCCAGCACGGCCTCGCCGGCGGCGTCGAAGACGCCGATACCGGCGCCGTCAGGGTTGCGCTTGCTCTGGGCGGCGAGGCTGTCCGCTGCGTCGAGCAGCCAGAAGGTCGCCGACACCACGTTGCGTCCAGCGTGCAGCCCGAACAGGCGGCACATACGTCAGGCGCCCCGTTGTCCGTGGCAGCGTCGCACCTGCACGACGTTTCGTCTCTGCTGCACGGTTGGCAACCCTACCCGGCATGCCTCGCCAGCAGACCCCGTTTCGTCACGCCCAGATCGGGGAGACGAGCGGGTTTCGCGTCGTCTGGTGCGCTCAGATCTTCGCCGCGTGGGTCATCTCGACGTGGTCGGGGGTGCGCCGGCGTCCGATGACCACCCAGGCGAACACCGCCCCGGCGAGTGCGACGGCGGCCAGCACCAGCATGGAGGTGGTGATCGCGCCGGAGGTGGCGCTGACCACGGCGTCCTTGACCGCGTCCACCGAGTCCTGCGGCAGGCTGGCGAGGATGGCGTCGGCCCGGGCCATGTCGCCGTCCTGGATGGCCGCCGCGTACTCGGTTGCGACCCCGCGCAACTCGGTTCGCAGGCCGAGGCCCGGCCCCACCTGCGACGCGGTCAGGGTGCCGATCACCGATGTCACCAGTGCCACGCCGAGGGCGGCGGGGATGTTGAAGGTCATCTGCATCAGGCCCGAACCCATGCCCGCCCGTTTGGCGTCCACCGCCGACATGCCGGCGGTGTTGCAGGCGGGAAGGGCGATCCCCACGCCGATACCCATGAGCGCCAACGGAATCACCATCTGCCCCATGGACGTGCCCGGGCCGAAGGTCAAGCCGATCCAGGCCAGAGCCACCGCCTGCATCAGCAAGGCGACGGTGATCGGCACCCCCGGGCCGACCTTGTCCACCCAGCGCCCGGCCGGCGGCTCGAAAACCATGCAGATTCCGGTGGTGATGACGATCGCCCAACTGGCCTTGGCGGGGGAGTAGTCGAGCACGTTGATGAAGAACAGCGAACCGATGAACGTCAGAAAAGGGATGTAGACGAAACCGACGGCGCTTTCGGCGAAGAAACCGCCGGAGAACAGCCGTTCTCGCCACAGCTTGAAGTCCACCAACGGATGCGCGATGCGGGTTTCGGCCACGGCGAACAGCACCAGCAGGACCAGGCCACCCACCAGCGGACCCCAGCTGGCCAGGGCCGTCCAGCTGTCCGAGGAGTTCTGCAGACCGTAGGTGATCAGCGTGATCCCCGCCCCGCCGAGCAGCAGCCCCAGCCAGTCGTAGCTACCGCTGGCCAGTACGCTCCGGTACCCACGGGTGGCCGCCAGGGTGACGATGATGACCAGCGCGGTCAGCGGTACCGCCACCCAGAACACCCAGCGCCAGCTAGCGATCTCCATCATCCAGGCAGCGAACAGCGGGCCCACCAGCAACCCGAATCCATGCGCGAAGCCCCACACCCCGACGGCGAAACCACGCTGCGCCAACGGAAATGAGTTCACCACGATCGACAGCGTCGCCGGTGCGGAGATGCCGATGCCGATGCCCTGAATCGCCCGACCGCCGATCAGTAACGGACCACCCACCGCGACGGCGGCGATGACCAGGCCCGCGCCGAAGATGACGAAGCCGATGACGATCATCTTGACTTCCCCGACCAGGTCGCCCATTCGTCCACCGGCGACCAGGGCGGCGCCAAACGCGAGGCTATAGGCGGTGATGGTCCAGGTTTGGTCCGAGAGGCCCAGGCCGAGGTCCTCCTTGATCGTGGGCAGCGCCGGCCCGATCACCGTGCTGAACATCTGCGCGATCAGCGCCCCGAAGCCCATCGCGGCGAGGATCGCCCACGCGGCCTTGCTCGCCTTCTGATCGCCGGCACCCACGGCGCCGGAGGCCCTGGCAGGTTTCACGAGCCCGACGTCCTCTCCTCGAGGTCCCACGGGCCGAAGGCCTGCGGCAGGATCTGGGCCATTGTCTGCACGCCCCGTGGTGTCATGACCGCCAGCTCCGGACCGCCGTGCTCGTAGAGCAACTGTCGGCAGCGACCGCACGGCATCAGTGCGTCACCGTTGCCGTCGACGCAGTAGACGGCGGTCAGCCGACCACCGCCGCCGGCATGCAGGGCGGAGACCATCGAGCACTCCGCGCACAATGTCAGTCCGTAGGAGGCGTTCTCGACATTGGCTCCGGAGACCATCCTCCCGTCGTCGACGAACCCGGCAACCCCGACCGGGAACTTCGAGTAGGGCGAGTACGAGTGGGACGCGGCCACAATGGCGGCCTCCCGAAGCGCCCCCCAGTCGACTTCACCGGTACCCACACCCATTGTGACCCTGACCTTCCCTGGCCCGACCGCGCCAACCTAGCACCGGGGCGAGGCCGGGGAGGCCGAAAACCGGGTCACCCGATGATGCTGTTCAGGCGATGACGGCGTCGCTCGTTCCCGGATCGGCGGGGCTAGCGGTGAGCGGGATGTAGACGGTTCCCTGGCAGTCCCCGCTGCCGATGTTGGTACCGAAGGTTCCTTTCAGCGATCCGTCGGCTTGCGGGGTGTAATTGGTGACCGAACTGGCCGTGTCGAAGGTGATGGTCCGGTCCGGCAGCAGGCAATCCCAGCGCCAGGTCTCCGAGCGCGTCCACTGGGTACCGGTCCACTGGAACGACGTCGCCGTCGGGACATTGTCCTTCGGGGTGGGACCGTCGACCACCGAGGCGACACATGTTCCCGACGAGCAGTCGGTGGCGAACTTGTACCAGGCGGTGTACGCCTCCTCGGGCTGGGAGGCGGCGGTGCTGGTGCCCGTCTTCTGATCGGCGTGGAAGGTGATCTCGTACCAGCCATCCCACGGTGGTGCCGGTTCGGCGGATGCGCAGGGCGCACTCAGCAGCGACGCGGCAGCGGTTAGGAGGGCTGCGGCACGCCACCGGGTCATCGGATGCACACTCCTCCGACGACGCTCTTGCAGCTCGCGGGAGGCGGCGTGGGGTTGATGGTGGGCGAGAAGGAGTTATCTCCCCCCGGGGAGATGGCCTTCTCCGTCGCCGACACTGCCGGCGCTGTTGACGGCGGCGTGGTCGTCGACGGGGTCTTGGTGGTCGGGGGCACTTCGTCTGTGCTGCTGCAGCCCGCGGTCAGTGCGCCCATCATCACCAGGGCCGCCGTACTGCCCGCCAGTGCCCACCGCCTCATCGCGCGAACGTCGCTCATGATTCCCCATCTGTCTCCGAAAGCCGACCTGCCCACCGAAGGCTCGGCGTCAGTTCAGCGTAGTACCGCGGACCGTCAGGGTGCGGTGAAGCCTTCCCGTTTGTGGGAGCCGTCGCAGAACGGCTTCTTGGCCGAATGGCCGCATCGGCACAGGTAGCTCTTGCTGGATCCCTTCACCAGCGTCCCGTCCGCAGCGAGGATGTCCACGTCGCCGTCGACCTCGTAGGGTCCGTCGGTCAGTGAGGTGATGGTGGTCTTGGGGGGCTCGCCGCTCATGACCGCAAATTCTGCCCCAGCCGAGGCGTCGTCACACCCCCAACAGCATCTCGATCTCCGCCCGGGCGAAGTACAGCAGAAACCCGGCGGCCACGATCCACAGCAGCGCGCTGATCTCGCGGCCGCGTCCCGCTGCGGTGCGCACGACCACCCAGCTGATGAAGCCGACCCCGATGCCGTTGGCGATCGAGTAGGTCAGGGGCATGACGGCGACGGTGAGGACCACCGGTAGCCCGACCGAGAAGTCCGAGATATCGACGTGGCGCAGATGGGAGACCATCATCGCGCCCACGATCACCAAGGCGGCTGCGGCCACCTCCGTCGGCACAATCGAGGCCAGCGGTGTCACGAACATCGCCGCCAGAAACAGCGCCCCGGTGACCATATTCGCCAAGCCGGTACGGGCTCCCTCGCCGATACCGGCGCCGGACTCGACGAACACGGTGTTCGACGATGCCGACGCCGCCCCGCCGACCACCGCCCCCGCTCCCTCGACGACCAGTGCGGCGGGGAGGCGGGGAAAGTTCCCCTGCGCGTCGGCGAGGCCGGCCTCCCGCGACAAGCCGGTGAGCGTTCCCAGCGCATCGAAGAAGTTGGCGAAGACCAGGGTGAAGACCAGTGCCGTCGCGGCGAGGGTGCCGATTCGGCTGAAGCTGCCGAAGCTGACGTCGCCGAGTAGCGACAGGTCAGGCAGCGCGAACGGCGAGCCGGTGAGGGCCGGGACGGACAGTTTCCAGCCTCCGCGGTGTTCGGTTGCCGGGCCGAGGTGCCAGATCGCCTCGACGGCGACGGCGAGCACGGTTCCGGTCAACAATCCGAGCAGGATCGCGCCGCGAACCCGGCGGGCCACCAGCACTCCGGTCAACAACAAGGTGACGACGAAGACCGCGGTGGGAACACTGGTGATCGACCCCTTTCCGTCGTCGCCCAATCCGATGGGCGGGGAGCCCACTCCGGTACTGGAGACGAAACCGGCGTCGACCAATCCGATGAACAGAATGAACAGGCCGATCCCGGCGGTAATGGCGATCTTCAATTGCATCGGAACTGCGTCGAACACCAGCCGCCGCAGACCAGAGACGGCCAGGGCGACGATGATCAGACCGTTGATCACCACCAGCCCCATGGCCTCCGGCCAGGTGACGACGCCGACCACCGAGGTGGCCAGGAACGAGTTGATGCCGAGGCCGGCGGCGAAGGCGAACGGTAGTCGGGTGACCAGACCGAAGAGCATCGTCATCACCGCCGCGACCAGCGCGGTCACCGCCGACACCGCGGCGAACGACAACGAGTTCCCGGTGACGTCCTCGGACCCGGACAGGATGATCGGGTTCAAGACGATGATGTAGGCCATCGCGATGAACGT
>JAGQTS010000021.1 GCA_020438895.1 Mycobacterium sp.
GGGAGTTCGTCATGAAGGACTCCTATTCGTTCGACGTCGACGACGACGGACTACGCAGCGTGTACCTGGCTCACCGCGAGGCATACCAGAAAATGTTCGCGCGCATGGGGATTCGCTACGTGATCGTTTCGGCGATGTCGGGCGCCATGGGCGGGAGCGCATCGGAGGAGTTCCTGGCCGAGTCCGACATCGGTGAGGACACTTTCGTTCGATGCCTGGAATCGGGTTATGCCGCCAACGTCGAGGCGGTCACCACTCCGGTGCCGGACTCCGGATCTACCGTCGGGCTGCCCGAACCGGTCGTGCACATCACCGGCGACACACCGACCATCGCAACCCTGGTCGAGTGGGCCAACGGGGTGCTGGACCGGACCGTCGCCGCCGCGGACACCCTGAAGAACGTCCTGCTGAAGGTACGGGCGCCCGGCGGGGAGTGGGAACTGTTGGCGATCGGCCTGCCCGGGGACCGCGAGGTCGACGAAAAGCGACTCGGCGCAGCGTTGGATCCGGCTGAGTGGGCGCTACTCGACGACGGTGACTTCGCCAAGTACCCGTTCCTCGTGAAGGGGTACATCGGCCCGAAGGCCCTGCAGGCCAATGGTGTTCGCTACCTGGTGGATCCGCGGGTGGCAAGCGGCACGTCGTGGATCACCGGCGCGGATGAGGCGGGCAAACACGTCGTGGGATTGGTCGCCGGGCGCGATTTCATTGCCGACGGCATCATCGAAGCGGCCAACGTCCGTGACGGCGATCCGTCGCCCGACGGTGCGGGGCCGTTGGTGAGTGCCCGCGGGATCGAGATCGGCCACATCTTCCAGCTGGGCCGCAAATACACCGACGCGTTCTCTGTCGACGTGCTCGGCGAAGACGGCAAGCCCGTCCGGCTGACGATGGGCTCGTACGGCGTCGGGGTGTCCCGGTTGGTGGCGGTGATCGCCGAACAACATCACGACACGTTGGGGCTGCGTTGGCCCGCGTCGGTGTCGCCGTTCGATGTTCACGTCGTCATCGCGAACAAGGACGCGCAGGCCCGCGCCGGCGCCGAGTCGCTGGCAGCCGAGCTCGACGAGTCCGGCCACGATGTGCTGCTCGACGACCGGACCGCCTCCCCGGGGGTGAAGTTCAAGGACGCCGAACTGCTCGGGGTGCCGTGGATCGTCGTCGTGGGCCGCGGCTGGGCTGACGGAACAGTCGAGCTCCGCAATCGCTTCACCGGTCAGAGCAGCGAGATTCCGGTTGCCGGGGCCGGTACCGAGATCGCCGCCGCGCTGGCCGGTGACCAAACCGCCGGAGTCCCCGCTCGGTAACTACTCGCTGCCGCCGGGGAAGGCCCGGGTCACCGGCCAGGCTCCGACCACCCGGCGCCATTGCGCCGCGCGCACCGCACACCCGGTCAGTGCGGTGAGGGCGAATCGGCGATCATCCTCGGATTCGGACTGTTCAAGCACCGCCCGCCAGGCCACCGCGCAGTCGTCCTCGATGCGGACCGCCAGTCGCGCGGCTTCAGGCGGTGACCCGACCGGCATCGGCAACTGATACCCGGCCGCGGGCAGTGGGCCCTCGACGTTGCGCTCCGCCAGCATCGCCAGCGCGGTCTCCCGCAACTCGCGGTGCTGCGCCATCGCGTCCGATACCAGTCCGTTCCGGCTCGGCAGGCTGTGCGCCGACACCATCCCGTAGCCGTAGATCGCGGCATGCTCGGCAGCGACCGCGTCATAGAGCGCCGCCTGATCGGCGGGCTCCGGACGTCCGGATCCAGTAGGCGAGGTCATCGCGTCCGCCCCGCGGGAACCAGCCCGACGGTATGGGCCGCCGTACACGCCGCCGCGATCGAGCCGACCAGCCCGGCCCGGTACCCCGATAGCGTCGGGACGAGGTTGGCTGCACTGTCAGCAGATCGGCGTAACGCGTCGACAACGTCTCGAACCCCGGGTGGGGGGCCGGGCGGATCGGGCTCCGGTGCCGCGGTTGCCGCTGCGGTTATGCCGGGGGAGTCCGCTGCCGGTATGGGCTTGCCGGCCGCGCGGGCGATCTCCTCCACCAGGGCGGCCGCGTGGCGTGTTCGTTCGTCGGAGATCACGCGCAAAGCCGGTACCAGAGCCGCAGCGGGTTGGCCGACGGCGGCGTCGGCCGCAGCGGCGGCAAGCGCGGCGTCGGAACGGGCGGCGGCCAGTTGGCTCTCCAGCGGGTCGGGTCCGGTGGGTCGATCCGAACCGCAGGCGGGAGCCAACACCCCGATCGCCGCCAGCGCGAGCAACCCCTGGCCGCCGCGCATGAGTACCCATCGTCGACTCAGCGCAGCTTCCGGAGACGAACCCGGCGTGGTCCGGGGCAGGGCGGGGTGCACGCAAACATCCTGCCATTGCCGCCACGAGCGCAGGCGTATCGTGGAAACCCGGCCTCACCCGCCGGCCACAACTCAACAGAAGGAGCTCGCCGTGACTGGACGGAATCCGGGCTCGCCTTCGCCGGGCATACCTTCGCCGCAGCAGGTGTCCGAGCTCCTCAGCGAGCATTTTCTGCGATCCGGTTATGAGATCGAGGACGTGGTGATCGACGTACGGACGCGGCCACCGCGGCTACGAATCGTCGCCGACGGCGACTCGCCTCCCGATCTGGAGGCCCTGGCCGAGTTGTCCCGTACGGCCTCGGAGTTGCTCGACAGCGTCGACGCGGCGGCGGGCGGCTACCTTCTCGAGGTCACCTCACCCGGAGTGGAACGGCCGCTGACCGCCGAAAAACACTTTCGTCGGGCCCGCGGTCGCCGGGTCGCGCTCGTCCTCGCCGACGGTTCAGCCCTGACCGCGAGATTGGGCGAGGTGTCCGATGGTTCCGCCGTGCTCGTTGTCGGGGACCGATCCGGGTGGACGGTCCGCCGAATACCCCTGGCCGAGGTGCGAAGTGCCGTCGTCCAGGTCGAATTTTCCCCGCCCAGCAGCCGCGAGCTCGAACTTGCCGGACTCACCGGCCCGGGAGCGTCGGGGACGCCCGAAACGACAGACAGGGGTGTGAAGAAATGAACATCGACATGGCCGCTCTGCACGCGATCGAGGTCGACCGCGGTATCCCCGTCGAGGAGTTGCTCGACACCATTTCGACCGCGCTGCTGACCGCCTATCGGCACACCGAGGGCCACCAGCCCGATGCCCGAATCCAGATCGACCGAAAAAGTGGCACGGTCAACGTTATGGCCAGGGAGACCGACGAGGAGGGCAACGTCGTCGCCGAATGGGACGACACCCCGGAGGGATTCGGCCGGGTGGCGGCCACCACGGCGCGCCAGGTCATGCTGCAGCGATTCCGTGACGCGGAGAACGAACGGGTGTTCGGGGAGTTTTCGGCCCGCGAGGGTGACATCGTCGCCGGGGTGGTGCAGCAGAACCGCCGCGAAAACGATCGCGGCAACGTGGTGGTGCGCCTCGGGACGGAGACCAAGGGATCCGAGGGAACCATCCGGCCCGCTGAGCAGGTTCCCGGCGAACGATACGAGCACGGCGAGCGGCTGCGTTGCTATGTCGTCGGCGTCACCCGGGGTACGCGCGAACCACGGATCGAGCTGTCCCGCACTCACCCGAACCTGGTGCGGAAGCTGTTTTCGCTGGAGGTGCCCGAGATCGCCGAC
>JAGQTS010000311.1 GCA_020438895.1 Mycobacterium sp.
GCTCGAGCAGTACAAGAGACAAGTCGCGCCGTACCTGCGCGGCTGGGAGTCGGTGATCGGCCACCGGCGAGTGGGCATCTACGGCAACTCCAAGGTCATCGACTGGGCGCTGCAGGACGGACTCGGCGCCTGGTTCTGGCAACACAACTGGGGGACCCCCAAGGGGTTCGTCCATCCCGCTGCCCATTTGCACCAGTTCGAGATCGACGCCCGTACCGTCGCCGGCGTCGGTGTGGATCTCAACAACATTCTGAAGCCTCAATTTGGCCAGTGGGCGTGAAATCCGCAATAACCTACTGAATGGTAGGTTTTGCCAGCAAACTCGGGGCCGAAAATCCGCCGGCGATCCATCGGCTGGCCCAGTGAGCGTCCGCCCGGCCGTGGTCCCCGGGATGGCCGTGGTGTTGCGGTAACAATTCGGTAACAGTCATGCGTTGATCTGCGGTGTTGTGGCTACTCGACCGTAACCGCCCGCATGCAGCAGATATGTCGGACCCGATCGTCCCGGCCCCCGGCTCCACCGTTATCCGCGGTGCCGATACCCGCAGTGGTACCCGTCAGTAACCACGTGAACGCGTGAAATGCCGCCGGTTCTTATGGGACTCTTAGAGCGCCAGACATGCCCCGCCGAGAGGACCCCATCCGCGTGACAATCCACGATCCGGCCCGGCTGGGCGGCGACGCAGACAGGCGCAGCGACCCCGAGGCCGACACGCGAACCGACGCCGGGCGAGATGGGCTGGACGTCATCCCTAGTGGAACGGTGACCAGCGCCTTGGTGGACCGGCTCAATGCCGGCGAGCCTTATGCGGTCGTTTTCGGCGGTCAGGGCGACAGTTCGTGGCTGGCCGGGCTGGAGGAGCTGGTCACCTCGGCGGGCATCGAGTCGGAACTGTCCCGGATCGTCGGCGAGGCGGACCTCCTGCTGGAACCAGTCGCAGGGGACCTGGTGGTGGTCCGGCCGATCGGTTTCCAGCCACTTACCTGGGTCCGGGCCCTGGCCGCCGGTGATCAGATTCCCACCGCGGCGCAGCTGACCTCGGCGGCGGTGTCGATGCCGGGGGTGTTGCTCACCCAGATCGCCGCCGTGCGCGCGCTGGCCCGTCAGGGCATCGACTTCGCCGCCGCCCCGCCGGTGGGGCTGGCCGGGCA
>JAGQTS010000312.1 GCA_020438895.1 Mycobacterium sp.
ACCACTACGAGGGGCTCACCTCACAATTAGGTGGATGCCGAAATCCCCCGCCTCCGCTCCCTCGTCCACCATCGTCGGCTACGCCCTGGTCTCGACCCTGACCCAAACTTTGGAACAGCAGACCGAACAGTTGACCGCCGCCGGGGCGGGTCAAATCTTCCACGACGTAATGTCCGGGGCCCGCGACGACCGGCCCGGGTTCACCGAGTGCCTCAACTATCTGCGCGACGGCGACACCCTGATCGTGTGGCGACTCGACCGGCTGGGCCGCAATATGCGCTCGATCGTCAACACCTTGCACGAGCTGACCGAGCGCGGGATCACCGTCCGCTCGATCCACGACGGCGTCGACACCTCCACCAGTACCGGGCGGATGGTCGCCGGAATCCTGATGTCCATCGCCGAGTACGAGCGGGAGCTGATCCGGGAACGGACCGCACTAAAGTTGGAGCATGCCCGTAAGTCCGGGGTGAAGTTCGGCCGCCCGGCCAAGCTCGACGCCGACCAGGCCGCGCTGGCCCGCCGGATGAAGGACTCCGGAGAGACCGCGGCAACGATCTGCAAGACACTGTCGATCGGCCGGACCACCCTGTACAGGTACTTGGGCCTGAAAGAATAGGTCACCACAGTGCCCACCGCCAAAGTCGGGTGACGCCGAGTGACCCCCAACTCCGAACGGGGATACCCGAATCCGATGGCAATGCGGAGATATTCTGGTCCACATCCGAGGTCCCAAAGACGGTTCCTGACCGTGATATGTTCTCTGCCGATTGAGAAACCGGGGATTGGATCAACCCGATCACTCGGGCAATAGGTGACATCGTTTCGGGGGGAATTTCAGTATGGCAATTCTTGTTGGCGGACGCTGCCGCAGTGCCGTCGCGTTGGCTTCCGCATCAGTCGTCGCGCTGAGTTTGGTGATTACGCACCCGGACCGCAACGAACCGGTGATCGCGCGAGCTGAATTGGCCGCCATCCAATTGCAAGCCGCCGTGACGACCCAGGTGGCCACCCTGGCGAACTCGGCGATGCCCGCAACCAGCCCTGAGGCCGTCGCAACTGCGGCAGTCACTCCTGCTAGTGCACAAGCATCCGCAACAGGATTCGCCGAGTCGCTAGGCACCAACGCCCTGGCCGCGATTGCCGTAGCAGCAACTCCGTTGTGGTACTTGGGCTTTCCGCTCACTCTCCCCTTCAGCGTCGTTGGCGGGATAACGCTCCTGAATATCTCATCGATATTTGCCGTCGCAGTCGGAGGTACACCAGACCCCGTCTTCAATTCACTCCTCGGCGCAGTCCTCGGCCTGGGAATTTTCGCAGTGGGACCGCTGGCAGTCGCCTACGGTCTCATTTCGGGTGCAGCAGGCCCCTCCTACCCGGCCGCTGCGCAGCGATCCGCCAACCCGGCCAGCGCAATGACTCCAATTGGCGAAGCGGTTCCGGCCACTGCCGACCAGACGCCAGCAGTAGAACAAGGAACACATCCGACCGCGCCGGAACCAGTCGCCTCACCGACCAATCGCGAACTCGCACCAGTACAGCGCGGGATATCCGCTGCCACGTCATTCGTCGTAGCCGCCACCCCTGCTGACGTAATACCATCCACCGCCGCGACGCTGGAGACGACGGCGAATGTGGAACTTCCGGAAACATCCGACGTTGTCCCGCTGGGAGCCGACACGACTGCAACCGAGGGAGCCCAGGACGCCCCGAGGACAACATCCAATCGACCCGCTAACCCGGATTTTGCACGCAACTTGGCA
>JAGQTS010000313.1 GCA_020438895.1 Mycobacterium sp.
GAGCATGCCGGTGCAGATCGCGTTCAACGAGGGCGCCCCGTTGTACCTCGAACTGCCAGTGACAGTCGAGGTGGTCGTCGCCTCGACCGAACCCGGCCTGCAGGGGGACAGGTCCAATGCCGGGACCAAGCCGGCGACTCTGGAGACTGGTGCCGAGATTCAGGTCCCGCTGTTCATCAACACCGGCGACAAGTTGAAGGTGGATACCCGCGACGGCAGCTACGTGAGCCGAGTCAATTAGGAATGGCCGACCGAAAGGGGCACACCGGCCGGCATCAGGCCAGGAAGCGAGCGGTGGATCTGCTCTTCGAGGCCGACGCCCGCGGAATCTCGCCGGCGGAGGCGGCCGAGAGCAGGATGGCGTTGGCCGAGGGCAACGCCGAGGTGAACCAGCTCAACCCGTACACGGTCACGGTGGTGCGCGGGGTGACCGAGCATGCCGCCCACATCGACGAGTTGATCGCCTCGCACCTGCAGGGCTGGACTCTCGAGCGGTTACCGGCCGTCGATCGGGCGGTGCTGCGGGTGGCGGTGTGGGAACTCCTGCACGCCGACGACGTGCCGGAACCGGTGGCCGTCGATGAGGCGGTCGAGCTGGCCAAAGCGCTGTCGACCGACGAGTCGCCGGGATTCGTCAACGGCGTTCTCGGCCAGATCATGTTGGTCACCCCCCAGATTCGCGCGGCCGCCGCGGCCGTGGGTCAGCAGACCACGGAACCGAACACGGCCTGACGCCCGGACTGAATACCGCCGTCGAAATCGACTCACCTCGGGAGAAAGCGGGCACTATGGCCGACAAGATGGCCGACAAGATGGCCGACAAGATGGCCGACATACAGCGTGGCAACCGACGGCGTCGGCTATCGGTGTCCGCACTGGCCGCGGTGGCGAACCCCTCCTATACCCGAATCGACACCTGGAATCTGCTCGACGACGCGTGCCGGGAGCTGGCCGAAGTCGACCGTGCCGGATTGGACATCACCCACAAAGCCGCCCAGGTGCAGCGGATGCTGGACCGACTCGGTGCCTACGAGCGGTACTGGCTCTATCCCGGGCCGGTCAACCTGGCCGCCTTCCGCGCGCATCTCGCCGACAGGGAGACCGGACGGCTCGCCGAGCAGGTCTCACTGGCGGTACGGCTGCTGTGCGAATACGGCGACCGCACGGCGCTGTTCGACACCTCCGCGCCGCTGGCCGAGCAGGAACTGGTGGCCCGTGCCAAGCAGCAGCAGTTCTACACCGTGCTGCTCGCCGATGACTCGGCACCGAACGCGCCGGAAAGTCTCGCCGAGGCACTGCGGGCGCTGCGCGACCCGTCCGAGCACGTGCAGATCGAATTCCTGGTGGTCTCCAGCTTCGAGGACGCGGTCACCGCCGTCGCTCTCAATGGCGAGATTCAGGCGGCCATCATCAGGGACGATCTGCCACTGCGGTCCGACGACCGGGTGCCGGTGATCACCACGTTGCTCGGAGCCAACGAGAACGCGGTCGGTGTGGATCGCTCCCACGACTGGGTGGAGTGCGGTGAGGCGATCCGGGAGCTACGTCCCCGGATCGACCTGTATCTGATCACCGACGAATCCATTGCCGCGGAGTCTGGCGAAGAGCCCGACCTCTACAACCGCAGTTTCTACCGGCTGAACGATGTCACCGACCTGTACAGCACGGTGCTGGCCGGCATCAGGAACCGCTATGCCACCCCGTTCTTCGACGCACTTCGGGAGTACGCCGCTGCCCCGGTCGGTCAGTTCCACGCGCTGCCCGTCGCGCGTGGTGCCAGCATCTTCAACTCGAAATCGTTGCAGGACATGGGCGAGTTCTATGGCCGCAACATCTTCATGGCGGAGACGTCATCGACCTCGGGTGGGTTGGATTCGCTGCTCGACCCGCACGGCAACATCAAGGCCGCCATGGACAAGGCGGCGGTCACCTGGCGCTCCAACAGCACCTACTTTGTGACGAACGGAACCTCGACGGCCAACAAGATCGTCGTCCAGGCGCTGGTCCGGCCCGGAGACATCGTCCTGATCGACCGCAACTGTCACAAGTCGCACCATTACGGGCTGGTGCTGGCCGGGGCCTACCCGCTGTACCTGGACGCCTACCCGTTGGAGGACTACGCCATCTACGGTGCGGTGCCGCTCCGGACGATCAAGCAGACGCTGCTGGATCTTGAGGCGGCGGGGCAGTTGCACCGGGTGCGGATGCTGCTGCTGACCAACTGCACCTTCGACGGAGTGGTCTACAACCCCCGCCGGGTGATGGAGGAAGTGCTGGCGATCAAGCCCGACATCTGCTTCCTCTGGGACGAAGCGTGGTACGCCTTTGCCACCGCCGTGCCGTGGGCGCGCCAGCGCACCGCGATGATCTCCGCGGAGCGCCTCGAGGCGATGTTGTCCTCGCCCGACTACGTCGAGGAATACCGGCAATGGCGGGAGACCATGGCCGGTGTTGACCGGGCGGAATGGGCCGATCACCGGTTGCTTCCCGATCCCGACGAGGCGCGGGTGCGGGTATACGCCACCCATTCGACGCACAAATCGCTCTCCGCGCTGCGGCAGGCTTCGATGATCCACGTCCGGGACCAGGATTTCCAGGCCCTGACCTGCGACGCTTTCAGTGAGGCGTTCTTGACCCACACCTCGACGTCGCCGAACCAGCAACTGCTGGCTTCCCTCGACCTTGCCCGCCGGCAGGTCGACATCGAAGGCTTCGACATGGTCCGGGGGGTCTACAACATGGCGTTGGTTTTCCGGCACCGGGTGCGCAAGGACCGGTTGATCAGCAAGTGGTTCCGCATCCTCGACGAGGCCGACCTGGTGCCCGACGAGTTCAGATCCGGCTCGGTCAAGTCCTATCGGCAGGTGCGACTGGGAGCGCTGGCGGAGTGGAACGAAGCCTGGCGCTCGGATCAGTTCGTGCTCGATCCGACGAGGCTGACCCTGTTCATCGGAAAGACCGGGATGAACGGCTTCGATTTCCGCGAGAAGATCCTCATGGATCGCTACGGCATCCAGATCAACAAGACGTCGATCAACAGTGTGCTGCTTATTTTCACCATCGGAGTGACCTGGTCCAGCGTGCACTATCTGCTGGATGTGCTGCGCCGCATTGCGATCGACTTCGACCGCGAGGAACGGGCCCGGGGGAAGGACGATCGGGCCCTGCACCAGCGCCACGTCGACGAGATCACCAACGATCTGCCGGCGCTGCCGGACTTCAGTGCGTTCGACGAAGCATTCCGGCCCGCGGGTGCCACCTCCTACGGCGACATGCGATCGGCGTTCTACGCCGGCTACGACGAATCAGACCGGGAACATGTCCTGCTCGGTGCCGCGGGCCGGCGGTTGGCTGCCGGCAAGACGCTGGTGTCGACGACGTTCGTGGTGCCCTACCCGCCGGGGTTCCCGGTGCTGGTTCCCGGTCAGGTGGTCTCGAAGGAAATTCTGTACTTCCTCGCCGAACTGGATGTCAAGGAGATCCACGGCTACAACCCCGACTTGGGTCTGTCGGTGTTCACCGAGGACGCCGTTGCCCGGATGACCGCGGCACGACACGCCACCTGAGGGTCGCGGCGAGGTTTTCCGGCCTAGAGGTTCAGAGCGGTGTAGGTGCGGCGGAGGAACTTCGGCTGCACCGACTGCAGTCGCGCCAGCGAGGTGTTGCCGGCGACCGCGGCCGCGGCGGAGGACAGGTCCGGGTAGTTCTGGATCAGATAGATCACGATCAGGTCATTCGACGGGTCTGCCTGCCACCAGGTGCCGTAGGCGCCGGGCCAGCCGAAGGCGCCCAACCCGCCGGGTCCGAAGAGCGGGGCCGACCGGGCCGGATCGGTGATCACCGACAGGTTCAGTCCGAACCCGCGGCCTATCCAGAACGGCGAACCGAGAAACGGCTGGCGCCTTTGGTCTTCGGTCAGCCGGTCACTGCGCATGGCCGCCGCCGACTCCGCGGAGAGCACCCGCACCCGGTCCACACTGCCGCCGTTCAGCAGCATCCGGGCAAACGTGAGGTAGTCGTCAACGGTGGACACCAAGCCGCCGCCGCCCTGGCAGAACCGCGGCACCCGCACCGGGATGGGGCCCATCGCGTCGTCGCACAGTTCGGCATCGGCGTTGAGCCGGTACATGGTGGCCGCGCGTGAACGAGTCTCGGGGGAGATGAAGAACCCGGTATCGCTCATGCCCAGCGGCGCGAAGACCCGTTCGTCGAGCACCGTGTGCAGCGGCTTGCCCTCGATCCGCGAGAGCAGGATGCCGAGTACCTCGGTGGAGTGACCGTAGGTGAGCCGCTCGCCGGGCTGGTGCAGCAGCGGGAGTTCGGCAACCTCGGCCAACCAATGGTCCTGATCCTGCCGAAGTGAGACATGGGCGTAGGCCTTGCTGATCGGGCCGGTCACCGAGAAGGCGTAGGCCAGTCCGCTGCGATGGGTCATCAGATCCTCGACGGTGATCGGCCGGGCGGCGGGCACGGTGTCCTCCAGCGGACCCGTCGGGTCGGCCAGGATCCGCATCCGCTCCAATTCCGGCACCCATCGGCCGATCGGATCGGTGAGGCGCAATGTTCCCTCGTCGACCAGCGCCATGGCGGCCGCGACGGT
>JAGQTS010000022.1:0-7477 GCA_020438895.1 Mycobacterium sp.
CGAGCTTGACGGTGTTTCCATCGGCGTCGGTCAGGCTGAACGCGGGTGCGGTGTCCCCAACCTCCAGGCGTGCGTTTGCGGTCACGGTTCGTCCCTTCCTCGTCGCCGTCGCTGTCTTCCGGTGCATCCTGCCCCTGCGCAGACCCGGTGCTGATCTAGGGTAGTGCGGCAAGGCGGCACTTTCTCCAGCGCGGAAGCGAGGACGGCAGTGGTGGATCGGGATCCCGAGGTCATCAAGCAGGACATCGCCCAGGCGCGGGAGCGGCTAGCGCTGACCGTCGACTCGCTTGCCGAGCGGGCCAACCCGCAACGGCTCGCCGCAGATCTCAAGTGCGCACTGCTGCGGTTCGTCAAGCGACCCGCGGTCGCGGCCACCCTGGCCGGGGTGAGCGTCATCACCGTCGTGGTGGTTGTTCGCACGATCCGGCGCTGATCTCCGTCGTCTGGGCTGGTCGACTAACTCGGTACTTCGGATACTCAGCCGAAATACCGCTCGTTGCCCGACGGGTAGCCGCCACCGGTGGTGGCGATGTGGACATGGGTGTAGTGGTTGGCGTCGTCGTTGCCGAGGTTCGCCATCAGGCGCGGCTTACCGGAAACCGGGTAGTAGGTCTGCTGCCAGATCACGTGCTCCAGACCGAACCGCTCGGCGTTCTGGAACACGAAAGCCACGATCCGGTCGCCGAGGTCCTTGCCGGCTGCGGTGGTGTAGTTGGGGATCATCACGTCGATGGCCAACCCCTCGGGGTGCCAGTGCAGGCTGTCCGGCCGCACACCGCCGATATTGGTGATTTCCGGGAAACGGGCGCTGATCGCGCGCTCGACCAGGATGGTCCTGACCTGCAGGCCGCGTTCGATGCCGACTCCCGGAGGGAGGGTGCGGACCCTCGATCGGCTGGCGACAAGGGTGCTCAGCGTCGTTGCGGACTGTTCGATGCCGGGGTTGACTTCGATGCTGGGGCTCACCACGTACGGGGCTAAGCCGGTCCCGGTCGGGGTCGCGAGGACGATCTGCGGCTGCCAACCCGTCGGCTCCGGACCGCCGGGAGGCGTGCTGGCGCCGGTCGCAACCAGCACGGCAGTCGGGATGGCCACCGCTGCGGTGAGGGCGGGGTAGGCACGTCGACGTTTCCCAGGCATAACAACACGGTATCGAAAGCAGTTACCAAACTGTTACACCGCGGACCGGCAGATGCGGCTCCCCGCCCGCGTGATGGGCGGATTTGGCGGAGTCGCGAGGTCAGCTAGCGGCTCTGCTGGACGGTGGTGTCCACCTGCGGCGCCGTTGCGGGATTACCGCCGATCCACTGGCTCCACGGGATCAGATCGGGTGCGGGCTCGGCATAGGTGTCCGGTGCCGCGTAGATCTCATTGGCCGGCCCGTAGTCGTCGAACTCGTCGTAGTAGTCGTCGAATGCCGAGTAGTAGCCGTCGTCGTCATCATCATCGGCGGTGGCCGATGCCGCGAGGGTCAGTGAACCACCGAGTAAGCCGACTGACAGCAGTGGTAAAGCGATGAGCCGTCCCCAACGGGTGTTCGGCATGAGGGACCTCCTCGAGGGTGGCGTCGCGGAGAAACGACTGACGATGCGTCAAATTCGCCGAAGGCAAATATCCCATAACGGGTGGACGTTCTCCAGACGCGATTTGGGCAGTGTCGGCGCCGTGGGCCGGACCAACCGTTGCAGCCCACCAGACGGGGAGGCTCTCATGGTGCGCCGTCAGGGTTTCGAACCCCGGACCCGCTGATTAAGAGTCAGCTGCTCTACCAACTGAGCTAACGGCGCGTGGGGCTGAGAATAACAGGCCCGTGGTGGTGAGGTGAAATCCGTCATCCCTGCCGCTGACCTGGGAAGTCGCGCGTCAACTCGGGTCACCCCTAGACTGGCTGGAGTCTGCGGGGCGCCCGGCCCCGCCCAACAGCGAGGTGGGAGTTCAGGATGCGACACGTCCGATCGGCACGTCGCGCGCGCGTGCTGACCGCACTGTGCATCGTGCTGGTGGCGGCCCTGACCGGCGCCACCATCAGCGGCTGTGGCCGCTCGGACTCCGCACCTCAGATGCTGGCCGACAAGGGCACGCCGTACATCAACCAGATGGTTCCGAAGATCACCGCGTCGGTGACCGACGGCGCCGTCGGAGTCCCGGTCGACAAGCCCGTGACCGTCACCGCAGCGGGCGGTGTGCTCGGCCCGGTTGCCCTGACCGACGAAGCCGGTGAGGAGTTGCCCGGCGAGATCGGTCCCGACGGGGTGACCTGGACGGCCAACGAACCGCTCGACTACAACCAGCGGTACACGCTGTCGGCCACCGCACTCGGTTTGGGCGGTGTCGCCAAGGAGGCGCTGGAATTCGAGTCGCACTCGCCGGCCAACCTGACCATGCCCTACCTGATGCCCAACGATGGGGACGTGGTCGGTGTGGGGCAGACGATCCAGGTGAAGTTCGACGAGAGCATCCCGGACCGGATGGCCGCCCAGAAGGCCATCACCGTCACCACCACCCCGCCCGTTGAGGGCGCCTTCTACTGGGTCAGCGATCGTGAGGTCCGCTGGCGGCCCAGGGACTTCTGGGCTCCAGGCACCACGGTCGACGTCCAAGTGAAGGCGTTCGGTGCGGACCTCGGCAATGGTCTGTTCGGTCAGGAGGACCGGGCTGCGAAGTTCAGCATCGGTGACCGCTTGATCGCTACCGCCGACGACGACACCAAGACGCTCACCATCCGGCGCGGCGACGAGATCATCAAGACCATGCCGACGTCGATGGGCAAGGACAGCACGCCCACGCCCAACGGCATCTACATCATCGGCGACCGCTACCAGAGGCTGATCATGGACTCCTCGACCTACGGGGTTCCGTCGAACTCGCCCAACGGCTATCGGCTGGAAGTCGACTGGGCCACCCAGATGTCCTACAGCGGCATCTATGTGCATTCGGCGCCGTGGTCGATCGGCGCCCAGGGGAGCTACAACGCCAGCCACGGCTGCCTCAACGTCAGTCCGGCCAACGCCGAGTGGTTCTACTTCAACACCAGGCGTGGCGACGTCGTCGAGGTGGTGGGCACCGTGGGTTCGGTGCTGTCCGGGACCGACGGCCTCGGCGACTGGAACATCCCATGGTCAACATGGAAGGCCGGCAACGCCACGTCCAGCCGTTGAGTCCCGACCGCTGGCCTCCGCACGTTGACGCGAGCGGTGCTGACGTGCTCTCCTTAGGCTATTCTCAGCCGTGCTCCGCCCCCGGCGGTGCCTCAATAGGGAGACGCCTTCACGATGCAGATCACCATGCGTTCCTACCTGACCGCCGGGACGGTCGCCGTCGTCGGAGCGGGTGCCATCGCCATGACCCCGGTGGTCCTCGACGCACCACTGGCGGTTCCCGCCCCAGCCGTCGCCGAGGTGAGCCTCACCGGACTGGGCCTGTCGCTGACCGACGTGGTGGGCCTGTTGCAGGGCTTCGGCATCGGACCGGCGCTGCCGGACTTCCTGACTTCGCTGCCCTCGCTGCTGCCCACCGACATCGTGACCGCCGTCGTCACCGAGTTCGTCAACCAGGCGAGTCCGTTGGTCATTGCCGCCGCTGGCGAGGTGTTCGACTATCTGGGCGCGGCCGTCGCCGGTCTGATCAGCGGACCCGATTCCATCCCCGCCCGCTTCGGCGAGGCAATCGCGGCAATCCCGGATGCGGTGGGCGCGGCTTTCCAGGCGCTGGGCTCCGGTGATCTGGCCGTCGCGCTGCAGACCATCACCGACAGCCTCGCCGGCCCGGTCTCCGGGATAGCGGCGCTGCTGTCGGAGGCCGCGCAGTCGTTCGAGGAGTTTCTGAGCACCCAGTTCGACGGACTCATCACCACCCTTCCCGCGGCGCTGTACGCGGCTGTTCAGACGGTGCTTGGCGGGAATCTGCAACCGTTGATCGACACCCTGGGCGGTGGCCTATCCGAGTTGCTCGGCGGACTCATCCCCGGGGCGGGTGCGTCGACCGTCCCGGCCGCCGCTGCCACGGAAGTCGGACCCGGACCAGTAGCCCGGGCCCAGGCGGAATTGCCGGCTGCGGCCGAGGTTCCATCCGCGGTGGCACCCGCGGCCTCCGTCTCCGTCGAGGTCTCGGCGCGGCAGGAAGCCGCGACAGTGGCTGGCGACGAGAACCCTGCTGCGCCAACGGTTTCCGCACCTCGTGCCCGCGGAACCGTGACCGCCGGCGCTGATGCGGACTCCACGGGCGGGGCGGCCGCCGGTGCTGCCGACGTTTCCGACACCGGTTCCCGCGGCGGAGCTGCGCAGGAGCGTGCGGCCAGCGCCAAGGCGGGCGCGGAGCGCGCGGGATCACGCTAGGCGGCTCATCGAACACCGCCGTCGCGGTGATGCGTGATCACCTCCTCGACGCGCTGTGCGGCACGGGCGAGCCGGGCGATTTCGGCATGGTCGAAGTCCGAACGCGTCACGGTGGCTCGCAGGCGTGCCAGCTGGTCGCCGACCAGTGCCTCGTCGTCAACGTGCCAGGCCAACTCTTCCAGTAGTCGAAACAGTCGTTCCATCACCTGCGGGTCGGTGGATCCGTATCGTCGCGGCTGGCTGATGGCCACCTCGACCACGTCGGCGAGGTTCGGCCGACGTAGCGCCACGCGCACCCGGCCGGTGTCATCGCGGAGCGTGACCGGGCCGAGTTCGCGCCCGGCGAGCTGGCAGAGGATCGCCGAAATGTGGCTCAGCGCATGGATCGCCGTCGTCGGATCATTGATGCCCGGCGAAAGCGCCTTGTTCGCCACATCGGTGAGCTGACGCAGTCCGTAGCCGACATCCTGGGCCGCGGTCCGCTCATGGCCGACGGTGATCGCGGTGGACACACCGCTTCGGAGGCGATCGAGTGCTGCGTCGTCAAGAGATCCGGAATCCGACCACGCGACTCCGATCGGTACGCCTTCGATGATGGAGCAGCCGGGATAGCACTCGATCATCAGATGGGCGCTGGCTTCTATTGCTGCGGAGAGCAATTCAGCCTCGTTGATGCTGGTCATGAAGCCTGATTTCGGCGCGGTGATGGCAACCGCGGTTGCGGGCGGGTCTGGCGGCTTCGGCTGAGGGGGCGCGCCCTCCAGTGGGCGGGTCGCGCTTCTCAGCGTGGCGATGGCGTCATCGTGGACATCGCGAAGCATCGTCTCGACGCGGAGTTGGCGGGCGAGATGGGCCAGGAACAGCACCAACCCCACCACACTGACGATCCCCAACACGAAGGCGACGGTGACCGATATCCGGGGTACGAAGGCCGGCTCACCGCCTCCGCCACTGCGGATCGCGCGGAGGACCGTCAATGCATAGGTGAATGTCGCCAGGAAGATCGCCAGCGTCGACTGGACGAAGACGTCGCTGGTGAATGTCCGGAGTAGCCGCGGAGAGAACTGGCTGCTCGCCAACTGCAGGGTGAGGACAGTCAACGAGAAGGTCAACGACGTGACGGTGATGAGCGAGCTGGCGATCGCATCGAGCAGGGTCTGCGCCGACCCGGGGTCGCCGTCGAAGAGCAGTGGGGTAAGCCATAGCGGCAGCCTGCCGTTGAGGTGCAGATCGAGGCGTGGAAGCCAGATTCCGGCCGCGAGCGCCAGAAGGACGCCGCCGGCCGGAAGCGGCCACAACTGGGTTCGAACCGTGTCGCGCACCGACGCCAGAAGCGGACTCATCGGTCAGATGTTTCGATGCCGACCGTGACCATCGGTGCACTGCACATCAGCCCTTGATACCCGCAGGCGGGACGGTTGAAGCAGGTGTTGACCGAATGGATTTCACCGGGAATCGGAGAAAACCGCCCCTGACCTTGTCAGGAGCGGCTTTCCGCATCGGGTGGCTGACGGGACTCGAACCCGCGACAGCCAGGATCACAACCTGGTGCTCTACCAACTGAACTACAGCCACCATTGCTGCACGAGCCAGCCTGACGATCTTAGCCGCTCTCGGTGCCCGCAGCCGAATCACGGTTTTCCAGGTCGTTCAACTCGGCGACCGCCTCGGCGATTTCTCCGGTGGAGGGCCCGGGGAGCGGGACGAATGCGGTGCGCCGGTAGTAGCGCAACTCGCGGATGGACTCGTGGATATCGGCCAGGGCGCGGTGCGCCAGACCCTTCTCGGGCTGCCCGTAGTAGACCCGTGGGTACCACCGGCGGCACAGTTCCTTGATGGAGCTGACGTCGATCATCCGGTAGTGCAGGTACTCGTCGAGCACCGGCATGTCCCGGGCGAGGAATCCGCGGTCGGTGGCGATCGAGTTCCCGGCCAGCGGTGCGGTCTTGGGTGCTTTGACGTGGTCGCGGATGTAGTCCAGCACCATGTCCTGGGCTGTCTCGAGGTCGATGGTGGAGGCTCTGACCTCCTCGGTGAGGCCGGACTTGCTGTGCATTCGGGCGACCACCTCGACCATGCCGGCCAGCGCGGCGTCGTCGGTGTGAATGACCACATCGACGCCCTCGCCGAGGACGTTGAGGTCGGCGTCGGTCACCAGGGCGGCGATCTCGATGAGCCGGTCGGACCGAAGGTCCAGCCCGGTCATCTCGCAGTCGATCCATACCAGTTCGTCGCGCACAGCGATCAACAGTAGGCCCCGCCGGTCACGTAGGGTCGTAGCGGCTCAACCGAACATTCGTCCACCACCGAAAGGGGCGTCATGACGGACTCGGTCGTCACTCCCGCCGAGCAGATTGCCGCCGGGTACGAGACCACCGGCGCTGCTCTGGAACTGGGTTCGGTGATCGTTGGCGGACACGTCGATCCGGCCGCCCAGATCCGCATACCACTGGCGATGATGAACCGGCACGGTCTGGTCGCCGGCGCAACCGGTACCGGCAAGACGGTGACCCTGCAGGTCATCGCCGAGCAACTGTCGGCCAACGGCGTCCCGGTGGTGATGGCGGACTTCAAGGGGGACCTGTCCGGGTTGTCGAGGCCCGGTGAGCCGAATGAGAAGGTTGCCGAGCGGGCCAAGGACACCGGTGACGATTGGGTCGCCACCCCGTTCCCGGTGGAGTTCCTGTCTCTGGGCACCGGCGGGATCGGCGTCCCGGTCCGCGCCACCATCTCGGCGTTCGGGCCGATCCTGCTGTCGAAGGTGTTGGGGCTGAGCCAGACTCAGGAGTCCAGCCTCGGTCTGATCTTTCACTACGCCGATCAGCAGGGTCTGCCACTGTTGGACCTCAAGGATTTGCGATCGCTGATCACCTTCCTGACCAACACCGACGAGGGAAAAGCGGAGCTCAAGGCGATCGGTGCGGTGTCCAGCCAGACCGCCGGGGTGATCCTGCGCGCACTGATCAACCTCGAGGCCGACGGTGGGGACACTTTCTTCGGCGAGCCGGAGCTGGATCCGGCGGATCTGCTGCGCACCGACAGCCAGGGCCGCGGGGTCATCTCCCTGTTCGAACTCGGCGATCAGGCCTCCCGGCCGGTGATGTTCTCCACTTTCCTGATGTGGGTGCTGGCCGACTTGTTCA
>JAGQTS010000022.1:7595-14623 GCA_020438895.1 Mycobacterium sp.
CTGATCCGCTCCAAGGGTGTCGGGGTGTTCTTCTGCACGCAACTGCCGACCGATGTGCCCAACGCGGTGCTGTCCCAGTTGGGAGCCCGGGTCCAGCACGCGCTGCGCGCATTCACCCCCGATGACCAGCAGGCGCTGGCCAGGACGGTACGGACCTACCCTCGGACCGACGTCTATGACCTGGCAACGGACCTGACCGCACTGGGTATCGGTGAAGCGATCGTGACGGTGCTCTCCGAGCGGGGCGCTCCGACACCGGTGGCCTGGACGCGATTGCGCCCGCCCCGGTCGCTGATGGCCAGCATCGGCCCGGACTACACCCGGGCGGTCGCGCAGGCCAGTCCGTTGTTTCTCAAGTACGGGCCGACCGTCGAGCGGGAGTCGGCATACGAGATGCTGGCGACCAGGATGGCGCCGCCGCCCGCCCCAGCGGAGGAACCCGTCGATCTGCCGCCGATCCTGCCCACCGGACTGGACCTGCCGCCGATGCCGAAACGCGTGCAGCGGGCAGAGCCGGGGGTACTGGAGAAGATGATGGACAACCCCGCGTTCAAGAGCGCGATGCGGTCGGCCGGCACGGTGATCGGGCGGGAGATCGGCCGGAGCATCTTCGGGACGGGTCGCCGCAGAAGGTAAATTGGTCTGACCACTTGACCTCTGGCCCCTGACCGGGCATGCTGCCGCTATGGCCCTACAGCGCGTCAGTCGCCGCTCGGTACCCGAAGATGTCTTCGAGCAGATACTCGACGAGGTGCTCAGCGGGCAGATGCAGCCGGGGGAGTCGCTGCCCAGTGAACGTCGGCTCGCCGAGGTCCTGGGCGTGTCGCGGCCCGCAGTCCGGGAGGCGCTCAAGCGGGTGGCCGCGGCCGGATTGGTCGAGGTGCGCCAGGGTGACGCCACCACCGTTCGTGACTTCCGCCGCCATGCCGGCCTGGATTTGCTGCCGCGATTGTTGCTGCGCGGCACCGGCCTGGACGTCGGGGTGGCCCGCAGCATCCTGGAGGCCCGGCTGCACAACGGACCCAAAGTCGCCGAACTGGCGGCCCGGCGCCGCCCACCCGGCCTGGCCGCGGTCTTGGAGCAGTCGATCCGCGAATTGGAGGCCGACGCCGACCCGGTGGGGCAACAACGGCACGCGCTGGGCTTCTGGGATCACGTCGTCGACGGCGCGGATTCCATCGTCTTCCGATTGATGTTCAACACCCTGCGCGCCGCCTACGAACCGGCGCTGCCTGCGCTGGCCACCATCATGGCCGCGGAGGTGGGCCACAGCCAGGCCTACCGGCGCGTCGCGGCAGCGATCACCGAAGGCGACCCGACGGCCGCCGAGGACGCCGCGCGCCAGTTGTTGGAACCCGCCACCCGCGCGCTGATCGCGGCATTGAACGCCCTTGAGGATCTGGGACAACAGGAGGAGAAATGACCCACACCAAACGGCGCGGCATGACCCTCGCCGACGCTGCACTCGAGTTCTGGCGCCACCCCACCCCCTGGCTGCTGGTCACCGCGCTCGGCGCGGCGGTCGCCGCGCGCCTGGCCGTCGGCGACTGGCAGTGGAGCGATGCGGTGCTGCCGTTCGTCGTGCTGGCGGTATTTCCCTTCGTGGAGTGGATGATTCACGTTCTCATCCTGCATTGGCGGCCGCGGCGGATCGCCGGCGTGATGATCGACCCGGTGCTGGCCCGCAAACATCGTGAGCACCACGCCGACCCACGGATCACCCGGCTGATATTCATCCCGCTGCAATCCCTGGTCGGCGCGTTCGTGGCGGCGCTGGTGGTGGCCTTCGTGCTGATTCCGCGCACCGGCCTGGGGCTGACGTTCCTGGTGACACTGTTCGTCATCGGCGTCGTCTATGAGTGGAGCCACTACTTGGTGCACACCGACTACAAGCCGAAGACGTGGTTCTACCGCACGATCTACCGCAACCACCGGTTGCACCACTTCAAGAACGAGCACTACTGGTTCGCCGTCACGACCCCCGGCCTGGCCGACCGCGCCCTGGGCACCTATCCGGACCCGAAGACCGTGCCGACCTCGCCGACGGCCAAGAACCTGTACGCCAGTGCCGGCTAGCCGCCGCCCAGCTTCTTGTAGACCGCGCCGACGATCGGGGTGACGATGGCCCGCGGTGCATAGCCGCTGGCCACCGACATCGCCTTGGACGTCAGACCCGGAACGACGCGCATCTTGTTGTGCGCCAGGCCATCCAGCGAGAGCTGGGCGGTGTGTTCGACCGAAATCCACAGGAAATCCGGGATCAGCCGATCGACCAGCGAAGCCTCTTCGGGGTCGGGCATCTCGGTGCGCACCGGTCCCGGGGCCAGCAACGTGACGTGCACCCCGGAGCCCTTGAGTTCACCGCGCAGCGACTCGCTGAACGTGTTGGCAAACGCCTTGCTGGCGGCGTAGGTGGCGTTGTTGGGGATCGGCGAATTGCCCGCGGCCGACCCGGAGATCAGAATTCCGCCGGCACGGCGGGCCAGCATGCCCGGCAGGACCGCCAGAACGAGGTCGTGCACACCGAGGACGTTGAGCTGCACCTGGGCCCTCTCGCCGGCCGGATCCAGTTCGGCCACCGGGCCGAAGGTCGCGGTACCTGCGTTGGCGCACAGGATCGAGATGTCCCGGCCGGCCAACTCGGCGGCCAGTTCGGCGCGCTGCTGAGGATCGGCCAGATCTACCGGCCGGACGTCAACGGTCACTCCGTGCCGGTCGGCGATCCGGACCGCCACCTGCTCGAGCACCTCCGCGCGCCGAGCCGTGATGATCAGGTGGTGGCCGCGGGCGGCCAGTTCGTGAGCCAGTGCCTCGCCGATGCCCTGAGAGGCACCGGTGACCACGGCTCGGCTGTCGGGGGATGGCGCGGGGACGGGCATGTCGACATCGTAGGGATAGGGTGACCGGCATGGTTGGGCCCGGTCTGCCGCGCCGGCGGGTCGCCGCCTGGGCGCTCTGGGACTGCGGGTCCACCGGGATGAACGCGATCGTGGCGACGTTCGTGTTCTCGGTGTACCTCACCGGCACCGTAGCCGAGGGGATGACCGGACCCACATCGGCGGCGAGCTGGCTGGGGCGCACCCTGACCATCGCCGGCGTGCTGGTGGCACTGCTGGCCCCGCTGGTCGGGGTTTGGGTGCAAGCTCCGCAACGCCGGCGGGTGGCGCTGGTGACACTCACCGTGCTCGCTGTCGGTTTCACCGCGTCGATGAGCCTGATCCGGGCGGACCCGCACTATCTCGCGGCGGGCCTGACGTTGCTGGCGTTGACGGCGGCCTGCGGTGACCTGGCCAGCGTTCCGTATAACGCCATGCTCCGCCAGCTCTCCACGCCGCAGACCGCCGGCCGGATCTCCGGGCTGGGCTGGGCGGCGGGCTACAGCGGCAGCGTGCTGTTGCTGCTCATCATCTACGCCGGGTTCATCAGCGGTGATGGCCCGAACCGCGGACTTCTGGGACTGCCGGTGGCCGACGGGCAGAACGTGCGCGCTGCGATGGTCGCCGCGGCGTGCTGGCTGGCGGTCCTGGCGTTGCCATTGCTGTTAACCGCCCACCGACTGGCCGACGGGGCCGAGCCCGCCCCGCCGGTGGGCGGCGTGTTGGCCGGCTACCGGCAGATGTTCGGTGATCTGCGCGCCGAGTGGCGCCGCGACCGCAACCTCGTCTACTACCTGGTCGTCAGCGCGGTATTCCGGGACGGGTTGGCGGGGATCTTCGCCTTCGGAGCGGTCCTCGGCGTCAGCGTCTACGGCATCTCGCAGGCCGACGTCTTGATCTTCGGGGTGGTCGCCTCCACCGTGGCGGCTGCGGGCGCGGTGCTCGGTGGCCGGATCGATGACCGGGTGGGCGCCAAGCCCATCCTGATCTGTTCGCTGAGCTCCCTGATCGTGGTCGGGATCGCGCTGATGGCCACCTCCGGCCCGGTCGCCTTCTGGGTATGCGGGCTGATGTTGTGCCTGTTCGTGGGCCCCACCCAGTCCGCTGCCCGCACGTTGCTGCTGCGGATGACCAGCGACGGCAAAGAGGGGGTCGCTTTCGGCCTCTACACCATGACCGGCCGCGCCGCAGCTCCGCTGGCACCGTGGTTGTTCTTCGTGTTCGTGGATCTGTTCGATTCCGACCGCGCGGGGCTGGCCGGAATCCTGGTGGTGCTGGCTGCCGGGTTGTTCGGGATGCTCGCCGTGCGGGTCCCGCACCGCGAACGAACCGTGGCGCCGGTCGCCGAGGTTCGTTAGCCGAGTCCCGAGCAGATCGTCAGCCCGCGGCCGGTCCGCTGGCGCACCTGCGCCCCGTTGACCGAGACGCTGCAGGTGACATCACGGCCCACATTGACCACCGCAACACTGGCCGATGGTTTTGCCGGTGCGGACAGACTGACCTCTTTGCTCCACGGCAGCGCGACGTTGAACTCCGTCTGCATCACCCCGCCGGTGTCGACGTAGGTGATGTTGATGGCCCGACCCTCCCCGCTGACGCTGTAGACCACGGTCTCGGTCCCGGTGGGCGAGGTGGTCTGGTCAGGACTGCCCGGGGTGGTCGGCGCGGTGGTGCCGGGTCGGGTGGTCGGTCCGGGCAGGATGGTCACCGTCGGAAGGGGGCCGCGGGTGGTCGTGGGCAGCTGTGTCGGGGATGGCCGGGTCGAGGTGGTCGTCGGGTTCGCCGGAGCCACCGTCGTGGACTCCCGGGCGGAATTGCTGACGATCACCAGGGCGAGTACCAGCCCGGCGACCAGGAGCACCGCGACGGTGGCCACGATCCAGAGCCAGCGCGGTGACTTCGGCGGCTGCGGCGGCGGTGGCGGAGGGCCGGCCTGGTAGCCGACTCCCGGCTGCCAATAGGCCGGCAGTTGCTCGGTCGGTGCCGCCATCGGCGCGCCGTAACCCTGTCCGTAGCTCTGGCCCCCGTAGGTATGGCCCCCGTAGGTTTGGTCGGGGTAGCCGGGAGTCCAGTACTGGCCCGAATAGGCGGGATCGGTATTGGCCGGATATCCCGACGCCCCGGTCTGGTCCGGTCCCTGGCGTGGTTCGCTCATTCCGTCCTCACGACCAGCAGGCTACCCGCGACGGCGTGGTGTTCCCTGTGAGGTCATTAGGGAACTTCGCGCGGACATCTCAGGCTCTAGGTCGGCGCGACCGCCAGTGCGGCCCGCGTCATGGCCCGCAACACCTGTCGCGAGCGGCTCGGGGAACGACTCCCGGATGACTTGATGCTGTGCGCCGTCGAATTCAGCAGCCCGAAGACGGCGTGCGCCATGATCCTGGCGTCGTCCTCGGCGAGCTGTGGTGTGAGGACGTCCAAGACACCCACCCAGACTTCGAGGTAACTGCGCTGGGCGCGTCGCACCTGACGTTGCGCGACAAGCGGAAGGTTGGCCAGATCGCGGTCCTGAATTCGGATCAGGTCCGGCTCCGAGAGTGCGAAATCCAGGTGGAACTCGATCAGCGCGTCGAGGGCTCCGAGTGCGTCAGGAGCGTCGGCCACGACCTGGCGTGCCCCGTTCAGCAATCGGGTGCTGACACCCACCAGGAGCTCCACCAGGAGCGCTTCCTTACCGGAGAAGTGCCGGTAGATGGCGGGACCGCTGACCCCGGCGACTGCACCGATGTCCTCCAGGCGGACCGCAAGGTAGCCGCGTTCGGCCATCAGCCCGGCGGCAGCGGCGAGCAACTTCTCGCGGCGGTCAGACTTCTGCTTCTCCCGGCTGAGGCGATGATCCGGCGACTTCCGTCCTCGTCCCGGGTCCGTTCCCGCCGGTTGCCGGCCGCTTCGGGCGGGCGCCGTCGCATCGGTCATCCGGTACCTCCGAAGCACCCCACTGGACTCATTGAGTTAATCTTCACTAACCTAGCATCAGTTAGTCACGATTAACCAGAGGACTTCGATGGCATCAGCCGCCGCCAACCGCGAGGAGCACCTGCGCCTCGTCGCACAGTTGCGCGAGAAACTGGCCGCCGCGGCGCTCGGCGGGTCGCAGCGCTCGCGTGACCGTCACGTCGAACGCGGCAAACTGCTGCCGCGCGATCGGGTCGACGGTCTTCTCGACCCCGGTAGCCCGCTGCTGGAGATCGCCCCGTTGGCCGCCGACGGACTCTATGGCGGAGACTGCCCCGCCGCGGGGATCATCACCGGAATCGGACGGGTGTCGGGTCGGGAGTGTGTGATCGTCGCCAACGATCCAACCGTCAAGGGCGGCACCTACTATCCGGTGACGGTCAAGAAGCATCTACGCGCCCAGGAGATCGCCGGCCAGAACCGGCTTCCGTGCATCTATCTGGTGGACTCGGGTGGGGCTTTCCTGCCCAAGCAGGACGAGGTGTTCCCCGACCGGGAGCACTTCGGCCGGATCTTCTACAACCAGGCCAGGCTCAGCGCCGCGGGCATTCCGCAGATCGCGGCGGTGCTGGGATCCTGCACCGCCGGTGGTGCCTACGTTCCCGCGATGAGCGACGAGACCGTCATCGTCCGCGATCAGGGCACGATCTTCCTCGGCGGTCCGCCACTGGTGAAAGCCGCCACCGGTGAGGAGGTCACCGCCGAGGAACTCGGCGGGGGAGACCTGCACGCCAGGACCTCCGGCGTCGTCGACCACCTGGCCGCAGACGATCGGGATGCGTTGCGGATCGTGCGCGGGATCGTCGCCACCCTGGGACCGCGGCCGGCGGCCCCGTGGGATGTGCGGCCCGCGGTGGATCCGGCCGCGGACCAGCGCGAGTTGTACGACGTCGTTCCGGTCGACGCCCGGGTGCCCTACGACGTGCACGAGGTCATCAGCCGCATCGTCGACGGCGGTGCGTTCGCAGAGTTCAAGTCCGAATACGGTGCGACGCTGGTCACCGGATTCGCCCGGATTCACGGTCACCCGGTCGGCATCATCGCGAACAATGGCGTGCTTTTCGGCGAATCCGCGCTCAAGGGAGCGCATTTCATCCAGCTGTGCGATAAGCGCACCATCCCGCTGCTATTCCTGCAGAACATCACCGGCTTCATGGTCTGCCGCAAGTACGAGAACGGCGGCATCGCCAAGGACGG
>JAGQTS010000314.1 GCA_020438895.1 Mycobacterium sp.
CCCTCGGTGAACTCGCCCTTGAGCAGATGTGGGATGCCGATGGCGAATTCGATGACCTCGATCCCGCGTTGAATGTCCCCCAGGGAGTCGGCAATGGTCTTACCGTGCTCGAGGGAGAGAAGCTCGGCGATCTCGTCGGCGTTGGCGTTGACCAACTCCACGAACTTCATCAACACCCGGGCCCGGCGCTGCGGATTGAACGCCGCCCACTCTTTCTGTGCCTCGACCGCGGAGGCCACCGCGGTGTCGACGTCGGCCGCCGAGGCCAGCAGCACCTGCGCCTGCACCGCACCGGTGCTGGGATTGAACACGTCTGCGGTGCGGGTACTGGCCAGGCCGGTGCGCCGGCCGTCGATAAAGTGCTGGATGGTTCCGGTCATGGGGTGCCTCCGGGGCGAAATGGGGATTACCTCGATACCCTAATGACGGGCGTTCTGGCTGTGCAAGCGAGGTTTCACCGCGCGCGCATGCCGTCGATGAAGGCTTGGGTGTCCGACCATTCCGGGAGCAATCCGGCTGCTCGCACCTCGGCCAGTGTCGGCGCCGCGCGGTCGCGGTCGGACATCAGGAGCTGCCCAGGCGGTAGGGGCCAGTCGATGCCGATCTCCGGGTCGGTGGCGGCGATCGTGTGTTCGCGGGTGGGGGAGTACGGCTCAGAACACAGATACATCACCGTGGAGGAGTCCCGTAGAGCCAGGAATCCGTGCGCCAGCCCCTCCGCCACATACACCGTCCGACGTCCGACGTCGTCGAGGACGAGGCCGTCCCAGCGTCCGTAGGTCGGCGAACCCACCCTGATGTCGACCACCACATCGAACACCGCGCCGCTGGGGCAGGTGACGTACTTGGCCTGACCCGGCGGAACCTGCGCGAAGTGCAGACCGCGCAGCACACCGGTGGAGGACACTGAACAGTTGGCCTGTCGCATCCGAAACGGATGGCCGGTCACGTCGGCGAACCCGTCGGCGGTGAACCACTCGAAGAATGCGCCGCGCGAATCCGAGTGCACCCTCGGCGTGATCTCCCACGCTCCGGGAATGCTGAGTTCGCGCCAGCCGCCATCGGCCGGTCCGCCCATTGGCGCCACGTCACTGCCCCCGTTCTGCGTACCGGACCTCGACGGCGGCCTTCAGCGGAGCCCACCACCACTCGTTCTCCCGGTACCAGTCGATGGTGGCCCGCAGGCCCTCGGCAAGGTCGGTGTGCCGCGGGGCCCAGCCGAGTTCGTCGCGGAGTTGACCTGCGTCTATCGCATAGCGCAGGTCATGGCCCACCCGGTCTGTGACGTGGTCGAAATCATCGGGGTCGCGGTCCATCAGCGTCAGGATCATCCGCAACACCGACAGATTGTCGCGTTCACCGTCGGCTCCGATCAGATACGTGCGACCGATCTCGCCGCCGTCGAGGATGTGCCATACCGCGCTGTTGTGGTCCTCGACGTGGATCCAGTCCCGCACGTTGGCGCCGGCGCCGTAGAGCTTGGGCCGCCGGCCGGTCAGGATATTGGTGATCTGGCGCGGAATGAACTTCTCGATGTGCTGGTAGGGGCCGTAATTGTTGGAACAGTTGGAGATCGTCGCCGCCACCCGATAGGACCGCACCCAGGCGCGCACCAGCATGTCGGCCGACGCCTTCGACGCCGAGTACGGACTCGAGGGGTTGTAAGGCGTCTCCGGGGTGAAACGCACTCGCTGATCCCCGTCGGGATCTGCCAGTGGCAGGTCGCCGTAGACCTCGTCGGTGGAGATGTGGTGCAACCGCACCCCGTGCGCGCGGACCGCCTCGAGGACAGAGAATGTGCCGACGATATTCGACCGGACGAATGGGGAGGGGTCGCTCAGCGAGTTGTCGACGTGGGTCTCGGCGGCGAAGTGGACGACGGCATCGGACTCGGCGACCAGTCGGTCCACCAGGTCGGTGTCGGTGATGTCGCCCTCGACGAGACGGATCGAACCGCCGGCCGCCGATAGCGACTCGCGACTGCCGGCGTAGGTCAGCGCGTCGAGCACCGTCACCGACACTGCCGGCCGCTCCCGGAGTGTGGCGTGGACGAAATTGGCTCCGATGAACCCCGCGCCCCCAGTGACCAACAGTCGCACCGCGCCACCTTAGCGGCCGGGCGGACGGGGCGGGGGTGCCGGGCCGGGGGTGATCCCGGCGCGGTTTTGTCTGGACGCCGGGGGCGGGTATCCTAACTTCACGGTGCAGTTTTTGCGCCGACTCTTGCGTGCCCAGTCCCTGGAACGGTTGCAGTCGGGGCTCATGCTGCCCCAGCACACGACGTAGAAATCAGAGGACATGGGCAAGAAAGACGGCGCCATCGAGGTCGAGGGCCGCGTGGTCGAGCCCCTGCCCAATGCGATGTTCCGCATTGAGTTGGAGAACGGCCACAAGGTGCTCGCCCATATCAGCGGCAAGATGCGGCAGCACTACATCCGCATCCTGCCGGAGGACCGGGTGGTGGTGGAGCTATCTCCCTACGACCTCACCCGAGGCCGCATCGTGTACC
>JAGQTS010000315.1 GCA_020438895.1 Mycobacterium sp.
GTGAGGTGGAACCGGCGCCCCATCTCCGCCGCATGACGGCTCGCTCGGTCGAATCCCGCACGTCGGCCGTCGAGGGGGTTCCTCACCACGGGACAGAGGGCACGACGTCGTCCTCGCCAGCGGCCTCGCGGAACGCGGTGAGCGCATCGATGATCGCCACACGCTGTGAAGCCGGCACCTTGGCCATGATCGACGCGATCTCTCGCCGCCTCTGCCGCGTGACCTTTGCGACCACGTCGCGTCCAGCGGCGGTCAACAGCATCGTGACCTCACGACGGTTCGCCGGGTTCACCCGCCGACGAGCCAGACGGCGCCGCACGAGCCGATCACACAGCCGCGTCGCCGTCGACGGTTGGATCCGAAGCTCGCGGGCGAGCTCCCCGACGTTCAGCCCGGCTTCGGCACGATCGAGCACCACCAACGCACGGAACTGCGGCAACGTCACCGACTCGTCCACCGATGCGATCGACCTCGACGCTACCGCTACCAACGCCCTCGACGACAACAGCACCGCGTCGGTCACCGCGTCCAATTCGGCTTCGACCGACCTCGACCCAGGCATATGTGCATACTACAACTATTCGTCTTGACATACGATCGAGCGTCGACCTCCACGAAGCCCATGAGATATTCCGGCTCGAGCCGACCGACCAAGCACCCGACGCGGCCCACTCGTTCGACCCGGTGTGTCACATGCGCGTCGATCGCGATTGCAGCTTGTCCCTGCTTGATTCACGCGGCGAACGCCAATGGTTCTGTTCATCCCGCTGCGTCGAGATCCTCCAATCCCGATCGGCGGAGCCGTCTGGCTGACTGCATCCCGACCAAGCGGCGACCCACATCCAGCTGGACGTCCGCGTTCTACCGAGCTCCTCGACACCACCTTTCGGCCGTTCACCTGCGTGTTGGCGAACCAGACAGCTCCGCTCGACATCTGGGACTGCCGGTTCTAACGATCGTTCTACCGGGTCTCGGACCGCCCGGATCCGGAAGAACAGGAGGATCTGTCATGAAAGGACATGTCGCCCGCAAGCGGGACCGCTACTACTCCGTCATCTACGAAGGACTCGATCCCGTCACCGGCAAGGAACGCCGCACTTGGCATCCCGCCGGCACGGACCGCGCCGAGGCCGAAGCGCTCGTCGCACGACTCGCTGCCGAGCGCGACGGCCGCAACGATGAGGTCCGGGCGCTCACCTTGGTGCCTACCTCACCCACCGGTGGCTGCCCGCCAAGCGCATCGAACTGCGCGCCAGCACCCATCGCAGCTACGTCCACAAGGCCCAGCGCCACATCCTGCCTACCGGGTCTGCCGCGGGTTGAGGTGACATCTGAGCTGTGGCGCTGTGGAGCGCTGCTGGAAGGATGTTGACCATGTCCCAGCCCTATCCGAAAGACTTCCGGGACGAGGTTGTGCTGATCGCACGTAACCGTGATCCGGGTGTGTTTCTCAAAGACATCGCGGCCGATTTCGGGATCACTGCTTCTTGTTTGAGGAGCTGGATGAGCCGTGCGGAGCGTGATGAAGGCGTCCGACCGGGCCCGACCACGACTGAGTCCGCCGAGCTGCGCGAACTGAAGAAGCGAAACCGTCTCCTCGAGCAGGAGAACGAGGTCCTGCGCCGTGCCGCGGCCTACCTATCCCAGGCGAACCTGCCGGGAAAATGATGTTCCCGCTCGTCCGCGAGCTAGCCGTCGACGGGATTCCCGTCACGGTGACGTGTCGGGTTCTCGAACTGTGCCGTGCCCAGTACTACCGGTGGCTCAAGACCCCGCTCACCGAAGGCCAACTCGAAGAGGCCTACCTGGCCAACGCCATCTTCGACGCCCACCGCGATGACCCCGAGTTCGGGTATCGGCTGTTGGCTGATGAGGTCCGCCAAGACAACCACCAGGTATCTGACCGCAAGGTATGGCGGATCTGTCGAGACAACCAGTGGTGGTCAACTTTCGGTAAACCCAAGGCCTACAAGGGCTCCAAGCCAGGGACCGCATCCCATGACGACCTCGTCGGGAGGGTGTTCAGCGCGGAGGGCCCCAACCAGGTTTGGGTCAGCGACATAACCGAACACTGGACCGACGAAGGCAAGCTCTACCTGTGTGCGATCAAGGACCTGTGGTCCAACCGCATCGTTGGCTGGGCCATCGACTCGCGGATGAAAGCCCGTCTCGTGGTCGCAGCGATAGAGATGGCCGTCGCACGGCGCGGCGGTGACGTTGCGGGCTGCATCTTTCATTCCGACCGCGGCTCGCAGTTCCGTTCCCGCAAAGTTCACCGGGCCCTAGCCCGCCACGGTCTCGTTGGATCCATGGGCCAAGTCGGCGCAGCCGGCGACAACGCCGCCATGGAATCGTTCTTCGCGCTCCTGCAAAAGAACGTGCTGAACCGTCAACGACGCTGGGCCACCCGCACTCAACTACGAATCGAGATCATCACCTGGATCGAACGCACCTACCACCGACGCCGCCGCCAGGCCGCCCTCGGCCGATTGACCCCCATCGACTACGAGACCATCATGACCCCACAGACGGCAACCGCCGCCTGACCTAACCTGTCACCTCAACCCGCGGCAGACCCGTTCGACGAGGTCGGGGTCGAACGATTTCAACGGCCGCGGTCCTCGGTCGAGGATCGTCACGGTCGCGCCGGCACGGGCGGCGATGTGGGCGAACTCGAAGGAGACGAACCCGCCGCCGATGAACACGATCCGTTCTGGTAGGTCGTCGAGGTCCAGGAAGCGGGTGCTGTCGATGACGTGCTCGGCGCCGGGGAACTCGAGGGGTCGGGGCCGGGCGCCGGTGGCGATGAGGAACCGGCGGGACTCGTGCACGTCGCCGTCGACGGTCACCGCCACTCGGGAGACGAACGTTGCCGTGCCCTGCAGCGTCGCCACACCGTTCGAGGCCAGCTGTTGTTCCATCCGCTCCGGAACCGGGTCGGTGAAGCCGCGCTTGTGTGACATGAGGTCCCGCCAGTTCACGGAAAGCCCGGCGTCGTCGATGCCCTTGCCCTTCATCATGCGGGCGGCGTCGACGATCTCGGCGCTGCGTCGAAGGATCTTCTTCGGGTCACAGCCTCGAAGCGCGCACGTGCCGCCGTAGGGCAACTCGTCCACGATCGCAGTGCGCCACCCCGAGGCCGCGGCCTTGTTCGCCGCCGCGATGCCGGCCATCCCGGCGCCGATCACCACGAGGTCGTAGGTGTTGGTCACGTGCGAGTCCTGCAATCGGCTGTGGGTCAGGCGTCGATGATCTGGCACACGGGCGAGTCGGTGCAGCGCGCCGGGTCGAGCGTGTCTGCGTTGGCGGCGAGCGTACGCAGCTGGGTGCGGACCAGGCGTAGCTCCTTCATGCGTCGGTCGATGTCTGAGAGGTGTCGGTCGATCAACGCGGTCACGTGCTCACACGGTGCGTCACCGCGCGAACGGATATCGATGATGTCCGCGATCTCAGCCACGGTGAATCCTGCGGCCTGGGCGGATCGCACGAACCGCAGCACTGACAGCGTGTCGTCGCCGTAGTCGCGGTAGCCCGAATCGGTGCGCGCCGGCGCCGCGACGAGTCCTGCCTGTTCCCAGAACCGAATCGTCTTGGCCGGCACCCCACTGCGTTCGCTCAGATCTCCGATGCGCACATCCGGAACGCTAGACCCCTTGACATTCCAGTGCACGGGAAGGCTTAGGGTTACGGCATGGAAATTTGCATCCTCTACTTCGAGGACTGCCCCAACATCGGTCTCGCCGAGCAACGTGTGCTCGAGGTCGCCGATGGCGACCCGGACATCCGCATCGTGCGCCAACGCGTCGCCGACCCAGACGACGCGAAGGCCGCAGGACTGCACGGATCGCCCACCATCCTCATCGACGGCGTCGACCCGTTCGCCGGACCGGACACCGAAACGTCGTGGACCTGCCGGGTGTTCATGTCAGCCGACGGCATCCAGGGCGCGCCCTCAACGCAGCAGTTGCGTGAGGTGATGGGACTGTGAATGCCGAAGCGGTTCGATTCGGTGCCGTGTCCGCACTGGGCATGGCCGTGTGTTGCACGCTGACCTCGCTCGTCGCGGCGGGGACCTTGTCGGTCGCCGTCGGCTGGATGAGCGGGTCGATCGGACTCGCGGTCGTCACCGCGCTGCTCATCTGCGCGCTCGTCGTCGCCAGGAAACGAAACCCTGTGCGCGCCTGCAATGACTGCGAGCGCTCAGAGGTCACCACGGACCGAGCTGCATCATGACCGCGGCAGCCGATCCGGCGTTGCCGCTGGATGGGCAGCCCGACGAGCTCGCCATCCAACGGGCCGGCCTTGCCGCCATCCGCAGCGGCCAACACCTCACGCCGATCGAGCTCGGCGTTGCCGCCGACGTCGACCCGATGCGAGCACAGGCCATCATCGACGGCCTGCTCGGTCGGCAGGCCGCAACGGTCAGCGGCGGCCGGGTGGATGGCATCGCCGGGCTCACCACTCGCCCCACCAAGCACACCCTCACGATCGACGGTCATGAACGGCACACCTGGTGCGCGTTCGACGCCGTCGGCATTCCCGCCGCCCTTGGCCTCGACGCGGTCGTCGCAACACGGTGCGGGTACTGCAGCGCGCCGATCGACCTGCGATTCAACGCCGGCCGGACCGACCCGGCTGAGTCGTGGGGATGGCTGCCCGCACTCGATCGCTGCGGCAACCAACTCATCGACGAGTTCTGCTCCACCGCCGACCTGTTCTGCAGCCGTGACCACCTCGACCAGTGGCACTCGGCCGCCGGATCACCGCCCGGCGAGGCCCACGCCCTCGGGGAGCTTGTACAGATCGGGCAGGCCGTGTGGGACCACTGCCGCTGACCCGCAGCGATCAACAGCGCCACTGAGGACCCCCCGACCAGCGCCCGTGCTCGCGGAGGCCGCGCCTACCGAGTAGGTCGCTCCTTGTAGCCCTCGCCGAGCAGGTCAACGACCTCCGCGATGCGCTCAGCTCGGACCGCGGGCCGGCGCTTCGTACCGTCGATGTAGCGGAGAAAGGCGCGCCGGTAGAACTGGGCGAGCGAGTCGAAGAACGCCCCGGCGTCTGGGTTCTCGGCGAGCGCTCGTTGGACGTCAGGCGCGAGGTCGTCACGTTGAGGTCCCTCCGGCGCGAGGAGGACCGTCACATGGTCACCGACCGCGAGGCCGCAATCGCGTCGCCAGGCTGGCCCGAGAACGATGCCGAACCCGTCGCCCACTCGTTCGATCACGGCTCGCACGCCCATGCCGTTCACCGTCCCGTGCACGTGGTGCTGCGGCTTGGTGCCCCACACGCGGTCGGGGTCGAACAGCACCGGGACATAGACCCGGCGGCCGACGCCGACCAGCGTCGTGTCATAGCGCTGTCCTCGGTCAGTCGGTCCGGTCACACCCGACGATGTTGGCAGCCCGGGCCTCCGCTCGCTCGCAGTCGGATCCAAGGCCCGGAGCATCAGCGCCCTGACCTACACGAGCGCGGCTCCGTCCCACTCGGGCGCACACGCGGTGTTCCCCCGAGTTCGGGGACCTACCCGCAGCCCTCCGACCTGGGGTTTCACCACAGCGCTGAGCCGTCGAGGCACGTCGAGAAGGACGTCTACCGATTGTTCCTACGGGTTCCGATCGTCGGGCCCACGTCTTTCAAGGAGGACACCATGAAGGGATACGTCAAGAAGCGCGGTGACCGCTACTACGCGGTGATCTACGAGGGCCTGGATCCGGTGACGGGCAAGGAACGCCGCAGGTGGCATCCGGCCGGCACGAACCGGGCCGAGGCAGAGGGCCTGGCCGCTGCGTTGGCGGCGAAGGAGGAACGCCGGATCGGGGCCATCCGGTCCCTGACGTTCGGCGCCTACCTGACCAGCCAGTGGCTCCCGGCCAAGAAGCTGCACCTGGCGACGAGCACCTACCGGGGCTATGAGCGCAACGTACAACGGCACATTCTGCCGGTCCTCGGGCGGATCCGCATCCGGCGGCTGCGCTACCAGCAGATCGAGTCGCTCTA
>JAGQTS010000316.1 GCA_020438895.1 Mycobacterium sp.
ACCTCGGCGCGGTGCCAGCCGTAGGTGCGCGCCGGGGATGTCGATCCACGCCTGGCCAGCAGGACAGCGGTCAGACCCATGAACAGCGCGACCAGGTCGGTGAGCATATGACTGGCGTCCGCCAGCAGCGCCAGCGACGAGATCGCCAGGGCGGTGACGAGCTCGACCAGGAAGAACACGCCCAGAACCGCCGACGCGGCGACCATCCGGCTCACCCGAGAGTCCGCGCTGCCATGGCTGTGTCCGGCGCCCACCTCAAGAAATCTAATACAGCAGGGCGGGGCTGGAACGGCGCGACGGTGTTACAACCAGGCTGACCAGAACCGGGCCAGTTCCAGGCCGGCGCCGACCAGGCCCTGGGGGACTCCGGAGAGGTCGAACAGCGCGAACACGGTGGCGAAGAACCACTGATTGGGGCCTGGGGCAAGCAGCACCACCAGCAAGATCAGGAAACCGAACTGCTTGGCGGGTTCCACCGCCCGCTGCGTTGCCGGGCTGAGGTGAGGTTCCAGTGCGCCGTACCCGTCCAGCCCCGGGATCGGCAGCAGGTTCAGTGCCAGGGCGGTGACCTGCAGGAAACCCAGACACGCGACGCCCGCCCAAAACACCGGGTGGGCCGGGTCGTAGAACAGCCGGGCCGCACCCAGCAGCAGTATGGCGAGGATCAGGTTGGCCAGCGGTCCCGCCAGGCTGACCAGGGAGCGCTGCCGCGAGGTCATGAACCCGGTCCGGACATACACTGCCCCGCCGGGCAAGCCGATCCCGCCGAGAGCGATGAACAGCAGGGGCAGGCCTATCGACAGCATCGGGTGGGAATACTTCAACGGGTTGAGCGTCAGATATCCGCGGACCGCCACATCGTGATCGCCGAACCGCCACGCCGTATACGCGTGCCCGAACTCGTGAAGGCACAGCGAGACCACCCATCCGGCAATGACGAAAACGAACACACCGATCCGGGCAAGTGGGCCGAGCGCATCGGCGGCGAGCCAGGCCAACGCACCGCCTGCGGCGGTGGTTCCGACCAGCGCCAGGAAGACCGGGCTGGGGCGCACCGACTGATGTACCGGGCCGACACTCATTTTCCGACCGTACCCGGCGCGCCGGTGTGGCACGGTGTAGGGAATGCGCGCTCCGGCACTGCCCGTTCCTCTCGGTTTGACCCATGTCTTCGGGGGGCTCTACGCGGCGGCCTACGGCCTCGGCGGCCAGCAGTTGGTCGCCGGCGTGGTTCGACGGATGGGGCCGGTGGTGGCCCTGCCGGTTCTGGGTTACGGCCCAGTCGTGGCGGTCGGCGATCCGGCGCTGGCCAAGCAGGTGTTCGCCGCGAAGCCCGATGTGCTGTTGGGTGGGGAAGGGGTCGGGCCGGCCGCGGCGATCTACGGGTCGCGGTCGATGTTCGTCCAGGAGGAACCGGAGCATCTGCGCCGCCGCAAGTTGCTGGTCCCGCCACTTCATGGCGGTGTCCTCGACGGCTACGTACCGATCATCGAGGCGGCAACTCGGGCCGCCATGGCGAGGTGGCCGCAGGGCAGGCCGATGCGGATGCTGGACGCCGGCCGAGAACTGACCCTGGAGGTGATCGTCCGGATCATGTTCGGGGTCGACGATCCCGACGCGGTGGATCGGCTCGGTGCGCCGTTCGAGGAACTGCTGATGCTGGCGCTGTCCGATGAGACCCCGGTGCGTTATGCCGCGCGCCGGTTGGGCGGACTGCGGACGTGGAGCCGGCTGGCGGCGGTGAACCGGCGCATCGACGACGCCGTCTTTTCGCTGATCGCCGCCCGGCGAGCCGATCCGGGTGGGTCAGGCGGCATCCTCGGGATGCTGGTCGACGCTCGTGACGAGGATGGGGAAGGTCTGTCGGACAGGCAGATCCGTGACGATCTGGTCACGTTGGTCCTGGCCGGGCATGAGACGACGGCAACCACCCTGGCCTGGGTGGTGGACATGCTGCTGCATCACCCGGCGGCGTTGAAACGGGTCACCGACGAGGCCTGCGAGGGAGGAAACCGCTACACCGAGGCCGTGATCAACGAGACGTTGCGGCTGTGGCCGGCGGCGCCGATCACCGGACGGATGACCGCCGACCGCTACCGATTGGGCGACTACCACCTGGAGCCAGGAACCCGCATCGTCCTGCTGCTCGACGTCATCAACCGCGACCCGGACAGCTACCCGGACCCGGATGCCTTCCGCCCCGAGCGGTTCCTCGGAGGGCGCCCGCCCGCCTCGGCATGGGTACCGTTCGGCGGCGGGCTGAAACGTTGTATCGGTGCTGCCTTCGCGATGCGGGAACTGACCACCGTGCTGCACACCGTGCTGCGGGAGGGCCGAATGAAACCGGTTGACCGTCGGCTGGAACGGCCCCGGGGCCGGGCCGGGCCGGTGCTATTGCCCCGCAACGGCACGCTGGTGTACTTCACCCCCCTCCGAACGCCCTCCGACACTGTCCGCGGGCGGGACTCGACGAGCGCGGTCGCGCCCGGCCGCGACGGTTCCCTGACCCGATGATCGTCGGCCTCGGACACCCGCGGTGCGGAACCGGCTTCGCTGCCAGTCTGCTCCAGAAACACGGTTTGGACGTTCCGCACGAGGACGTCGGTGTCGACGGTGTCATCTCCTGGATGCAGGTTGCCAAGCGTCGTGCCGGACCGTGGGGAAATACGCTGACTGAGTACCCCGACGACGCCAAGCTGTTCGTGGTCGCCCGCTCCCCACTGGCCGCGTTGAACTCGGTGGCGACCGAGAACCAGCAAATCCGCTCCATCGGATTCCGCAGCCAGCTGATCTGGGAGCGCCGCAATGTCGACCTGTTCGTCTGGGACAACCAGACTGCCGGCGAGGGCGTGTACGACTTCTTCGGCTGGGCGGTGATGTCGTTGGCCTACTGGTACGACATCTGTCTGGAGGAGATCACCGCCCGGGCCAACCCCGGTGTGGTGTTCCGCATCGAGCACCCCGGCGACGACGCGGTACTCGGTGATTTCCTGGGGCGCGCCATCGCCCGTCAGGGCAAGGAGGTCTGGCAGAACAAGTACGGCCCGCACAAGAAGTCCGGTCGGCTCGAATACTCGATCGACGAACTGGGCCGGGTGCCCAAGGTGCACCTGGCCAAGTTGATCGGTGTCACGGCCCAACTGGGCTACCCAGAGGATGCTGAGGTCTTGCGCCGCTACCTCTAGCGGCGTTATTCACGCGGTCGCAATATTCGCAGAACCCCTCTCAGGTTCGTGCCGGGTGCTCTAATCGGTGGCAGCTTTTGTCTGCACCCGCACCAGGGAGGTTTCACATGGCGACCGATGAGCACATGACGTTGATCAGGCGACTCGCCGCCGCCGCGGCTGTGGTCGCGCTCTCGTTATCGGCGGTGTTTACCGGCGCGCCGGCCAGTGTTGCCGATCCGTACGACGACGACGGCGGTAGCAGCTATGGCGGTGAGGACGGTGGCTCCTATGGCGGGGGTGAGGACGACGGTGGCTCCTACGCTGGGAGTGAGGATGAGGGTGAGTCGTCCGGCGGGGGGATGGATGAGGG
>JAGQTS010000317.1 GCA_020438895.1 Mycobacterium sp.
GTAGCCCAGCCAGCCGAACATGGCGTCGTAGAACGCTATCGAGTCCTCGTAGTTCAGCACGTTGAGTTCGACATGGTGAACTCCGCGCCAGCGCACGACTCCACCGTATCGCGCACACGGAGGGCTGGGTGTATCGTTTGGTCAGATGTCCAAGCCGGTCGTCCAATGTGATGGGTGAGCGTCGATGCCGACCTCAGCGCAGCGTGGCGCACAGACCCGGAACGCCTTGATGGTCGCCGCCGTCGCGGTGGTGGCCGAGCGGGGCTGGGAAGCCGTGACAACCAGGATGGTGGCCGAGCGGGCTGGTCTTGCACCCGGTCTGGTGCACTACCACTTCTCCTCAGTCAACGATCTGTTGATCGACGCCACCCTGGCCGCGGCCCGACAAGAGGCCGCCCGTTTGTTGGAGGGGATGGGCGGTGAATCCGCCTCCCAGGGAGTGGAGCGCCTCATCGAAGCAGTGGCGTCCTACGACGTCGACGACCCCACCGGCAACCCCACCATTCTGGTGTTCAGTGAGATGCTGCTTGCGGCAACGCGATACGAACGATTACGCGCCGGACTCGCGGAGATTCTGGGCGAATACCGCGCGGCACTGCGAGACTGGCTGGACCGCCAGGGGGGCGCCATCGATCCCGACGCGACCGCCGCGTTGATGTTCGCCGCACTCGACGGCCTCGTGCTGCACCGGGTCATCGACCCACGGCTTCGCGGACTGAGGATCGAACCGGCGTTGCGCCGGTTAGCGGGTCTTGCACCCACCCAACCGAAGGAGCCACCGTGACACGGCACGACGCGCCCGCTACGCCTCGAGGCGGAATCACCCTGCGCGACGTCACCAAGACCTATGGTGCAGGCGAAGCGGCCGTGCACGCACTCAGGAACATCGACCTGCAGGTCGAGCCGGGTGAATTGGTGGCCATCGTCGGCGAAAGCGGTTCGGGCAAGACCACTCTGCTCAACGTCATCGGTGGTATCGAAGAGATCGACCGGGGTTCCATCTGCGTCGCCGGCCAGGATATATCGGGGCGGAAGCCCGGCTCTCTGAGCAGGTTTCGTCGTGACCACGTCGGATTCGTTTTCCAATTCTTCAACCTGATACCGACGCTGACCGCCCGGGAGAACGTCGAGGTGATCGTCGAACTGACGGGACGAGGTGACCGTCGTAGAGCACTGCATCTGCTCGAGGCGGTGGGACTGGCTGACCGCGCCGACAACTTTCCCGCCCAACTTTCCGGCGGGCAACAGCAACGAGTCGCGATCGCCCGGGCGCTGATCACCGACCCCGATCTCCTGCTCGCCGATGAACCCATGGGTGCACTCGACGTCGAGACCGGCCGCCGGGTGCTGGAACTGCTACAGGAAACCAACCGTTCCGGCCTCGGTGTGGTGATGGTGACCCACAACCGCGCCGCCGCGGCCATCGCCGACAGGGTGGTCCACATCAGAGATGGCGCCATCGTCGAGGAGCGGCATAACGCCACGCCCGCCGAGGCAGCCAGCGTTCGGTGGTGACCACCATGCCCGACACCCGTCTGACCGGTTGGCTGCAGCCCATCTTGCTGCGCAAGACCCTCCGCGACCTGCGTCGCCGGCCCGCCCAGTCGGCGGCGATCGCACTCATCGTGATGCTCGGGGTCGTGCTGTTCATCGCGAGCTACGACTCGTTCCGCAATCTGACCACCTCCTACAACCGCACCTACGAGCGCCTGCATTTCGCGGACCTGACGGCCTCCGGCGGAAATCCCGAACTGCTGGCCGGATCGGTTCGCGGAATGCCGGGGGTGCAACGGGTGTCCACCCGCGCGGTGGGCGACCGACCGCTGAACATCGACGGCACGAAACTGATCGGCCGCGTCGTCGGGCTCACCGGCGACGGCGTCAACACCGTGGACATCATCGACGGACGCGAACCCGGTTCCGGCGAACCAGGGCAGGTCGCGATCGAAAAACACGCCGCCGCATCGTTCGACCTCAGCCCCGGAGACAGCCTGGAAGTGTTCGACGGCACCCGCTGGCGAAGCGTCGAGGTGACCGGGGTGGTCGAATCAGCGGAGTATCTGTGGCCGGCGCGTAGCCGGCAAGATGTGCTGCCCGACCCGCAGTCCTTCGCGGTGCTCTTCGCGCCGCCGGCACTGGCTGCCGAACTCGCCGGCCAACCCGGACCCGATCAGACACTCGTGCAGATGAACTCCGATGCAACCGAATCCGACCGCGACCAGGTTGTCCGGCACCTGATGGCCAACGGTGCGCGGGACGTTCAGACCAGCGCCGACCAGCCCTCCAACGCGGCGCTGCACGAAGACCTCAACGGATTCTCCGAACTCGCCGTCGGGTTCCCGGTGCTTTTCCTGACCGCTGCAGCGATCGCCGAGTACGTCGTCGTGACCCGGGTCGTCCACAGCGAGCGGCGCGTCATCGGGGCGATGCTGGCCATGGGCGCGCGGCCGGGAGTCGTGGTGCGCCACTACCTCTGGTACGGCGCCGCCGTCACGATCGTCGGGGCGGCTCTCGGGGTCATTCTCGGCGCGGCGGCCACCTCACTCGTCACCGAGTTGTACACCTCGGCGATCGGGGTGCCCGACACCGTGGTACGTCACCATGTCTCCACCGCGGTCATCGGCTTCGGCCTGGGCTTGGCCACGGGTCTGATCGCGGTGCTTGCCCCCGCACTCGCCGCGGCGCGCACGACCCCCGCCCAAGCCATGCGCGGCGACCGGGTCCGGGCCACCCAGATCGGGCGACTGACCCGGATGACCGCGGGTTGGCGGCTACCGGCTGTGGTCCAGCTTGCGCTGCGGTCGCTCACCCGCAGCCCCGGCCGCACCGTCGCGACGATGGTCGGCGGAGTGCTGTCGCTGATCCTGGTACTCGCCTCGGTCGGGATGGTGACCAGCATGCGCGCCATGCTCGACGTGCAGTTCGGGCAAGTCCAGCTTGAGGACGCCTCGGTACTTGTCGCTCCCGCATCGACCAGCCTCGGCGTTGAACTCTCGGCGCTACCGGGTGTGTCAGCGTTGGAGCCGAGCATCACCGGCCCGGTGACGGTGCGCGCCAACGGGCACACCTATGCGACGTCGCTCACCGGATTCGTGCCGGACACGGTGATGCACGGTTTCACCGGCGCCCCGGCGGGCGTACTCCCCAATGACGGCATCCTGGCCGGCGCGGCCCTGGCCGACAAACTCGACGTGCGGGTGGGTTCGACAGTGACGGTGATCCCTGCCGACGGAGGTCCGCGCGACGTGCGATTGGCGGGCCTGCTCGACGAACCGCTCGGGACGGCGCTGTACGCCACCAAGGCGACGGTCGCCTCGATCACCGGCGAACCGGTCAATAGTTATCTAGTGCGCTTCGGCTCCGACGCGGACCGGGAGGCTCTGCGTGCGCACATCACCTCCCTGCCCGGTGTGCTGGCCTACACCGATACGCACGCGCTGGAAGACACCGTCAATCGCTACCTCGGATTGTTCTGGGCTTTCGTCGGCGTGATGGTGACTTTGGGGGCCGCGCTGGCCTTCGTGGTGATCTATGTGACCATGACCGTCAACTTGGCCGAGCGCAGTACGGAGTTGGCAACACTACGCGCCGCCGGGGTGTCGACGCCCCGGCTCACCGGCACTCTGGCTCTGGAGAATCTCACCGCGATCGCGTTGTCCCTTCCTCTGGGTCTGGCTGCCGGCGCGGCCGCTGCGTGGTGGTTCCTGAAGTCGTTCAACAGCGACCTGTTCACCATGCAGCTGTCGCTGGGCTTCTCGACACTCGGGCTCGCCGCGCTGGCAGTACTGGCCGCCGCGGCGCTGTCTCAGCTGCCGGCCATGCGGATCGTGCACGATATCGACATCGCCCGGGTGGTGCGCGAGCGGGCCCAGTAAGCAGGCGATGCGGGACGGCGCCCACACAGTCGACCGGCCGCGGGTGACCGTCCGCTGAAGTCCAGGGCTACGGTGGGACCGGTGGGGAACTGTGACGATTCGCCCACCGCGGGATCCGGGGTCAGTCGGCGGCAGCTTCTGGCGGTGACGGGTGGCGTCGGCATGTCGGCCTTCCTGGCCGCCTGCGGTGGGCCATCACAGTCCACTGCCGCACCAACGTCGTCGCCGCCGCACCCGGCCCCGCCGACCCCGGCGCCGACAGCCGTCACCGCAGCGCTCGCTCCGGTCACCGAATCCGCGGCACCGCTCACCACCGGGGTGATGCTGTGCCGGGCGTCCTGGGGGGCCCGGCCGGCGTACCCCGGCGGCAGAGCGCAGACGGTGGACCGGATGACCCTTCACCATTCGGCGGTGCCGCTGCCCGACAACCGCGACATCATCGCCCGGCTGCAACAGCATCAGCGATACCACCAAATCGACAAGGGATGGGTGGATATCGCCTACCACGTGGCCGTCGACCGCAATGGCAACATCTTCCAACTCCGCGACACCGCCATCGCCGGTGACACCGCCACGGACTATGACACGACCGGCCACTTCCTCGTCCTGGCCGAGGGGAACTTCGATGAGGAAGCGGTCAGTGAAGCGCAACTGGCCAGCACCGCGCTGGTATTCGCCTGGGCGACACAGCAGTTCGGGCTCACGGTCGACACTCTGGCCGGCCATCGCGACGTTGCCACCGGGACTTCCTGCCCGGGTGAGAACCTCGAACTGCACCTGACCTCCGGTGATCTCCAGCGGCGGATCAGCGACCTGCTCAGCGGTGAGGTTGAGCTGCAGTCGATCTGCGGTCCTGAAGCCGACGCACGAGTCGCCGGCATCACCGCGGGTCGATGACCGCGGGCCTCACGGCACACCGTCGGCTACGACGGTGCCCCCAGATCGTCCAGCGCACGTTGGGCTCCCCGGTTGAGCGGGACCGGGGCGGTGTCCCGAGCGGTGTCCAAGCTGATCCCCTTCGCGGCGGGAGCGGCCTGCTCCAACTGCGTCAGGCGCTCGAACAACGCCTTGGTCAGCACGCAGCCCAGATTCGCGTCCAGATCGTCGCGGGCCACAAGCAGATTGGCCACGGTGATGGTCGGCACGTCCGCTGGGAGCCCGTAGGTGGCTGCTGGGATGACCCCTGCCTCGTAGGCGGGACTGATCTGCTGCAACGTGGCCAGCTGCGGGGTGACGTCGACGAATGTCACCCCATCGCGCGCGGTGGTGATCAGGTCGGTGATGCCCGGAGTGGGCAGGCCACCCGAGAAGAACATCGCGTCGATCGCACCCTCTTTCATGCCATCGACCGTCTTGGTGAGATCGAGACGTTGCGCGGCGACGTCGGAATCGGGGTTGAGACCTGCGGCCTCCAGCAGGCGGTTGGCGATCACCTCGGTGCCCGATCCGGGTGAGCCCGTGGAGACTCGCTTTCCGCGCATGCTGTCGATGTCGGTGATCCCGCTGTCCGTGCGGGCGATCACCTGGGTGTAGTTGGGATACAGCCGGGCCAGTGCGGCAAGCGGCTGCTTGTCCTGGAATGCCGCGGTGCCCGCGATGGCGTCGGCTGCGGTGTCGGCGAGCGCGAAGGCGATCTGGTAGGAGCCGGCGACGACCTGCTGAATGTTCTGGACCGAGGCGCCGGTCTCCGCGGCGGTGGCCTTGACCCGCCCGCCGGTCGTCGCCGAAATCTGCTGGGCATAAGCATTTCCCAGCGTGAAGTAGACCCCGGTGGCGTTGCCGGTGGCGATACCCACGCGGGTGTCGGATGCCACCTCGCAGGTGATCTGCCCGCCGGTGTCCGCCTTCGGGGCGTCCTTGCGTCCACCGCACGCGGTCGCGGAGGCTCCCGTGACGGCCAGCAGTGCCACGACTGCGGCCGCACGTCGGGTCTTCGTCGTCAGAGCTCTCGTCATGAGCGCCTCCTCCTGTCGTTGATGGTCACAGCGACGGCGATCAGCAGGGCCACCGATCCCGCCGCGATGGTCAGCGGATCGAGGAACAACAACAGAACGGCGGCGGCTGCGCTGAATACTCGCGCGAACACGCTCGCGGGCCCCACGCCGAGCACCCATCCGCCGACGGTGACCGACAGCGCGACGATACCCGCCGCGGCAGCGGCCGACGTCCACAGCACGCCCAGTACCGGTCCGACACCCAGGAGGTACTCCCCCGGACCGGTCACCACGAAGGCGATCGGGACCAGGAATGCCGGCGCGGCGTAGCGCAGTGTCGTCCACATGGTTTCCACCGCCCGCCCGCCGGTGACCGCCGCGGCCCCCACGGCGGCCAGGGCCGTCGGCGGGGTGACCTCGGAGAGTACGGAGTAGTAGAAGACGAACATCGCCGCCGCCGGGGCCGGGACGTCGAGCGCCAGCAATGCCGGGCCGATGATGACCCAGCCGATCACAAACGACGCGGTCACCGGGATCGCCAAGCCCAGCATCGCCAGCGCCACAGCAGCAAACACCGCGGTCAGCGCGAGCATCGCGGTGCGGTTGTCGGTGATCGCCCCCACCCCGCCCACCAGAACCGACGAGAACTGTGCGCCCAGGCCGGTCTTCGTGGTCATGGCCGTGATGACTCCCGCGGCGGCGCAGACCGCGACCACCGGCAGCACGCCGCGGACACCGGCGCTCAGGGCTCCGAAGATCCGGGCCGGGGTGAGGGCGGTGCGACGGTCCAGGAATGACAGTAAGAAGGCCAACGCGGTGGCGTAGACCACCGCCCGGGTTGCCGACATGCCGACCGCCAACAGCAGCACGATGAGGATCAGCGAGGAGAAGTGGTAGCCGAATCGAGCCAGCAACCGCCACGGCCTCGGCGCCTCCGCGCCCGCCGCCCGCAGGCCGAAGCGGCGCGCGTCGATCTCCACGGCCAGCAGAATGCCCAGGTAGTAGAGCAGGGTGGGGATCAGCGCCCAGCCCAACACGCGTAGGTAGGACACCTCGAGATACTCGGCGACGATGAACGCCGCGGCGCCCAGGGTCGGCGGTGACAGGATCGCGCCGACGCCGGCGGCGGCCAGGACGCCGCCGGCCCGTTCCGGGGTGTAGCCCGCCTGCCGCATGATCGGCCAGGTGACGGCGCCGACAGTCACCGCCGTGGCGGTTCCCGAACCGGACACTGTGCCCAGCAGGAAACCCGATGCCACCGCGGTGCGGCCGGCCGCGCTGGACGAGCGACGGAAGGCCGCCACCGAAAGGTCAACGAAAAACCTTGCTGCACCGGATAGTTCGAGCACCGCGCCGTAGATGGTGAACAACACGATGTAGGTGGCGGCAACATCGAGTGGAGTGCCGAAGAAGCCGCTGCCCGAGTTGTACAGAGCGTCGATGATCTGATCGAAGTCCAGGCCGGCATGGGCGATCGCCCAGCTTTGGGGTAGCAGGCCACCGTAGTACCCGTAGGCGAGAAACAGCCCACACACAATCGGCAGCGCCCAACCCGTGGTTCGCCGGCATGCCTCGAGGATGAGGACGAGAAGAGCCGTGCCCATGGCAACGTCGGCGGGTTCAAGCAACCCCTGACGGTCCAGGAAGGCGTCGTAGCCACCGGCCGTGCCGATCCGGACCGGCGCGACCGGGTAGAGGCATACCACCAGGGTCACCGCGGCCAGTGCCCAGTCCAGCGACCCCGGCCGATCCACCGGATCGGCGAAACCGTAGCCGGACCGGTAGATCAGGAATACCAGCGGGAGGGTCCCGGCCAGGAACACGACGAGATAGAACTGGCTGCCCTGCGACAGCGGCCGAAACACCTGCCAGATGCTCAGCAGTGCCACGGCGAACGCCACCGCGCCGACCAGTCGGTTTGGCCAGCCCCCCAGCGTGCGGCCCGGCTTGTCCTGGTCGTCGGTCAGCGCAACGGTCACCGTCGATGAGCTGGCCTCCACGGCGCAACCGTAGATCCCCGAACTCAGTCCGGCAAAGCAGCCGCCACTACGGGGGCGGGCCAACGGAACTCGACGAGGCACCCAACCTGCATCCCAACAGCAGATGAATTCTTTGTGTACTCATCCCACGAACAGGAAACCACCAGAACAGCCCTCCGGTTTCCGCTACTCGGCATCGTCGCAGCACGGCGGGGATAAATCGGGCTGAGATCACGCTTACCGGCAGCCCCGCCAGGCGGCACCACCGTTGTCGATGCGCCATGAACAGTGCGCTTTCGGGGGCCGGCTGTCGTTAGTCTGACGCTGCCTCGAATCCCGTTGTCGAGTGACATTCAGTCTCACGGCAATTGCCCGACCGAGAAGCGCTCTCTGGAGGTACCGATAGTGACCCGACGCTCCCTCGACCTTGGCGTGCTTGACGTTCTGCCGATCCGAGCGGCAGAACTGGACTCGCCGGAGGCAATCGAACAATGGCTGCGGTCAGCCGGATCCGCTGAGCGCAGCCGCCAAGTGTCCTCGATGTCGAAGCGACTGGCACGTTTCGTCGCACTGCTCGATCACGCTACCGGCCCGGAAGTGCTGGCTTCGGTGGACCCCGATGTCGCTGTCCGGATGCTCAAGGCAGCCGGCCCCGACCAGGGCGCCCAATGGTTGCAGGACATCGATCCCGACCACGGGGCGGAGATCCTTCGCAGAACCGACAACTCGGCTCGTGAACTGCTGCTGGCCCGGATCGACCCGAAATACGGTCAGGCACTCACCGAGATTCTCCGGTGTCCGCCGAAATCTGTTGCAGCGCACATGCTCCCG
>JAGQTS010000318.1 GCA_020438895.1 Mycobacterium sp.
AGGTTGAACCATTTCTGGTGCAGACCGCCGTGTGCACCCAGCAGATCTCCGTGGTCGGATGTGCGGACCAGGACGGCGTCGTTCGAACCGTTCTCGGTGACTGCCCTGCGCACCCTGTCCACCGGCCCGTCGACCTCGGCGTGCAGTCGGTAGTACAGGTCGCGGTAGCGCTGGCCATTGCGACGGTAGACCTGCTCGATCCCGGCGCCCGGTCCGTACCCCGAGTAATACGCCTCCCGAAAGGCGATCTGGGCGGCGGGTTTCTCGCGCAGATCCTCGCCGGCCGTCGGCGCCGGTGGGACGTGTGGGGGGTCGAGTGGTGAGGGTTTGACGGGACTGCGCATGGACCAGGCCGGGAACAGCACGATGTCGTGCGGGTTGACGAAGCTGGCGACCAGCAGGAAGGGCCGTAACGCGGAGGGGTCCCCGGCCCGTCGGCGGGCGTAGCGGTCCGTCAGCCACGCCACCACCCGGTCGGCGATCAGCGGATCGCGCCGCATGCCACAGTTGGCCAGCCCGGCACCGTGCGGTTCGGGTCCCACCCAGCCGGAGAACCCGTACGGGGCCAGCGGATCGGCCTCGATGTAGCGCCGTATCGCAGCGGGGTCGGCGACGCCGGCATCGTCGTTGGTCGCCAGGACGCCCCCGGTTTCCGGGTCTTCGAGGTCCGCGTGGGAGATGTGCCACTTGCCGTCGTAGTGGGTGTCGTAACCGGCGGCGCGGAACCAGTTACCCAGGGTCGGCACCTCGCCCGGGCGCAGCCAACGCATGCGGGAATCGTCATAGGACTTGCCGATTCCATCGGTCTGGGTGACTCCGTGCAGATCGGGGTAGTGGCCGGTGAAGATGGTCGGCCGGCTGGGCACACAGGCCAGCGACCCGGTGTAGTGCCTGGTGAAGCTGACCCCGTGTTCGTCGAACCAGCGCTGCCCGGTCAGCGTGCGGTGTCGCCAGGCCAGTACGTCGTCGTCCTCGTACGGCGGGATCGCGCGTTCCTCGTCAGTCATGATGATGACGACGTCGGGGTGGTCAGACACGGCTGTTCTCCACTCGTTTGGCCAGCCCATCGAGCATGGCGTCGGATTGTTTGGCCATCACCCGGCAGACCAGGTGTTCAGCCGCGCGGGCAACCGGGTTGTCGGCGATCAGGACCGTGCTGGTGAGCGTGACGCGGGTGCCTGTGCCGGAGCTGGCCACCACCCACCGGTTGGACACCCGGCCCAGCCATCGGGGCAGGCCCTCGATGTCGTAGGCCAGCACATCAGGCGGCGAGCTTTCGGTGATTCGCTCCACCACCGTGTTCCGGCCGATTTGCACGCGCCGCGTGGTGCCGACGGCGGTGACGTCGTCGGTGTGGTCGAGCAGGCAGGAATGGTCCGTGTTCGCCGCCCACGAACTGATCGACCCGAAGTCACTGAGCACCCCCCACACCGTCGCCGCTGGAGCCGAGGAGGTCCGTATCCGGGTGATCGAGGCCATCAACCCAGGATAGGGTTCGCGGCCACGGCGATCAGCTGATCACCGCCGCCATGGGCTGTCGTCGGC
>JAGQTS010000319.1 GCA_020438895.1 Mycobacterium sp.
GGTTGACCGGCTGGCGGGACGGTGTGTGTGGCTACCGCCGATTCTTCACCGTCTCGTCGCTGGCAGGTCTACGCCAGGAGGACCCCGCAGTCTTCGCCGCAACCCATGCCGAGATCGCCCGATGGCTGGCCGAGGACCTGGTCGACGGGGTCCGAGTCGACCATCCCGACGGTCTGACCGACCCGGTGGACTACCTGAACCGACTCCGGGCACTGCTCGGCCCGCAGGCCTGGATCGTGATCGAGAAGATTCTGCAGCCTGGTGAACCGCTCGACCCGGCACTGCCGGTGCAGGGAACCACCGGATATGACGTCCTGCGGGAGATCGGCGGGGTTTTCCTCGACCCGTCCGGCGCCCCGCGCCTCGGCGCACTGGCCGACGAGGCTGATGCTCGGGTTCCGGAGTCGTTGCGGCGGATCAAGATCCGCACGTTGTCCGAGTCGCTGCGCGGCGAACGCGACCGACTGTGCCGAAGTATCGAGCGATCCGCCGGTGCCACCCATCCGCTGCTATCCGAGGCGGTGGTCGCCGTGCTGGCCGAGATCGAGGTGTACCGCTGCGACTACCCCGTGCTCGCCCCGGTGCTGGCCGAGGCGATCGCAACGACAGTGACCCGGCACCCCGACTTGACCGCGCCCTTGGCGATCGTGACCGCGGCCCTGGCCTCCGAGAGCGAACCGGCGGCCCGACTGCAGCAGGTGTGCGGGGCGATGACCGCCAAAGCCGTCGAGGATTGCTACTTCTACCGCGACGCCCGGCTGGTGTCGCTCAACGAAGTCGGCGGCGATCCGCGGCGCTTCGGCGTCAGCGCGGCGGAGTTCCATCGCAGCGCCGGGGTTCGCAATTGGATGTGGCCGCACACGATGACGACGTTGTCGACCCACGACACCAAACGCGGCGAGGACGTCCGGGCCCGCATCGGAGTGCTGTCACAAGTGCCCGCCGTGTGGGCCAGACAGTTGCGCCGTTGGGAAGGGCTGACCCCCTCCCCCGACCGGAAGACCGGATTGTTTCTGTGGCAGAACATCTTCGGCGTGTGGCCCGAGGATGGCGGCGTTACGGACACACTCCGCGCGCGGCTGCAGGCCTATGCCGTGAAGGCCACCCGCGAGGCGGGCGTGCACACCAGCTGGACCGATCCGGCGCAGGAATTCGAGCAGGCCGTGCAGCGGTGGATCGACGATCTGCTCGACGGGCCCGTCGCAGCAGAGCTCACAGCCTTGGTCACCCGGCTGAGTCCGCACGCGCGCAGCGACGCTCTCGGCCAGAAGCTGCTGGCCCTGACCGTCCCCGGGGTGCCGGATGTCTACCAGGGCACAGAGCTGTGGGAGGACAGCCTGGTGGACCCGGACAACCGTCGCCCGGTCGACTTCACCGTGAGGCGGGACGCGCTGCGCCGACTCGATCATCCCAAGGTACGCGTCGTCACCGCGGCGCTGCGGGCGCGCCGGGACCGTCCGGATACCTTTCTGCGCGGCAGCTACCGTCCGGTGCTGGCCACCGGTGCAGCGACGCAGCACCTTCTGGGGTTCCGCCGAGGGGAGGATGTCCTGGTCGCGGTCACTCGCTGGAGTGTCACTCTGGGTGACAACGGATGGGGCGACACCGCGCTGACACTCCCGAGCGGGCGCTGGTCGGACAGGATCACCGGCGCCCGCCACAGCGGCCGGGTCGGCGCGGCGCAGTTGTTCGCCGACCTGCCGGTGACATTGCTGGAGCGCAGCGGTGACTGAGTTCGCGGTATGGGCCCCACGGCCACGGACGGTGCGCCTCGATATCGACGGACAGCGGCACGGTATGACCCGCCACGACGACGGCTGGTGGCGAGCGAACGTGCCGGCGCGGCCGGGGGCCCGCTACGGCTTCGTGCTCGACGACGATCCCACCGTTCTCCCCGACCCCCGGTCGGCCCGTCAGCCCGACGGCGTACACCACCGCTCTCAGCTCTGGACACCCCCAGAGACCGCCTGGACCGATGCCGACTGGGCCGGACGGTCCGTCGAGGGTTCGGTGATCTACGAGTTGCACACCGGAACCTTCACCGCTGCAGGGACATTCGACGCCGCGATCGCGAAGTTGGACTACCTGGTCGAGCTGGGTGTGGATTTCGTCGAGCTGATGCCGGTCAACGCGTTCAACGGCACCCACGGCTGGGGCTACGACGGGGTCCTGTGGTTCGCCGTACACGAACCCTACGGCGGCCCCGAGGGCCTGATCCGGCTGGTGGACGCCTGCCACGCCCGCGGACTGGGTGTGCTGATCGACGCGGTGTTCAATCACTTCGGGCCGTCGGGCAACTACCTGCCTCGATTCGGCCCGTATCTGTCCCCCGTGGCCAGCCCGTGGGGTGAGGGCGTCAACCTCGCCGGGCCTGGCTCCGATGAGGTGCGTCGCTACGTGATCGACTGTGCGCTGCGCTGGATGCGTGACTTCCACGCCGACGGACTCAGGCTCGACGCGGTGCACGCGATGGCCGACAACACCGCCGTACACATCCTCGAAGAGCTGTCCGCAGAAACCGAGGCACTGTCGGTGGAATTGGGCAGGCCGCTGTCACTGATCGCCGAGAGCGACCTCAACGACCCCCGGCTGATCACCCCCCGTGACCGCGGCGGGTACGGCATGACCGTTCAGTGGGACGACGACATCCATCATGCGATCCATACTGCCGTTTCCGGCGAACGGCAGGGTTACTACGCGGATTTCGGCTCGATGGCCGCACTGGCGCTCACACTGCGCAACGGCTACTTCCACGCCGGGACGTACTCGTCCTTCCGCGGCCGGCGGCACGGCCGTCCGCTCGACAGGTCGCTGATTCCGGCGACGCGGCTGATGGCCTACACCTGTACCCACGATCAGGTGGGAAACCGGGCTGTCGGGGACCGGCCGTCGCAGAACTTGGACTACGGCCAACTCGCCATCAAAGCTGCTCTGGCACTCGGATCACCTTATACTGCAATGCTTTTCATGGGCGAGGAGTGGGGGGCCTCGCGGCCGTTCCGGTTCTTCAGCTCACATCCCGAGCCGGATCTGGCCCGTGCCACAGCCGAGGGCCGCAAAGCGGAGTTCGCCGACCACGGCTGGAACGCCGACGACGTTCCCGACCCGCAGGACATCGCGACCTTCCTGGACTCCAAGCTGGACTGGGACGAGATGGGAAGACCCGGGCACGCCCGGCTGCTGTCGTTCTACCAGGGCCTGATCGCGTTGCGCCGCACCGAACCCGACCTGGCCGACCCGTGGCTGGAGCACCTGGCCGTCGACTACGACGAAGATCGACGCTGGATCGTCATGCGCCGCGGCAGTATCGCGATCGCGTGCAACCTGGCATCTGAGAACGCCGTGGTTCCGGTGGCCGGCCAGGTACTGCTGCAGTGGGGCGACCCCGCGGCGGCCGGTTCGGACGGTACCGCTCTGCCGGGGCATTCGGTTGCCGTGCTGAAGCTCGCTCCGGACTGAGGTATCCGCGGGAAGGATCCGCCGACCGCGCCGCAGGGTCAGGTGAGGTAGCGGTATGCCGGCGAGCCCGGCTCGAGTGCCTCGACATGAAGTCCGGAAGCGTCCATCCGCGCCCGCAGCCCGTCATAGTCGGCCGCCGAACTCAATTCGATGCCCACCAGCGCTTCGCCGGTTTCCCGATTGTTGCGCTTGACGTATTCGAACAGCGTGATGTCGTCACCAGGACCGAGCACGTCGTCAAGGAAGCGTCGCAGAGCGCCTGGCTCCTGGGGGAAGTCCACCAGAAAGTAGTGCTTGAGCCCCTTGTGGACCAGTGAGCGCTCCAGCACCTCGCCGTACCGGGACACGTCGTTGTTGCCGCCGGAGATCAGGCACACCACCGTCGAACCCGGGGGCACGTCCGCCTCCAGCAGCCCTGCCACCGACAGTGCCCCGGCAGGCTCAGCGATGATGCCCTCGTTCTGGTAGAGGTCGAGCATCGCCGTGCACACCGCCCCCTCATCGACGGTGGTGACCGAGACCATGTCTCCGGCAGCGGAGAGTGCCTCGAACGGCCGGCGCCCTGCCCGCCTGACCGCTGCGCCGTCGACGAACTGATCGACATGATCGAGGTCGACCGGCCCGCCGGCGGACAGGGCGGCGATCATCGAGGCGGCCCCGGCCGGTTCGATACCCAGCACGGCCGTTGCGGCTGTTCGATCGGCCAGATAGGTG
>JAGQTS010000320.1 GCA_020438895.1 Mycobacterium sp.
CGTCTCAGGTCTCGATGATGCGCGTCACATACGGGGTCATGCCCGCGGTCCGCACGGGGCTGACGGTGACCTGGCCCGCCGCTGAAGACGCCTCCAGCATCTGGCCATTGCCGAGATAGATGGCGACGTGCTGACTACCGCCGGGGCCCCAGAAAATCAGGTCCCCCCGCTTCGCCTGCGACGGCGCGACGTGCCTGCCCGCGTTGTACTGGTCCCCCGAGTACTTGGGAATCTGGACACCCACGCCGGCGAACGCGTAGCGGGTGAAACCCGAGCAGTCGTAACCGACCTTCCCCGCATCGTGATCCACGCCTTCGCTCGGGCCGTTGATGGCGCCGCCACCCCACGAGTACGGCACCCCTCGCTGCGAACCCCCGCGGGCGATGACGTACTCGATCGCCTGCGGACCGCGGACCCGGCCACCGGGCAGCGCGGTGGGGCTGCCGCCGATTCCCAGGCCAGCCAGGAACTTGCGGCCCAAGTCCATCGTGGTCTTGGCGGCCTGCTGGGTGAACGCCAGGGACGCTTGGGCCATGGCTACCGGATCGCCGGGCGCGCCGGCGCTGATGAGCTTGGGCAGCGTCGGGTCCCATTCGGGCTCCGCCGCGGCCGGTGCGGCCGCCCCCAAGGCGAGAGCGATCGCGATGACCCCCGCCGCCAAGGCCTGCAGTGGCCGAAACAGATTGCCGGACATGACTTTCTCCGTCACCACTCGATGTAGCGCACGACAAACGGGGTCATACCGCTGGTGCGGACCGGGGAAAGCTTGACGAACGAACCGGTGTAGGGGGCCTCGATCATCTGTCCGTTACCCAGGAAGATCGCAACGTGCTGGGAGCCACCGGGTCCCCAGAAGATGACATCCCCACGGCGCATCTGGGCCGACGGGATCTTCCGGCCCATGTTGTACTGCGACCCTGAGTAGTGCGGCAGCTTGATCCCGGCGCCGGCGAAGGCATAGAGAACCAGTCCGGAGCAGTCGAAACCGACCGTGTTGGCGCCGGAATCGATGCCCCGACTCGGCCCGGCGGCGTTGCCGCCACCCCATGAGTAGGGCACCCCGATCTGGGACTGCGCTCGCCTGATGACGTACTCGATGGCCTGGTTGCCGTACACCAGCGGAATTCCGCCGCCGTTGGTGATTCCGGTGTCGGTCGGTTTGAGGATGCCCAACTTCTGCAGGAACTGCTTGCCCAGGTCCTGGGTGACCTGCATCGAGTTCATCGCGATCTGCAGGACGGCGTTAATGATCTGGACCGGGTCACCGGACAGGAATGCGCTCGGGATCGCGGGCAGGGTCAGATCCCACTCCGAGGGCTTTCCGTACGGCACTTTGACCGAGGCGGCCGGGCCCACGCCGGCGGCCGGATCCCAGCGGTCACCGGTGCCCGGAACGGCCGGCGCAGCGGCCTGCGGAAGACTTCCGGCCTCCTTGGAGATCGGACCGGAAATCGGACCGGAGGTCCAGGCCGCGCCCGGGGTGGCGGGGGCCGATTGCTGACGCACCAGTTCCAGCTTGCGCTGAGCCGCCTGGCGCTCGGCGGCGACCCGATCGATCTCCGCCTGTTGCTCCCGGAAGGTTGCCTGCGCCCTCGTCAGGGCTTCGACGGCCGCGTCCTGGCTGTGCTGAGCTCCGTCAACCGCTTCATCGGCCTTCTGTTTGGCAAGCCGAGCCGCGGAGTCCTTGTTGACCACCTCGGTTTGGGCCCGCCGGAGGCCGTTCATCACCTGCTGCGAGCTGATTGCCAGCGCTTGTCCTGCGGTGGAGGTGGCGATGAGGTCCTCCGGGGTCCGCGCCATCACCAACGAGGCGGACGGACCGTTGACGTAGGCGGCGGCGGCGAAGGTGTCGAACCTGCGCTGAGCGTCGCTGATGGCGGCGGTGGCCTGTTCCACCTCCTGATGGCTGGCGTCCACCTGATGCTGGGCCGCCGCGGCGGCCTCCCGCGCTTCCTGAACTTCGACGATCGCCTTGTTGACGCTCTCCTGTTCGATCTGTACCCGGGCCCCGATCTCCTCCAGTCGCTGGTTTGCTTCGGCGACGTCGGCGACCAGTGCGGCCAGTGTGTTGGGTTCAGGTTTCGGTTGGGCCTGCGCCAAGCCGGGGATGGTCAGCGTCATCGCGACGCTCAGGGTCAGCGGGGCGACGGCCCGCGAGGTCTGGCGGACCGGCCGTGCAAGAGAACCACGAAGGGACGCACTCATGCGGGGTCTCATCGACTCTGACTCCTCAGTTTCACTGTCTGTCACACCTGTCACTCACATCTCATGAGTCACATCAATAACAATGGCGACAGTTGCACCGTACGTCACGTTTGTCTCAGGGGAAACTGCGCGAGAAAATTACACGGATGTATTTCCGCAGGTGTAATCGAATAGTGATCTTAGGGAATTGCCAGAAATAGTTATGCTCGCAGCTCAGGCGAGTGCACTTCGGCCTGGCGGCGCGCCGCCCTATTCCGCAGAAAGCGTGTTGCAAACGCCGCTCCCGCGACCCCGATTACCAAAAAAACCGTGAATGCAGTCCAGGGGAAAATCGGGGTCTTGAGTTGGTCAACGAAATTCTGCGCCCCCTGGACCGGATTCGGCGCCAACTTGGCGACATCCTGACCGGCTTCCAGCAGGACGCGGTCGTAGCTGGTGCTGTACGTGCCCGCCCAACCGGGGCTGAGGACGAGGACCGTCGACCCCGGATGTGCTTGCCCGACCTCGGTCGCGATATCCCGCAGCGGAGTGTCGATGGGCGGACTCTGTGCGAGCACCACCACCTTCAGATCGACACCGCGTCCGGCGGCGCTGCGGACGACCTCCTCCAATCCGGGGACATCGGCAGCCGGGGCCGCCACGCCGTTGACAGCGACGTCGGCCTGCACCGCGTCCATGCACGTCTCCAGTGATGCCGAGGCGGGAAGACCAACCGCGCTGCAGACTTCCACCGGGATGTAGGCCGGGTGCGGGGCGCTCGGGTAGCCACTCACGAGGCCACACCGTACCGTCCCGGGGCGGCCAGGGTGGCGGCACGCGCCGCGCACGGCGGTACCAGTATCCGGGCCCTCGCCGATCTCCGGGTTGGCGACCGTCGGCGCGCGTTAGGATTCGAGTCACCCGGCAGCGGATCGGCGTTGACCGGTTCCTCGACTATGGAGTTGATGTGAGCAGCGTTTCCTCGAAGCCGTCCCTGAATTCGTTCTCGGCCCGCGACACCTTGACTGTCGGGGACAGAAGCTACGAGATCTACCGCCTCGATGCCGTACCCGGCACCGAGAAACTCCCCTACAGCCTCAAGGTGCTCGCCGAGAACCTGTTGCGCACCGAGGACGGCGAGAACATAACCGCCGACGACATCGCGGCGCTCGGCGCCTGGGACCCGGAGTCCGAACAGAACCGCGAGATCCAGTTCACTCCGGCGCGGGTGAGCAAGCAGGACTTC
>JAGQTS010000023.1 GCA_020438895.1 Mycobacterium sp.
GAGAAGGGGTACCTGCGCGAGTTCGGCAACATCGTCTTCCACTTCTCGCTGCTCGGGCTGTTGGCCGCCGTGGCGGTCGGCAAGCTGTTCGGCTACGAGGGCAACGTCATCGTCATCGCCGACGGCGGTCCGGGGATGTGTTCGGCGTCGCCCGCGGCGTTCGACTCCTTCCGGGCCGGCAATAGTGTCGACGGCACCTCGCTGTATCCGATGTGCGTGCGTGTCAACAACTTCCAGGCCGAATACCTGCCCAACGGGCAGGCCACCTCGTTCGCCTCCGATATCGAGTATCAGGCCGGCGACGATCTGGTGGCCGGCACGTGGCGGCCCTACCGGCTGGAGGTCAACCACCCCCTGCGGGTCGGCGGTGACCGGGTCTACCTGCAGGGCCACGGCTACGCGCCGACCTTCACGGTGACCTTCCCCGGCGGGCAACAGCGGACCCGAACCGTTCAGTTCAGCCCCGACAACCTTCAGACGCTGCTGTCCTCGGGCACCGTGCGGTTCGACCCGCCCGCCGGGATGTACTCGGAGAAGGAGCTTCGGCGCCATCAGATCGCCATCACCGGGCTGTTCGCCCCGACCAAGGAACTGGACGGCACACTGCTGTCATCGAGCTACCCGGCGCTCAACGACCCTGCGGTGGCCGTCGACATCTACCGTGGCGATGCCGGGCTGGACACCGGCCGGCCGCAGTCGTTGTTCAGTCTCGACCCGCGGCTCATCGAGCAGAAGCGGCTGAACAAGGTCAAGCGGGTCAATCTGGTCGCAGGTGAGCAGGTCACCCTCGACGACGGCACCGTGGTGCGGTTCGACGGCGCCACACCGTTCGTGAACTTGCAGGTCTCCCACGACCCGGGTCAGGTCTGGGTACTGGTGTTCGCGATGACGATGATGGGTGGACTGCTGGTCTCGCTGGTGGTGCGCCGCCGTCGGGTGTGGGCACGGATCACCCCCACCGGCGGCGGCGACCGGGGAGCCGGATCCCCGGACCCCGCAGGTACGGTGAAGGTCGAGCTGGGCGGGTTGGCCCGCACCGACAACTCCGGGTGGGGTGAGGAGCTGGATCGGCTGGCCCGGCGGCTGTCCGAGGCGGAGGAAACGCGTTCGTGAGTACTGAGATCGACATCAACCTGTCCCGGTATTCCGACTGGGCGTTCACCGCATCGGTCCTGGTCCTGGTCCTGGCGCTGCTGCTGCTGGCCGTCGAACTGGCATCCTCCCGCGGTCGCAAGGTCGAGCAACGCGAACTGGTCGGGGCCGCAGCGGGACGCGCGTCTGCCCTCGGTGCCGCGGCCGGGACCGTCACGGCCGACGCGGATCGCCCCGGTGTGGTGGCCGCGGGCAGCGCTCCGCCGCTGGCCGAGCGAACGGGCCGGGCAGGTCTGGCTCTGGTCTATCTGGGTATCGGGCTGCTGCTCGGCTGCATCGTGTTGCGCGGGATGGCGACCTCCCGGGCGCCCTGGGGCAACATGTACGAGTTCATCAACCTGACCAGCTTCTGCGGGCTGGTGGCGGCGGCGGTGGTGCTGCGCAAGCCGCAGTACCGGGCGCTGTGGGTGTTCGTCCTGCTGCCGGTGCTGGTCCTGCTGACGGTGTCGGGCAAGTGGCTCTACACCCACGCCGCACCGGTGATGCCCGCGCTGCAGTCCTACTGGTTGCCCATCCACGTGTCGGTGGTGAGCCTGGGATCCGGGGTCTTCCTGGTGGCCGGAGTGGCCAGCATCCTGTTCCTGCTGAAGACGGCTCGGTTCGCCGAACAGGGGACCGGGGGGCTGGCCCGCGTTGTCGCGAAGTTGCCGGACGCCCAGACCCTGGACCGGATCGCCTACCGGACCACCATCTTCGGCTTTCCGGTGTTCGGTTTCGGGGTCATCTTCGGCGCGATCTGGGCCGAGGAAGCCTGGGGCCGTTACTGGGGTTGGGACCCCAAGGAGACCGTGTCATTCATCGCCTGGGTGATCTACGCCGCGTACCTGCACGCCCGATCCACTGCCGGATGGCGCGATCGGAAAGCGGCATGGATCAACGTCGCGGGTTTCGTGGCGATGGTGTTCAACCTGTTCTTCATCAACCTGGTCACCGTCGGACTGCACTCCTACGCTGGCGTCAACTGACGGCCCGCCGGGTTCAGCTGGGCTTGTTGTCGCCGCGGCCGAGTCGCCAGAGGAACTCCGGGTCGTCGTCGGGGCCGATCACCCGGGTGGGCGGCTTGTTGGCCTGCGCCCGGAGCGCACGGAACCCGACGTACGCCAGAGCGACGACAGTCAGGATTAACAGCAGGTAGACCACTCCGAAACCTCCTGCACTCGAATATACGCGCGTCGGTAGGCTCGGCGCCGTGACCGAAAACCAGCCTGCTCCGAACACCGGGCGCATGCTCCGGGACGTCGTCGTCTACACGCTGGCCCGCCTGCTTCTGGTGGCCGTGCTCACGGCGGTGATCTTCTACGCGGCCCATCTGATCGGGATCACCGAGTTTCCGCTCATCGTCGCCATGCTGTTCGCGATCGTGATCTCGCTGCCGTTGGGAATCTGGCTGCTGGGCCCCCTGCGCCGGCGCGCGACCGCGGGCATCGCCGAAGTCGACGAACGCCGGCGGGCCGACCGGGAAGAGCTGCAGGCCCGACTGCGCGGGGAGAAGCCCGACAAGTAGCGCCCGGACGGGAGAGATCAGGCCGCGAAGACCAGCGCGGCCGCCACCGCAACCGACCAGACCAGCATCGTCAGCCCGGTGTCCCGCAGCACCGGAACGAGGTCGCGCCCGCCGGATCCGCCGCGCACCGGTCCGGCCGCCTTCACCGCGAGGGGGGCGGCCACCAAACCGGCCGCGCACCACGGGGTGGCGAACATCAGCAGGACGGTCAGCAGCCCGGCGGTCACCAGCAGACACTGGTACAGCCACCGGGTGCGGCTGTCACCGAGTCGCACCGCGAGGGTGATCTTGCCCGCCGTGCGGTCGGTGGGGATGTCGCGCAGATTGTTGGCGACCAGGACCGCCGAGGACAACGCTCCCGTGGCCACCGCCAGCGCACCACCGACCCAGTCGACCCGTGATGCCTGGGTGAACTGGGTGCCCAGCACCGCGACCAAGCCGAAGAACACGAAGACCGCGATCTCACCGAAGCCGGCGTAGCCGTACGGGCGGGAGCCCCCGGTGTAGAGCCAGGCACCCGCGATGCAGCCGGCACCGACGGCGATCAGCCAGGGCGCGCTGACCAGCGCCAGAATCAGGCCGGTGATGGCGGCCAGGGCCAGGCTCAACCCGGCTGCGGCCAGGACCGCCCGGGGCGCGGCCAGCCGCGAACCCACCAGGCGCAGCGGTCCGGCACGTTCGTCGTCGGTGCCGCGGATACCGTCGGAGTAGTCGTTGGCGTAGTTCACCCCGACGATCAGCGACACCGACACCCCCAGGGCCAGCAGGGCCTTCCACCACACTGCGGAGTGCAGCCAGGCCGCCGCACCGGTCCCGACGAGCACCGGAGCGATCGCGTTGGGAAGGGTTCGCGGTCGGGCCCCCTCGATCCACTGCCCGACGGTTGCCATGGCGCCATCGTCGCACGCCCGGGAGCGGTCGGCCCCCATCGGAGTTCTGGACCCACCTGCGGCGGTCCGGCGCCGGGGCCGCGCAATACTGGGCGGGTGAAGACACCGATCTGCGACACCTACGGCATCGAGTTCCCGCTGTTCGCCTTCAGTCACTGCCGCGACGTCGTCGCCGCGGTGACCAACGCCGGCGGGTTCGGCGTGCTGGGTGGGGTGGCGTTCCGGCCTGATCAACTCGAGCAGGAGCTGACCTGGATCGACGACCACGTCAACGGGAAGCCGTACGGCGTCGACATCATCGTGCCGGCGAAGTACGAGGGCAAGGGGGAGGGCCTGACGTTCGCCCAGCTGTCGGAGCGCATCCCCGCTGAGCACAAGGACTTCATCAACCAGTTGCTCGCCGATCATGACATCGAGATCGAGGAGGTCCGGATCGTCTCCTCGGCGCTGGCCGGTGATACCGGTCAGAGTCTGCTGGAGGTGGCCCTGAACCATCCGATCCGGATGATGGCCAACGCCCTGGGTGTGCCGCCGGACTACATGATCCAGGCCGGTAAGGAGCGCGGCATCCCGGTGGCCGCACTCGTCGGCGCCAAGGAACACGCCATCAAGCAGGTCCACGCCGGGGTCGATCTGATCGTGGCTCAGGGCACCGAGGCCGGTGGCCACTGCGGTGAGGTCAGCACCCTGGTGCTGATTCCCGAAGTGCTGGAGGCGATCTCGCAGATGCCGGGCGGACAGGATATTCCCGTGCTGGCGGCGGGC
>JAGQTS010000321.1 GCA_020438895.1 Mycobacterium sp.
TGGCGTCGCGCATCATCCGCTCGACCGGGAAGTCCACGGTGTAGCCCGCGCCGCCGAAGATCTGCACCGCATCGGTGGTGACCTCCATCGCCACATCCGAGGCGAAGCACTTCGACGCCGCGGAGATGAAGCCGAGGTTGCCCTCGCCCCGTTCCGCCCGGGCCGCGGCGGAGTAGACCATCAGCCGGGCGGCCTCCACCTTCATCGCCATGTCGGCGAGCATGAACTGCAGACCCTGGTTGTCGGCGATCGGCCGGCCGAACTGCTTGCGGTCCTTGGCGTAGGCGATCGCCGCGTCCAAGGCCCCTTGGGCGATGCCGACGGCCTGCGCCCCGATCGTCGGACGGGTGTGGTCCAAGGTGGCCAGCGCGGTCTTGAATCCGGTGCCGGGCTCGCCGATGATCCGGTCCCCGGGTACGCGGCAGTTCTCGAAGTACAACTCGGTGGTGGGAGAGCCCTTGATGCCCAGCTTGCGTTCCTTGGGTCCGATGGTGAAGCCCTCGTCGTCCTCGTGGACCATGAACGCCGAGATTCCGTTGGCCCCTTTGTCCGGGTCGGTCACCGCCATCACGGTGTACCAGGTGGACTTGCCGCCGTTGGTGATCCAGCACTTCGAGCCGTTGAGAATCCAGTCATCACCGTCGGCCTTCGCCCGGGTGCGCATCGCCGCCGCATCACTGCCGGCCTCCCGCTCGGAGAGGGCGTAGGACGCCATCTTGCCGTTCGCGATCTCCGGCAACACCTTCTTCTTCAGGTCATCCGACCCACGCAGGATCAGGCCCATGGTGCCCAGTTTGTTGACCGCGGGGATCAGCGACGACGAGGCGTCCACCCGGGCCACCTCTTCGATCACGATGCAGGCGGCCACCGAATCGGCGCCCTGCCCACCGAACTCCTCGGGCACGTGCACGGCGTTGAAGCCCGAGGCGTTGAGCGCGTCGAGGGCTTCGTCGGGGAAACGCGCCTCCTCGTCGACGGCTGCCGCGTACGGGGCGATCTCCTTCTCGGCAAGCGCGCGGATCGCCGCCCGGAGTTCTTCGTGCTCCTCGGGCAATGCGAACACATCGAACGCCGAATCACCGGCCCAACCAGCCATGACAGCCTCTCTCCCTCGTCGGAGCTACTCGTGAGTAACGTTACCCGTTTCCTGATTCACCGAGTAGCCGCTCCTGCAGTGCCCGGTCCTTGTCGAGCACGAGACGCTCCAGATCGGCCTGGTACCCCTCCATCCGCGCACGCAGAACCGGATCCGTTGAGCCCAGTATCCGCACCGCCAGCAACCCGGCGTTGCGGGCACCACCGATCGAGACCGTCGCCACCGGCACCCCGGCGGGCATCTGCACGATCGAAAGTAGGGAATCCAGCCCGTCCAGATGCGCCAGCGGAACCGGCACCCCGATCACCGGCAGCGCGGTCGCCGCAGCCACCATCCCGGGCAGGTGGGCGGCACCACCGGCCCCGGCGATGAGCACCCCGATCCCGCGGCCGGCCGCCGAACGGGCGTAGTCCAGCATCCGCCCCGGAGTCCGGTGCGCGGAGAGCACACCGACCTCAAAGCGCACGTCGAACTCGGCCAGAGCCTCGGCGGCGTCGGCCATCACCGGCCAGTCGCTGTCGCTGCCCATGATCACGCCGACGCGCGGCTTGTCAGTCATCGACGCCCACCTTCGCCGCTCCTCCCTGTCGCTTCCCGTCCGTCCCAGCCATCGGTCCACTCGGCATGCGAGAGCCAATGCGCTGCCCGTTCGGCCCGCTCCCGCACCGTGGCCACGTCAGCCTTCGGGCCGCCGACCAGGTTGACGTGCCCGATCTTGCGGCCCGGCCGTTCCGCCTTGCCGTACAGGTGGACGTGCGCATCGGGAATCCGGCCGAACAGGTGGTGCATTCGTTCGTCCATTCCCATCGCGGGCGCCTGCGGGGCTCCCAGCACGTTCGCCATCACCGTCACCGGAGCCAGCGGCCGGGTGTCCCCCAGCGGGTAGTCCAGCACCGCGCGCAGATGCTGTTCGAACTGGCTGGTGACCGAACCGTTCATGGTCCAGTGCCCGGAGTTGTGCGGACGCATGGCCAACTCGTTGACCACGAGCGCACCTTCGGTTGTCTCGAACAATTCCACGGCCAGCACGCCGACCACCCCGAGGTCCGCGGCGATGCGCAACCCCAGCCGTTCGGCCCGGGCGGCCACATCCTCGGGGAGCCCCGGCGCGGGCGCCAGCACGGTCACGCATATCCCGTCCCGCTGGACGGTTTCGACCACCGGCCAGGCCGCGCCCTGACCGAGCGGCGAACGCGCCACCAGTGCCGAGAGTTCGCGCCGCATCGCCACCCGCTCCTCGAGTAGCACCGCTACGTCGTCGCGCAGGTATCCGGCGACCGCGTCACGGGCAGCCACCACATCGTCGGCGAGCACCACCCCGCGGCCGTCGTAGC
>JAGQTS010000322.1 GCA_020438895.1 Mycobacterium sp.
CTTTGTCCGCGTGTTCCGCGTAGTGAGCACGGGCGAGTTCGTCACTGACTCGCTTCAGTTCCAGGGCGACGAGGGTCAGGCCCTTCCGCTCGATCCGGCCGAGGATGTCACCGACCATCCGACGCTCGACACCGTCCGGCTTGATCAGCACCAAAGTCCGCTCGGTCATCTTCCGCCGCTCCTCCTCATCGCTTCGCTCCGCATCGTCGCCGGCTCGGTCATCTTCCGCCGCTCCTCCTCATCGCTTCGCTCCGCATCGTCGCCGGGGCAGTCTCGGCGTCAGCGTACCTGCCTGAATTTGACGCCGGTCAAGCCCTCAGTTGAGTGTCGAGGAAGTCCAGCAAAGTCTCGTACGTGGGCGGTGGTTCCGAACCCCGCGCCACGGCACCGGCGCTGGTATGCAGCACAATGCGGCCCGTCGAGGCTGCCGGATTGGCCAGATAGTTGTCGGTGTGAACAGCGCCGGGAACCAACGTCAGGGTGGCCGTCGCCCCAGCCCGCCGATAGGCGTCGAACAGGATCTCCGACTGATTGAACGGCACCAAGGGGTCCGCCTGGCCGTGGATGATGAAGATGGGCGGACTCCCGACGTTCACGTAGGCGGCGGGGTTGGCGCGGGCGACGGTGGCCGGATCGCTCTGCAAGGGGAATCCCATCAGCATCGATTCGGGCGAGTCCGGACTGTCGTGGAGTTGCCCTCCGGGCAGCCGATGGGCGTCCATCTGCAGGAAATCGGTAGGTCCGAATAGGTCAATCACGGCGTTGACGGCGCTGGACTCGTTCGAACTGCCGAGCTCACCTTCCAAGTCTGCGACACCGGCAGTAACCCCAGCCATGGTGGCGACCCATCCTCCACTGCTGGTGCCCATCGTGGCGAACCTGCCCGAATCCAAGTCGTAGGTTTCAGCGTTCGCCCTCAGGTACCGGATCGCTGCCTTGATGTCGTAGAGCTGCATCGGGAACGTTCCTTCGGTACTGCTGCGAATGTTGACAGCGGCGATCGCATAGCCGTGGGGAGCCCACATCTCAGCCAGCAGGGCAGCGGTCGTCAGTCCACCCAGCCCGGTCGGCGCGCCCGGGTCAGCGGATGTCCCCGATGGCTGGCCGTCCTTGGTGTCGTCGGACTGGAAGGCCGAGCCCGCAATGTAGAGGACAACCGGATGAGGCCCCGGTGTCGCGGTCGGCACATACAGGTCGAGAAGGTGCCCCCGCCCACCCCCAGCCGCGTAGCGCACATCGCGATGAAGCCGGTAACCGCCGCCGTTCGGTCGAGCCGAAGCGGCCGGAGCGGCCTTCCCGACGCCCGTGATGACCAGACCTGCCAGGACGCCCGCCGCGGTCCTCAACAGTGCGCGCCGACCGATCACCAGCATGGGCCGCACCGACTCGAGTCCGGTCATCGACTAACTGTCGTGGCCATCGTCGGTGCGGTCTCCCGGTGTCTGCTGACCGGGCAGCAGCCCGAGGCGCTGCCGCCGACGCACCTCGTATCGCAGATAGGCGATGACCCCCCAGACAACCCCGAAGAGCAGGCCCATGAATCCGATCGCCGGGTAGACGAAGTAGCCCACCACCAGCAGCAGTTGCACGGTCAGGTTCGCCCATATCGCCCAGGG
>JAGQTS010000323.1 GCA_020438895.1 Mycobacterium sp.
CGAGAAAGGCCGGCAAGGGCCGCATCCCGACGTCTTCGACTGGATCGGCTGAGGGAAACACATCACCGATCATCGCGGAGAACGATCTCAGCGCAGCGCCCGCGACCTCACCTCAGCGATTGCCGTCCGCAGGCCGCGCCGACGCTCAGCGGGGCCCAGCGCGTCGAACATCCGCTCGCTGCGGGTTTCCGGGGCATCGTCGGCACTGTCGCGCAGGAAGCGATCCGGCACCGACAGTTTGGCGATGGTGCGCCAGGTCTTGGCGTACTGAACCGGCAGGGAACCACTGGTGTAGGGCAAGTCGTACTTGGCGCACAGGGCGCGCACCCGAACCGCAATCCCGGCCAGTCGGTGGCTGGGCAGGTTCGGGTAGAGGTGATGCTCGATCTGGTAGGACAAGTTGCCGGTGAGGAAACCCAGAACCCGGCCGGCGTCGATGTTCGCGCTGCCCAACAGCTGACGCAGGTACCACTGGCCGCGGCTCTCCCCCGCCATGTCGGTGAGGGTGAACTTCTCCGCACCATCGGGAAAGTGGCCGCAGAAGATCACCGCATTGGTCCACAGATTGCGGATCAGGTTGGCGCACAGGTTCGCTCGCGCCGTCGATCCGAATCCGGCCCACGGCGACAGGGCGCTCAAGGCCGGGAACACCACATAATCCTTGGCCACCTGGCGGCCGGCTTTGGCGGTGAACTCCTTGATTCGCACCACGGTGGCGGTCCGGGTCTCCGGGTCGGCGATCTTGCCGATCTCCAAGTGCTGCAGGGCGATCCCCCACTCGAACCCGATGGCGAGCATCGCATTGAACGGTACGTTGAGCAGGTTGCGCGGCCGCCACGGCTCGTCGCGGGTGACCCGCAGCAGGCCGTAGCCGACGTCGTCGTCCATCCCCAGGATGTTGGTGAACTTGTGGTGGGCCACGTTGTGGGTGATCCGCCAGTGCTTGGATGCGCCGGCCATATCCCATTCCCACGTGGTGGAGTGGATCTCCGGGTCATTCATCCAGTCCCATTGGCCGTGCAGGACGTTGTGACCGATCTCCATGTTTTCGATCACCTTGGCCAGCGCCAGCGTCAGCGTGCCGGCCCACCATGTCCTGCGCCGCGTGCTGATGGCGAGCAAGAGCCGACCGGTGAGCTCCAGACCACGCTGCGCGGCGATGGCGCGACGGATATAGCGGGCGTCGGCGGCCCCCAGCGATTCCTCGACGTCGGACCGGATGGCGTCGAGCTCGGCGCCGAAAGCCTCGATATCGGCCTCGGTGAGGTGCGCGAATGCCTCGATGTCGGTGATCGCCATCAGATGTCCACCACGCAATCCCCCACCGGAGCCGTCACACAGGTCTGCACCCGGCTTCCCGGTTCGAATTCAGTGCCGGTACGCAGGTCGCGTACCCGTCCGTCGACCAAGTTCACCACGCAGGTGTGGCAGATACCCATCCGGCAGCCGAACGGTGGGAGAACACCCGCCTGTTCGCCGGCGTCGAGCAGTGTGGTCGCCCCGTCGGCGTGGACGCTGCGCCCACTGCCGGCGAACGTGACGGTGCCTCCCGAGACACCGTCGCGCGCGATCGGCGCTGCGAAACGCTCGGTGTGCAGCCGTCCGCCCAGACCCGCCGCAGCCCAGAGCCGTTCGGCATCGTCGAGCAGACCGGCCGGCCCGCAGCCCCATGTCTGACGGAGCCGCCAATCCGCAACCAGGTCGCCGATCCGGGCGACATCCAGCCGGCCCTCGGTGCGAGTGGCACGCACGATCAGCCGGTAGCCCGGTCGCGCCCGGGCGAGATCGGCCAACTCGGCGCCGAACGGCATGTCCTCAGCGGTAGGGGCGGAGTGCAGATGCACGACGTCGACCCCACCCACCGCAGCAAGCTGATTGCGCCGCGTCATGGTTCGCAGCATCGCCAGCACCGGGGTGATCCCCGAGCCGGCGGTCAGGAACAGAATGGACTGCGGTGGCGGGTCGGGGAGGACGAAATCGCCACGGGCGGCGGCGAGTCGGACCACCGTGCCCGGGGCGAGCCCGGAGACCAGGTGGGTGGACAGAAAGCCTTCCGGCATCGCCTTGACCGTGACGGTGACAATGCGCGCTCCGGTGTGTGGCACCGATGTCAACGAGTAGGAACGCCAGCGCCATCGTCCGTCGACCAGCACCCCGATGCCGATGTACTGGCCGGGACGATAGTCGAAGGCGAAACCCCGGCCGGGACGGATGACAAGGGTGGCCGTGTCCCGGGCTTCCGGCCGGACCTCGACAACGCGGCCGCGGACTTCACGTGCCGACCACAGCGGATTGATCAGAGTGAGATAGTCCTCGGGCAGCAATGGCGTGGTGAGCAGGCCGGGTATCACCCTGGCGGCCCGATGCAGCCGGCCGATCACAGCAGTTCGATCAGAAACGGCAGCTCAGTACGGTCATACCAGGCCAGATCGTGGTCCTGGGCGTCGCCGACGGTCAGTTCGGCGTCCTCGTCGCCGAGGTCCGCGTCATCGATGACCGCCACGGCGGCCCGGACCGCGCCTTCGGCCTCCGCGTTGTCGACATAGACCGCGGCCACCTGGTCCATGTTCACCCGCCCGTCGATACGCACCACGGCGTCGTCGAGGTCAGGCCGCGGCGTCGCATCGGCATCAACGATGAGCACCGCCCGTCGAGGCCGGGATTCCGGTTCGGAGGCCAGTAACCGGAGGGAGGCCAGCGCCGCTTCGGCGATCGCCACTTCACCGAGTTGATCGTCGTCGCCCTGTGAATAGGCCTCTCGCAGCGCCGGCGTCACGGCGAAAGCCGTTCCGCTGAGCGGCTGAAAAACGCCGTCGCCGACGAAGCGCTCCAACATCGACAGCGTCGCCGGTATGTAGACCCGCATCGGCCCAAGGCTACCTGCGACTACGTGTTGGCTTCCGGGTCGCCGGTCAGGGTGGCGGCGAAATCGGGAACGTAGGTCGCCAGGTCACGGGGCGGACGGCGGTAGTTGCCGACCTGCGGACGCTTGGGCAGTTCCACCTTCTCGATCTCCACCTCGTGGTACGGGATGGTGGACAGCAGGTGCGAGATCATGTTGAGACGCGCGTTCTTCTTGATCGCCGATTCCACCACGAACCACGGGCTGGCCGGGGTGTCCGTGTGCACCATCATGTCGTCCTTGGCCCGCGAATAGTCTTCCCAGCGGTAGATGGACTCGAGGTCCATCGGGCTGAGCTTCCAGTATCGAAGCGGGTCGTTCATCCGGGACTTGAACCGACGGAGTTGTTCGTCTTCGGAGACCGAGAACCAGTACTTGCGTAACAGGATGCCGTCGTCGATGAGCATCTGCTCGAAGATCGGGCACTGCCGCAGGAACAGCGCCTCCTCCTGGGGGGTGCAGAATCCCATCACCCGCTCCACCCCGGCCCGGTTGTACCAGGAACGGTCGAAGAGCACGATCTCACCCCTGGAAGGCAGGTGCTCGATGTAGCGCTGGAAGTACC
>JAGQTS010000324.1 GCA_020438895.1 Mycobacterium sp.
CCACCGCCATGGCCGTGCGCGACGGAATCGTTGCCTGGTTGGGCAGCGATGACGTCGGGCTCGAACAGTTCCCCGACGCCGAGCCAACCGATCTCGCCGGGGCATTCGTCGCACCCGCCTTCGTCGACAGCCATGTCCACCTGACCGCCACCGGGCTGCGGATGACGGGGCTGGACCTGTCCGCGGCCACCAGCGCGGAGCACTGTCTGCGTCTGGTCGCCGATCACATCGCGGCGTACCCGGGCCTGCCGGTGTGGGGGCACGGCTGGGACGACACCGAATGGTCGGCGCCGCCCACCACCGCCGCCCTCGACGCGGTGACCGGAACCGTGCCGGCCTACCTGGCACGGGTCGACGTGCACTCCGCTGTCGCATCCAGCGCTCTGCGGCAACGGGTGTCGGGGCTGCCGGCGGCTGCGGGCTATGCGGCGCAGCACCCGCTGACCTCCGCCGCGCATCACCTGGTCCGCGCCGAAGCCCGGCAGCTGTTGACCTGGAACCAGCGGGATCAGGCACGCCGGGCGGCGCTGGATGCGGCAGCCGCGGCCGGCATCGCCGCCGTTCACGAATGCGCCGGCCCGCAGATCGGCGGCGCAGAGGACTGGCAGGAACTCCGCGACACCGACCATCCGGTCGAGGTCATCGGTTACTGGGGCGAGTTGGTGTCGACGGCTGCCCAGGCGCACGCCGTGATCGACGCAACCGGGGCGCACGGCTTGGCCGGTGATCTGTTCGTCGACGGGGCGCTGGGATCGCGCACCGCCTGGCTCAGCGAGCCCTACTCCGACGCCCCACACACCTGCGGCGCGAGCCATCTCGACGCCGACGCCGTCGCCGGACACCTGTTCGCCTGCACTGAGGCGGGGATCACGGCCGGCTTCCACGTCATCGGCGACGCGGCGGTCAGGGTCGTGGTCGACGCCCTGCAACGCACCGTCGAGACATTCGGGGCGCCGGCGGTGGCCCGCTGCGGACATCGGCTGGAACACCTGGAGATGGTGTCGCCGGAGCAGGCGGCCAAGCTCGGCGCGTGGGGGGTCACGGCGAGCGTGCAACCCGTCTTCGACGCGCTGTGGGGTGGGGCAGCCGGCATGTACGCCCGCCGGTTGGGTGCCGATCGGGCAGCCCGGCTGAACCCGCTCGCGCTGTTAGCATCAGCAGGCGTGCCCCTGGCTTTCGGCTCCGACACCCCCGTGACCAGTATGAATCCCTGGGAGTGGGTGCGTGCGGCCGCGCACCACCAGACCCCGGGCAGCGCGATCTCGCCGCGAGCCGCGTTCGCCGCGGCGACCCGCGGTGCGTGGCGGGCCGGTGGTGTGCGCGACGGTCTTCACGGCACCCTGGTTCCGGGCGCACCGGCGTCCTACGCGGTGTGGGACACCGATGAGCTTGCCGTCTCTGCGCCCGCCGACTCGGTGCAGCGTTGGTCGACCGACCCCCGTTCACGGGTGCCGGCGCTGCCCCGGCTGGACCCGGGCAGTCCGCTGCCGCGCTGCCGGCGGACCGTTCATCGCGGAAACGTGCTCCATGGCTGAGGGTGCTGCGGGTCTTGGTCAACGGGTGGTCGCCGCGCTGGTTCCGCGCCTGCTCAGGCTGGGCCTCAGCGTGCTGGCCGGTCTGCTGTTGTGCGTCAGTTTCCCGCCGACTGGCTGGTGGTGGTCGGCGGTACTGGCGATCGCCCTGATCAGCTGGGTACTGACCCGCCCCGAGACCACACCGGTCGGCGGTCTCGGCTACGGCTTTCTGTTCGGAATGGCCTTCTACCTTCCGCTGATCCCGTGGATCAGCGGTCTGGTCGGCGTCCCACCGTGGATTCTGTTGGCGGTGCTGCAGTCGTTGTTCACCGCCCTGTTCGGCATGCTGGGAACGCTGGTCGTCCGATTACCCGGGTGGCCGCTGGCGTTGGCCCTGGTGTGGTCGCTGTACGAATGGCTCAAATCCAACCTGCCTTTCGGCGGGTTCCCGTGGGGCGTGGTCGCGTTCGGCCAGACCGACGGCCCACTGCTGGCATTGGCCCGCATCGGTGGGGCACCGCTGCTGTCCTTCGCCGTGGCCCTGCTCGGCACCTCGCTGTGTGCGCTGATGATCGAGATCGGGACGCGGTTGCGGCGCGACACCGCGCCGGGCCCGCGGGTGCTCGACGTAATCGTGCCGGCGGTGCTGATCGTTGCGGTGTTCGCACTCACCGCCGTCGCGGCACCGGGTGTGCGCAGGTCCGCGATTCCCGGCGGGGACGAACCGACCGTCACGGTGGCCGCTGTTCAGGGCAACGTGCCCCGACTCGGGCTGGATTTCGCCAGTCAGCGCCGGGCAGTTCTGGACAACCACGTCGCTCAGACCCTCACGCTGGCGGACGACGTCGAGGCCGGCCGGGCGCCGCAACCGAACTTCGTCATCTGGCCGGAGAACTCCTCCGATATCGACCCGCTGCTCAATGACGACGCGGCAGCGCAGATCGAGGCCGCCGCCCAGGCGATCGGTGTTCCGATCCTGGTGGGAACGGTGCTGGCCCGGCCGGACCGGACGCCGGAGAATCCCACCGCCACCAACACCGTCCTGCTGTGGGACCCGGCCACCGGCCCCGGCGAGCGGCACGACAAGCGGATCGTCCAACCCTTCGGCGAGTACCTGCCGTGGCGGTCGTTCTTCGCCCACCTGTCGTCCTATGCCGAACGGGCCGGGCATTTCGTGCCGGGCGAGGGCTCGGCGGTCCTGCACCCGGGCGGCATCCCCGTCGGGGTGGCCACCTGCTGGGAGGTGATCTTCGACCAGGCGCTGCGTCATTCGGTCCGCAACGGCGCTCAACTGCTGGCCGTGCCCACCAACAATGCCACCTTCGACCAGGCGATGAGCGAACAGCAACTGGCTTTCGCCAGGCTGCGCGCCGTCGAGCATGACCGCTGGGTGATCGTCGCCGGCACCACCGGCATCAGCGCCGCCATTGCCCCCGATGGGCGTGAACTGGTGCGCACCGAGTTCTTCACCCCCGCCTACCTCGACCTGGAGGTGCCGTTGCGCGCCACTGCCAGTCCGGCAACCCGATGGGCCGGACCGTTGCAGTGGGTGCTGATCGCGGCGGCGATTGCCACGCTGGTGGCGACGATCCTGCACAATAGTGGCCGCGTGTGGCGCAGAACCGAGGGCCACGTCGGAGGAGTCGCATGAGTACCCGTAAGGCTGGCCCCGGAAAACCTCGCAAGGCCGAGAAAGTCGCCGTGGACACGGCTGCCGACAGCCCGGCCCCGCCCAGCGCGCGCACATTGGTCATCGTCCCGACCTACAACGAGGTCGAGAATCTGCCACTGATCATCGACCGGATCGACAAGGTCCGACCCGACGTGCACGTGTTGGTGGTCGACGACGGCAGTCCGGACGGGACCGGAGAGCTCGCCGATGATCTGGCCGCCAGGGATCCCGATCGACTCCATGTCATGCACCGCAGTGCCAAAGACGGGCTCGGGGCGGCGTACCTTGCGGCCTTCGACTGGGGGTTGGAACACGGCTACACGGTGCTGGTCGAGATGGACGCCGACGGCAGCCATGCCCCCGAGCAGCTGTACCGGTTGCTGGACGCCATCGACAACGGAGCCGACCTGGCGATCGGCTCTCGCTATGTCGACGGCGGCACGGTGCGAAACTGGCCCTGGCGCCGACTGGCACTGTCGAAGACCGCGAACACCTATGCCCGAGTGCTGCTGGGCGTGGGCATCCAGGACATCACTGCCGGCTACCGCGCCTACCGCCGGGAGGTCCTGGAGAAGATCGAGTTGAACGCTGTCGACTCCAAGGGATATTGCTTCCAGGTCGATCTGACCTGGCGCAGTATCAACCAGGGTTTCGTGGTGGCGGAGGTGCCGATCACTTTCACCGAGCGCGAACTGGGAGTGTCGAAGATGAGCGGCTCCAACATCCGCGAGGCGATGCTCAAGACCGCCCGGTGGGGAATCGGCGGCCGGCTGAACCGGGGACGCCGGGTCTAGCTACGACGCTTGGCCTTGAGCAGGTCGAGGCGTTCTTTGAGCAGTTCTTCGAGTTCCTCGACCGACCGGCGCTCCAGCAGCATGTCCCAGTGGGTCCGCGGCGGCTTGACCTTCTTCGGCTCGGGCACCTCGCCCTCGATGAGGGTCCCTTCCAGACCGTTGCGACACAGCCAGGTGCCGGGAATCTCGGCGTCGTCGGCGAACGGAACCTCGAACTCCTCGCCGTTGTCCGTGCGGTACTTGGCCACCTGGCGTGGCGCCAGGTCATGGTTGCGGTCGGTCTCGTAGCTCACCGCGCCGAGTCGGCTGCCCCTGAGCACACGATCAGCCATCGGATTCTCCTTGCGTCATTGGGAGTCAGGAAATGAAAAGTCGTCTTCGGGAAGTCGATACCCTCCGGGTGACTCCCGCGTTTGACTCCATGATACCGCTGCCGCCGCCGGACAGACCTCCGCGGACGGGTTGCCCGTGGTGGTTGGTGGGTTGATCTCCTTCCCGGCCGGCCGCCGGGTTTACTCTCGTGCCGTGACCCGTCGCTCGCGACCCCAACCGTGCCGTTGGTGCGGCCGTGACGTCGGTGACGCCGGCTTGGGACGTCGCCGACGGTACTGCCGGCAGTCCTGCCGACAGCGGGCCTACGAGCAGCGCGCCCAACTCGGCAATGCGGCGAACGGACCGCCGATTCCCGAGGACGCCGTGGTGCTGTCCGCGGCGGAGGCGGCCCACTTGTCCGACCGGGTGTTTCAGGTGCGTTGCGCAGCCGAGGATGTGGTCACCGCGGTCGATGAGGGTGTCGACAGCGCCGAACTGCGTCAACTGTGCGAAGCGTTGCTCAGTGCCGCCAAGGCTGCAGACGGGTGGCGCTGAGCGGGCCCCGGTCAGCTGTTCAGCAGGTGTACTCGATCCCGACCCCGGCGGCCGGCGGTGTTTGCCGTGTGCAACCGTAGGCGTCGATTCCGTCATCGCTGTAGCGAACCGCCGTCTGGCGGGCGTAGTTGACGCACACCAGCGTTGAGGCGTCCGTGCGGCAACGGAAATCGCCGAAGGATAGGGAACGGTCCGGCGGCAGGGGAGCGCCCTGGCCCGAGGCGAACCGTCCCGGGTCACCGTGCGCCGAGCCGATGGTGACGGCGGTGCCGTCGAAATCCACCCATCCGCCCTTCCAGACGCCGTAGATGTCGGGTGGGGCAGGTGGCGGATCGGCCAGGTCGACCAGGCAGGCCAGATCCGCCGCTCCCCGCCGGAGATCGGTCATGCACCTCGTGCCCGCCGGAGTGGTGAATGCGACGTCATCGCCCAATGGCGTGCTGGTCCCGCCCCGCAACGCCACCTGGAAGTCGGCCGCGTCGACCGGTCCCGCGGCCTGCACCCACTCGATGGCCTCGCTGACGGTGGCACCGGGCGCGGGGGCCGCCGTCGCGGTGGTGGTCGAACTGGACGTCGCCGTGGTGCTGGTGGGTGCGGACGCGGTGGCCTGCCGGGACGGCGAGATGGGGGTGAGCTTGCCTGTTCCCGGCGTCTCGGTCGACGAAGAACACCCCGCCACCAGCAGCCCGACCGCCCAGAAGGCAGCGAAGACCACCGTGCCACGCATCAGGCCAGGTTAGCCGCGCTACGGTCGTGGGCATGGCCCAACACACCGTCCGCGCCGCCACGACCAGTGGCGTGGTCGAGGGATTCGCCCGCGACGGCGTCAACCGCTGGCGTTCCATCCCCTACGCGCAGCCGCCCATCGGCCCGCTGCGGTTTCGCGCGCCGCAGCCGCCGCAGCTGTGGTCCGGGGTGCGTCCCTGCTTCAGCTACGCCAACTGCGCCCCGCAACAGCGTCGCTACACCATGATCGCGCCCGGAAAGTATCAGCCGATGAGCGAGGACTGCCTGACGCTCAACATCGTCACTCCCCGCTGGTCTGGCCCGGCGCCGGCGCATGATCCGCTACCGGTGATGTTCTTCATCCACGGTGGCGGCTACATCCTCGGCAGTTCGGCGACACCGCTCTACGACGGCGCCGCACTGGCCCGCCGCGGGTGCGTGTATGTGTCGGTCAATTACCGGCTGGGCGCCTTGGGCTGCATGGACTTCTCATCGCTGTCCACCCCGGATAGGCCGCTGGAGGACAATCTGTTCCTGCGCGATATCGTCGCAGCGTTGCGATGGGTACGGGACAACATCGCCGCCTTCGGGGGCGACTCGGGCAATGTGACGGTATTCGGGGAAAGTGCAGGCGCCCACGCGGTGGCCACACTGCTGGCTGTTCCCGACGCCGAAGGTCTTTTCCACCAGGCGATTTCGCAGAGCCCCGCGTCGGGAATGGTCAGCAACCCGGAGGTCGCCGCGGAGGTCGCTCAGCGGTTCGCCGAACGACTGCATGCCGGGCGCGGCGCCGCCGCGGAACGGCTGATGACCGCCACGCCGGCCGAGTTGGTCCGAGCGACGGACTATGTGATGAAGCACAGCCTCACCTCCATGCTCGGGGCGGCTGCCGTCGGGCCCACCTGCGGTGAGCAGTATCTGCCCCGGGACCCTTTCGAGGCGATGCGGAAGGGCTTGGCGCACAAGGTCCCCCTGATCGTCGGCACCAATGCCGACGAGGGACGGTTGTTCACCAAGTTCCTGAAACTGTTACCCACCACCGAACACGCCATCGAACGTGTCCTCGCCCGCACCCCCGCCGAGGTTCGGGAGCGGATTCTCGCCGCCTACCCGCACTACCCCCATCCCCAGGCCTGTGTCGAGTTCGGTGGCGACATGATCTTCTCCACCGCGGCCTGGCAGATCGCCGAAGCGCACGCCACGTTGGCGCCGACCTATGTCTACCGCTATGACTTCGCGCCCCGGACACTGCACTGGGCGGGCTTCGGGGCGACGCACGCCACGGAACTGCTGGCCGTGTTCGGGATCTACCGCTCCCGAGTCGGGGCGGTGCTGACGGCAGGGGTTGACCAGCGTGTGGCGGTCAAGGTCAGCCACCTGGTTCAGACCCGCTGGCATGAGTTCGCCCGCGCGGGCCTGCCGGGGGATGACTGGCCGGCGTACAACCGTGAACAGCGCCCCGTGCTGGTCTTCGATAGGCACACCCATATCGAGTACGACCCGCACCCGCACCGGCGTGAGGCGTGGGCGGGTTTCACCCTCACCTCCGGGTAGCCACCGATACGTTGGGCAGGTGACGGACGCCCCGATCGACCGCCCCGCGGACCTGACCGCCGAGTGGTTGACGACCGCCATCGGCGCCGGGACTGTCGAATCCTTCACCGTCGACCGGATCGGTACCGGGCAGATGAGCGAGTGTTATCGCGTCGGGGTGCGGTACTCCGACGGGGACGGCCCGGCCTCGGTCGTGCTGAAGGTCGCTGCCAGCGATCCGGTGAGCCGCGGCACCGGAAAGGTCCTGGGACTCTACGAACGCGAGGTGCGGTTCTACCGGGACGTCGCACCCCGGCTTGACGGGCCGATTGCACCCCGGCGTGACGGGCCGATCGCACCCCGGCGTGACGGGCCGATTGCCCAGTGCTTCCACGCGTCCTACCAGGCCGACACCGGAATCTTCACCCTGCTTCTCGATGACGCCGCCCCGGCCGAGGTGGGTGACGAGATCCGCGGCGCCACCATCGACGAGGCGGTGTTGGCTCTGGGGGCGCTGGCTCGGCTGCAGGCGCCACTGATCGGCAGCCCAACGCTGGCCGAGGCCGAATGGCTCAATCGGGAGGCCCCGATGAACCAGTCGGTGATGGCGACGCTGTTCGCTGGATTCGTCGACCGCTACGGGGCGTCCATCACACCCGAACAACGCCTGGTCGGCCAGCGACTGGTCGACAGTTTCGATGCCTACACCGCCGGTGAGTCCGCACCCGACCGGGTGCACGGTCTCGTGCACGGTGACTACCGTCTGGACAACATGCTCTTCGGTCGACCGGGATCGCTGCGCGACCTGACGGTCGTCGACTGGCAGACCGTCACCTGGGGGCCGGCCATGACCGACCTGGCGTACTTCCTCGGGTGCGCGCTGCCGGTCGAGGACCGGCGCACCCACTATGACGAACTGCTCGCCGCGTACCACGCGGGATTGGGTCCCAACCCGCCGCTCACACCGGCTGAGATCCGCGAGGGAGTGCGCCGGCAGAGTTTCTTCGGGGTCATGATGGCGATTGTCTCCTCGATGCTCGTCGAGCGCACCGACCGCGGCGACCTGATGTTCCTGACCATGCTCGAACGGCACAGCAGTCATGTTCTCGACACCGGAGCACTGGACGTGCTGCCCGTCGCCGGCATCGCGAAGACCTCAGCCCTGCAACCGGATCCGGCCGACGAGGCCGCTCATCGGCCGGGCGATGAGCCGCTGTGGAACGAGAGTTGGTACTGGGACTTCGTTGACGAGAAGCAGGGTATCGGCGGATGGATTCGGCTGGGACTGATCCCCAACCAGAACATCGCCTGGATCAACGCCCTGGTGTGTGGGCCCGACATCGCGACGGTGGCGCTGCTGGACTTTCACGCGCCCACCCCGGCCGATCCGGGTGACGTGCACGGAGCGGGCCTCCGGTTGCGCCACAGCGCGACGTCTCCGCTGCAGGAGTACCGGGTCGCGGTGCGGGGCGAGGCCCGCTGCTACGCCGACCCGGCCGGGCTGCTGCACGGGCGCCCTGGCGAACCGGCCCGGCTGGCGATGGACCTGACTTGGCACACCACCGGCGTTCCCTACGCCTACCGGATCACCACCCGCTACGAGATCCCTTGTGCGGTAACCGGAACCGTCACCATCGACGGGAATGAATTCACCCTCGACGCCGTGCCCGGCCAGCGCGACCATTCCCATGGGGTGCGGGACTGGTGGAGCATGGATTGGGTGTGGAGTGCCCTGCACCTCGATGACGGCACCCATCTGCACGGTGTCGATCTGCGTATTCCCACACTGCCGCCGCTCAGCGTGGGCTACCGCCAAGCCCCGGGCGAGCCACTGGTCGAGACGACGTCGGTAACGGCCACGGCGGAATTGGCCGACGATGGGCTGCCCTTGACCACGACCCTGCTCTTCGAACCCGGCGGGCTGGAGGCGACGATCGAGGTCCGGGGCAACGCCCCGGTCCGGCTCGAGTCCCCGGACGGGCGAGTCAGCCACTTCCCCCGTGCCTGGGCGACGGTGTCCACCAACGATGGACGACGCGGGGTGGGCTGGTTGGAGTGGAATCGCAACCAGCCCAGCGATCCTGGGGCGCTAGCCTCTGACGGCCCTACTTCTTCTTGACAACCTGAGTGCCGCCGGCCAACTCGTCGTGCTTGCCCTGCTTGGTGGGGCTGTTGTTGATGGTCACCGCGATGACGATGTAGGCGACGACGGCCAGCAACCCACCCAGGTAGGGCACGACGGTCAACAGCGTGAACGCGTTGCGGATCGCCGACTGCTTGACGTCCGGTTTCGGCGCGCCGCCCGGTCCGTGCACGCTCAAGCCGAGCAGCATCTTGCCCAGCGTGCGCCCCTGGGACACCTCCATGGCGACGAAGTAGACGAACGTCAGTACGCCTGAGAAAAGCCCGGTGACCAGGAAGTTGCTGGTCGCTCCGAAGATGGCGGCGAGCGTGTAGGCGATGATGCTGACCAGAATCCCGTCGATGATGCGCGCACCCCAGCGTATGCCCAGCCCGCCGGGCTGCTCGCCCGTCGGAGCGCCCCAGGCCGGCTGTCCGGGCGGACCGTACGGGTTGGGCGGGGGCGGCGGATACCCGGCGCCCGGTGGGGGAAACCCGGGCTGTCCGTAAGGGTTGGGTTGGCCCGGGTTGTTGGGATTGCCCTGTGGGTCGTACGTGCCCGTCATCGCTGTCTCCTCCGCAAGAGTTCGCCTGTGAGCTCAATCTACCGCGCCCCTGTTCGCCGGGGGCGGTCACCGTCGACCGTCCTGGCCGTCTCAGCCGGCGGTCAGCACCCGGTCGAGCATATCGACGAAGAAGTCGGCCGATTCCCGGGTGATGCACATCGGTGGCTTCATCTTCAGCACGTTCTGCCGGTCGCCGGTCGGCTGGACGATCACCCCGAGCTCGCGCATCCGCTCGCAGATGGCCTCGGTCTCGATGACCGCCGGCTCCAGGGTGCTGCGGTCACGGACCAGTTCCACGCCCATGTACAACCCGCTGCCGTGCACGGTGCCGATGATCGGGTGCCGGGTCGCCAACTCATTGATCCGGGCCTTGAGATGGTCACCGACGGTGAGGGCGTTTTCCTGCAGACCCTCGGTCTGGAGAACGTCCAGCACCGTCAGCCCCACCACGCAGGACACCGGGCTGCCGCCGGCGGAGGAGAAGAAGTAGCCCTGGGTGCGGTAGGCGTCGGCGATCGCCTTGGTGGTGATCACCGCACCCAGTGGCTGCCCGTTGCCCATCGCCTTGGCCACACACACGATGTCGGGAACCACATCCTGTTGTTCGAAGGCCCAGAACCACCGGCCGGTGCGGCCGTAGCCGACCTGGACTTCGTCGGCGATGGCCAGCCCTCCGGCAGCACGTACGGCGGCGTAGACCGCCTTGAGGTAGCCATCGGGAAGTGCCATCCCCCCGGCGTTGCCGTAGAACGGCTCGCAGATGAAAGCGGCGGGTGGTGCGCCGCGGGCGGCCAGACCGTTGATGATCTCGACGGCTTCGGGGGCGTATCGGGACGCCTCCGGCCCGCGATGTTCGCCGCGGTAGGAGTTGGGGGAGGGCACGGTATGGACCCAGGACGGCCGGGTGGACAGCGCGTTGGGGTTGTCGGCGATCGAGGTGGAGATCGCGTCGGTGGCATAGGTCCAGCCGTGGTACGCCTCAGCCACCGCGACGATGTCGTGCCTGCCGGTGGCCGCCATCGCCAGCCGCAGCGCCAGGTCGTCGGCCTCGGAACCGGAGTTCACCAGGAACACGGTGTCCAGTGGATCGGGCAGGGTGGCGGCCAGCCGTTCGGACAGTTCCACCACCGCGCCGTAGTTGAACCGGGAATTGGTGTTGAGCCGGCGCCACTGGCGGGCCACGGCATCGGCGAGTTGCGGGTGGCCGTGCCCGAGGATCGCCACGTTGTTGACCATGTCGAGATAGGTCCGGCCGTCCGTACCGATGAGGTGCTCGCGCCAGCCCCGCTCGATGCGCGGCGGATGACGGTAATAGTGCTCTTGGACCGCCGCGTAGGCGCGGGCTCGCCGCTGCCGCAGCGCCAGGCTGTCCTCGACCGGCGTCGGGGTGTGCGGCAGGCCGAGCAGCACGGCGGGGTCGCTGACCCGGCTCAGCCAGCCCGCCGCGTACTCGGGGCGCACGAACGCCGGGGTGTCCCGGGCCGGGCCGGGGTGGCGCCGGCATTGCAGCCACACCGGCCCGGACAGCGTGCCCAGGAGCGTGCCCGCCGCGACGCTCTCGCCGTCACCGACGGCGGCGCTCACCGCGCCGTGCACCTCGACCTCGCCGGCCGCCCCGGTCACCGTCAGTGCAGTGCCGTTGCCGGTAGACCCCACCTGGACCGCTCCGGCCCACGGCGCCCGGATCGCCAGCGCTGCGCCGGGCCACAACCGCACACCGGTGGCGATGGTGGCGGGGGACTGATCGGCCAGCGTCGCCGATCGATCCAGATGCGGTTGTCCGAAGCCGGTGATCACCGCCCCGGCCCCGGTGGCGATCACATCGGCGGCCAGACGGTCCGCACAGTCCGGACTCAGCCAGGCGCCGGCGTCGACGGCGTCGGACTCCGGTGAGAGGTCCAGGCGCGCGATCGGCGCCGCGGTGTCGACGTCGATCATCGGGACGTCGGTGCCGACCGGGTCGGTCACATGCGCCACCCCCAGAGCATCACGGATCTGCGCGGTCATCACATCGAGCGGAATCGCGTTGGCGCGCTGGAAGATTCGCCACTCAAGCTGCAACGCGTCCCTGGCGTAGGCGTTGTCGGCGTCGATACCGGCCTGGTGGACCCCACTGACCACCAGTACCGCGGCTCGCAGCACCACCAGCGGCCACAGCGCTTCTACCTCGGCCGGGCTCAGTGGGCGAACCGCGTGGAAAGCCTCAATGGCCGGCAGGCTCGCCGCCGGCTCGCCACCCTCATGCCGCAGCACCGCCGAAACGGTGATCGCCAGTTCGGCTACCGTCCACGATCGCGTCAGGTCCCCGAAGTCGATCAGGCCGTCGGGCAGGCCGAGCACGCCCTCCGATCCGCGATCGTCCCGGACTTCGCACACCACATTGTCATCGGTGATGTCGCTGTGGATCACCTGTACCGGCAGGTCGGCGGTGTGATCGGCCACCACCTGCCAGGCGGCCGCGGCGGCCGCCTCCACCGCTTCGCGGCGGTTGACATCGGTCATGTGCGAGGACAGGACCTCCACGGTGCGCAGTGCGTGGCGCAGATCCCACTGCAGCACCCGATCCACCCCCGGGTGCTCGAAAGCGGCCAGGGCCCGGCAGGTGCGGCCGGCGATCTCGCCGAGCCGGGCGATGTGCATCGGGCTCAGGTAACGCTCCCCGCTGAGGGTTCCGCCCGGCAGGAACCGCAGGACCCGAGCAAAGAGACGATCGGAACCGCCTGTCTCGCTGGTGATTTCGGCAATCGGATCAAACCCGGCGAGATCGAGGTTGGTCGCCGCCCGTAGCCCCTCCGCGGCGGCGATGAACGCCGCGGCGGCATCCTGGGCCTCCAACTCGGCGCGACTGAACGCAGGGTTGGCGATCTTGAGCACGCCCACCGGGTTTCCGCCGTTGTCTCGGAGGAGGAAGTTGGCGTCCTGCTGGCTACCCAACTCCTCGGCGGTGACATCCATGCCGAAGTGGTCCGCGGCGATCGTCCGGGCCGGTCCGCAGCTGATCTCAGGAACGGGGAGTTCGGCGGACTGGAAGAAGTCGAACGAGGTCACGAGCGGTAAAGATACCGTTATCACCCATGCGCGCTCTGGTGATTGTCGACGTACAGAATGACTTCTGCGAGGGGGGTTCGCTCGCCGTCGCCGGCGGCGCCGCCGTGGTGGGCAGGATCAACGCTCTGCTGGCCAGCGACCACGGATACGCCCACGTGGTTGCCACCAAGGACTATCACGTCGACCCGGGAAGCCACTTCTCCGAGCATCCTGACTATCTGAACTCATGGCCCCGGCATTGTGTGGCCGGCAGCGCCGGCGCGGAGTTCCATCCCGACCTCGACACCGAGCAGGTAGAGGAGGTGTTCCGCAAGGGCGCCTACGCCGCGGCCTACAGCGGATTCGAGGGCACCGCGCACAGGACCGGACTGGCGGACTGGCTGCGCGACCGCGGGGTGGATGAGGTGGACGTCGTCGGGATCGCCACCGACTACTGCGTGCGGGCCACCGCCGAGGACGCGAGCCGGGAAGGTTTCCAGACCCGCGTGCTGGTCGACCTCACCGCGGGAGTCGCCCAGGAGACGACGACGGCAGCCCTGGACGGGATGCGTTTGGCCGGAGTGGAATTGGTGTCCGACTGACGCGGATACGCGGTGGTCCGGCGCGGCTGAGTCGGCACACCCGCTGTGCTGGTCAGCGCCCCGGCTGGCGTGCCCTGCTCCAGCCGAAAGGACTGAGGCTTCGATACGGGTCTGTGTCGCGCAGGGCCTGAAGGTCGGACAAGACACCTTCGAGTGCCGATTGGGTTCGCTCCTTGACGGTGGCTTCCCAGGTTGCGGCCGGTACGCGTGTGGGCCGGTGCGTGGCGATCGGCGCCCCGAAGCGCAGATACATCCGTTGCGGGCGGGGGATGAGTGTCGGGCCGAGTCCGCGGACGAGCGGAATGCTGACGCCGGGTTGGCGCAGGACATGTGTGGTGAACAGGCGGCTGGCTCGACCCCAGACGCTGTCCCGTTCGACATAGCTGTGGTAGACGTCGTCTCCGCCGACCAGTCCGACCGGAACGATGGGGTATTCATGGGCGATGGCCAGGCGGGCGAATCCGCTCCGGCCCTCCCAGAACAGTTGGTAGTTCTCGCCTTTGAACTTCGGCATCTCCCGGCCGCCTCCGGGGAACACGAGAAGGGTCTCGCCGTGTCGCATCAGTTCTGCGCCGTTTTCCTGGTTGCCGACGACTGCGCCCGCCGCCGCGAACAGGTCCGCGGGAAGGCCGCGCATGTTGCCCAGGGACCGTTCGGCCAGGCCGCGCACGCGGACCCCGAGCTCGCGATGGACGAAGTAGGGAATCAGGACGATCTCGGCAACACCAAAGGCCGTGTGGTTGGCGACGAGCAGGACACGTCCGTCCCGTGGGAGCTGCTCCAGCCCGTCGACATACGGTTTGCACAGGTCGACCACCGGATTCAACCGATCGGCCACGGAGAAGATCGCCTTCTCCATCGCCTTGACGCGGTCGGGCTGATGGACGAGCCGGTCGAGGTCTCCCGTTTCGGCGTACGCCCCGCGGTCCAACTGTGTGCTCATCGTGACCCGATCTCTTGGAGTGTGAATCTGTCAACGAGGATAGCCCATCTTCTGACCAAACGACCAAAATGGTCAGTTGGTACAACTCTGTCCACCCGGCCGATATAGTCACGCGGTGCGCGCTTCCCCTCCCGAACTGCCCGAAGAGCAGTCGGCCAAGGCGGCGAGACTGCTGGATGCGGCCGGTGATCTGCTCATCAGTCGTGGCGCCAAAGGGTTCACCGTCGCCGATGTCGCGCACCGGGCGCACGTCGGTAAGGGCACCGTGTATCTGTACTGGCCGACGAAGGAAGACCTTCTGGTCGGACTCATTGGCCGGGCGTTCCTCAGTCTCATCGACGACGTGCTCGAGAAGGTCGCCGACGAACCGGATCTCTCCCGTCCTTCTCGTTTCTGCCCTTTGATGCTGCAGATTGCTATCGGCAAGCCACTGGTAGCGGCGTTGCAGCGCCATGATGAAGACGTACTCGGTGTTCTGACCCGACATCCCCGTGCCGTCGCCTTGCACGATGCGCTGGGGCCCGAGGCGGTACTGGCTGCGGTCCTTCCGATCTGGCGCCGTCATGGGCTGGCCCGGGATGACTGGAACGTCGCCGACCAGGCTTTCGCACTTCACGGCCTGATCACCGGTATTGCACTGTCGCTGATCGGGCCCGCCCCCGCTACGGTGGCCGCCGATGATCCGCTCGGCGTTCTGGGCGCATCGGTGACTGCCCTCCTCGGGCCCGAACGGGGCACTCAAAGCCAGGTCCGGGCTACCGCTGAAGAGATCACCGAGTTCCTGCAGCAGGGCCGGATAGCCGCCCGGAAACTGATCGACGCAACCCCCGCCACCGGCTGACGGTGAGGACCCGCCGGTCTACTTCGGCGGCATCCGGATGCCGCCGTCGACGCGTACCACCTCGGCGTTCATGTAGGAGTTGGTGATCAGCTCGATGACCATCGAGGCCAGTTCCTCCGGCCGGCCGAGGCGATGCGGAAACAGCACCGACTGGCCGAGTTTGGCCTTGAAGGCTTCGGCGTGTTCGCCTTCGCCGTAGATGGGGGTGTCGATGAGGCCCGGAGCCACGGTGTTGACCCGGATCCCCACGGCGGCGAGGTCGCGCGCCACCGGCAGAGTCAGTCCCACGACACCACCCTTGGACGATGAATACGCCGCCTGACCGATCTGGCCGTCGAAGGCCGCGACGCTGGTCATGTTCACGATCGCCCCACGCTCACCGGTTGCGGTGGGTTCGAGCCGGCTCATGGCGGTGGCCGCCAGGCGGATGCAATCGAACGTGCCGATCAGGTTGATCGCGATGACCTTGCGGTAGGCGTCGAGGTCGTGCGCCGAGGAGAACTCCCCGTCTTTGCCGATGGTGCGCTGCGCCCAGCCGACACCGGCCGAATTCACCAGCGCGCGAAGGGGACCGAGATCCATCGCGGTGTTGACGGCGTCCTCGATCTGTTCGGTCTTGGTGACGTCGACGGGCACGAAGACTCCGCCGATCTCTTGGGCGAGTCGCTGCCCGGGCTCGGCCTGCATATCGGCGATAAGGACTCGGGCACCGCGATCGGCCAACTGGCGTGCGGTGGCGGCCCCGATACCCGATGCCCCGCCGGTGACTATTGCACTCGTTCCGTTGAGTTCCACGACAAAGAGCTTACGGATGGCTGCCGCGGGCGCCGACGGCCGTCCGGACTAGGTGAGATCGAGTCGTTTGCGTCGGTACATCGTTCCGGCGACCAGCAATATCAGGCTGATCAGCAGGATGGCGGTGGCCAGCACGTTGATCTGCGGCGGCACTGCCGCTTTGGTCGCGGCGTTGACGTACAGCGGGTAGGTGACGGTGGATCCGCTGACGAAGTAGGTGATGATGAAGTCATCCAACGACAACGCGAAGGACAGCATGGCCGCGGCGACGATCCCGGGCACGATCAACGGCAGGGTCACCGTGAAGAACGTTCGGGTGGGCCCGGCTCCGAGGTCCAAGGCGGCGTCCTCGAGGGTCCAGTCGAAGCCGCGGATGCGGGCGCGAACGGTCATCGCGATGAAGCTGATCTCGAAGGCGACGTGGGCCAGGACCACGGTCACGTAGCCGGTGGCCCAGCCCATGCTGAGGAACAACGTCAACAGAGACGCGCCCATCACCACCTCGGGAGAGGTGAGCGGCAGCACCATGAAGGTGTCTACCGCGGTGCGGCCGCGGAAGCGCTGGCGAACCAACGCCACAGCGACCAGGGTGCCCAGCACCAACGCGATCGCGGTCGACACCGCGGCGACGTTGAGACTGAGTTTCAGTGCGTCGGTCAGCGCCGGGTACTTGAAGGGGTTCGCCCAGTTCTCCCAGGTGAAGCCCTGCCAGGTGTAGTTGAACTTCCCGGCCGGCTTGTTGAAGGAGAAGGCCACGATCACCAGGATCGGGGCGAACAGGAACAGCAGTGTGAGCCCGGCGGCCAGCCGAAGGGTGGCGTCCCCGAATTTGAACGTGCCGCGGAAGTTGCGGCCCGGTCGGCTCAGCGTGGTGACCGCCTCGACTGTCATGCCAAACCCTTCACACCAGGTCCTCGGTACCCAACGCCCGGGTGTAGAGCAGCACTCCGCCCAGGATCAACGCCATCAGCACAAAGCTCATTGCCGCGGCCACCGGGTAGTCCTTGACCACCAGGAACTGCTTCTGGATCACGTTGCCGATCATGGTGGTCTTGGTGCTGCCCAGGTAGTCGGCGTTGATGAAATCTCCGACCGACGGGATGAACACCAGCAGGCTGCCGGCCAGCACCCCGGGCATCGCCAGTGGCAGGATCACCTTGCCGAACATCCGGCGGTTGGTGGCGTAGAGATCTCGGGACGCCTCCAACAGCCGGGAGTCGATCTTCTCCAGGCTGACGTAGAGCGGCAGGATCATGAAGATGATCCAGTTGTAGGTCAGGCCGCCGATGACCGCCCAACTCGTCGACAGCAACCGGCCCTCGCTGGGCAGCAGACCCACCGATCCCAGGGCGCTGACCACCCAGCCCTCGTCGGCCAGGATGGTCTTCCAGGCGATGGTGCGGATCAGGAACGTCACGAAAAACGGCAGGATGACCAGACCGAGCAGCAGGTTCTTGAACCGGCCGGCCTTGAAAGCGATGACATATGCCAGCGGGAAGGCCAGCAGTAGGCACAGCACCGTCGCGCAGAAGGCATAGCCGAACGACCGCATGATCTGTTCGCGGTACTCGGTCAGGGCGCGGGTGTAGTTGCCGAACTCCCAGGCAAAGGTCAATGTCGGCAGGTAGATGGACCCGCCCATCGTCGACAACGAGGTCTGGAACAGCGAGAAGATCGGCACCACGTAGAACACGCCGAGATAGACCAGCGCCGGCAGGATCATCAGATAGGGGGCGATCCTGCTGCGCTGACGGTTACTGCTGGCTACTCCCGCCATCAGAGGCCTGCCATCGTCAGCCGCCCGTGACCGCGGCGTAGGCCTTGTTGAACTCCTGGGTCTGCGGGTCGGTCAGCGGCGCCCAGGACTTCAGCTTGGCCAGCGTCTCCGGCGACGGGTTGATCAGGGGATTGTCGGCGAGGTCCGGCCCCACCGTGTTCAGGGCGTCGGTCATATCGCTGAGCACCGGCACGAAACGGGTCGCGGCGATCAGCTTGGCGTAGTTGTCCCGGTCGTAGATGTAGTTGATCCACTCCTCGGCGGCCTTTTGGTTCTCGGTGGTGTACGGGATCACCATGGTGTCCACGAAGGTGCTGCTGCCCGTTTCCGGCACCACGAACTTCAGATCCGGGTTGTCCTTCTGCAACTGCACGACGTCACCCGAATAGGCCTGGGCCACAACGATATTTCCCGCGGCGAGATCGTCTGCGTAGTCGTTGCCGGTGAACCGGCGAATCTGCCCCTTGTCCTTCTGCTCCCGGATGACGTCGACGGCTTTCTGCACGGCCTCCAATGTGGGGTCCTCCGGGGAGTTGCCCTGCGCCAGCATGAACATGCCCAGGCCGTCCTGGGTGTCGGACAGCAGGCTCACCTTGCCCTTGAACTCTGGATCCCACATATCGTCGACCTTGGTGAGATCGCGGTCGATCGCAGCCCGGTTGTAGGCGATACCCACCATCCCGGACATGTACGGCGCGGAGTACTTGCGGCCGGGATCGGACTTGGCGTCCATGAGGTCGGTGCGCAGGTTTCCGCGGTTTGTCCAGCGCGCCTCACTGATCGGGTTGAGCCAGCCCAGCCCGGCCAGTCGGGCCGCCATGAACTGGCTGGGCACCACGAGGTCGGCGCCGATGTCCTGCTTGCGCGACAGCGGCTCCTTGTTCTTGGCGAACCACTCCTCGTTGTCGTTGAAGTTCTCTTTGTAGTCGACGGTCAACCCGGTGGCGGTCTGGAACGCCGCCACGAAGCCGTCGGCCATGTACAACGGCCAGTTCGACACCCGCAGTTTTCCGGTGGCCGGGGTGCCATCGTCTTCGGGGGCCGACGGCGCGGTCGGCGATCCGGAACCGGATTTCTCTCCGGAACTGCACGCCGCGAGGAAGGACGGGCCGAGGATCAGTGCCGCCGCGGCCGCCGCGCCGCCGCCGATGAAGCGACGCCGGGAGTTCAGCCGGGCCAGGACGGTCGGGTCGATCTGTCGTGTCATGCGGGCTTGGCCTTTCGAGGGTGCCGGACGGGAGTTCCGGGACGAGTGTGCAGGGCGGGTCCGGGAGTTCAGGGGGAGTCGAGTATCTCGTCGAGGTCCTCGGCGGTCGGGACGTCCGCATCCGGCAGCACCAAGGATGCATCCGGTGACCACCCGGCGTACACCTCGTCGCCGGGCCGCAGCATCGGCAGGTCCTGTTCGGGGCCGACGTGGGCCAGCATCGGTGACCCGTCCGGAGCGGTCAGGGAGAGCCGCAGCACCGGCCCTTGGAAGGTCAGGTCGGTGACGCCGGCCCGAACCGCAGCGACGGCCCCCGTCGTCATTCCGGCGGGTGGGTCGATGGAGATCCGCACCCGCTCCGGGCGCACCATCAGGGTGGCCCGGCCGCCGGGTTCGATGGCGGTGTCACCGGGCCGGGCCCGCAGAGTGGATCCCAGCACGTCGACCTCGACGTAATCGCGGTTGCTGCGTCCGGTCTGCCGTCCGTGCCACAGGTTGGCCTGGCCGATGAAGCCCGCGACGAACACCGATGCCGGACGGTCGTAAATCTCGGTTGGGGTGCCGATCTGCTCGACGTTGCCGGCG
>JAGQTS010000004.1:0-34144 GCA_020438895.1 Mycobacterium sp.
TCGACTTGCCCGCTCCGTTGGGGCCCACCACGGCAACACGCTCGCCCTCGGCGATCACAAGATCGAGGTTGCGCAGAACCGGGGTATCGCCATAGCCGAAGGTCACGCCTGCCAAGGCGACGGTTCCGTCGAAGGGCCTCCGGGCTTCTCCGCCGTAGATCCGGGGCAGTGGGTATTCGACGATCTCTTGCAGCGGAGCAAGAGAGGCGACCGCGGTCATCAGGTTCGCACGGGCCCCCGCGGCTCCGGTCACACTGCGCAGCATGAGCGCGATCACCGCGTAGAACGTGAGTAGCTGACTCAGCGCGAGCGCTCCTTCGGTGACTGCGACGCCGCCCACGACCAGGATCAGGGCGCCGGTCACGCCCGCGATCGCCCCATTGAGGATGGAGGCGAGGTTGGATGCCCAGGATTTGTCGATGCTGGTATCAGTGAGCTTCTCGATGCGTTCCAGAACCGCCTGCAACTCTGATTCGTCAGCGCCCCGGACCCGGATCACACGCGTAGCCCGCAGCATCCGCAGGATGTGAGCCGCATAGTTACGATGGGTGGACAGCCAATGCTTGATCGCCCGCCCGGTCCGGGCTTTGAGGCGGCCGTTGAGCAACAGTATCGGGGGGACGACAACTGCCACCACCCCGGCCAGCAGAGGGCTGACGACCACCGCGACGATCGCCAGGGGAATTCCGACGATCAACGCCTGCAGGACCGCTACCAAAGACGGCGGCAGGGCCGTCCCTAGCCGCTCGCAATCCCCTACCACCGTGCCGTGCAGTCGACCGACGTCCTGGCGCTCATGCCAGGACAACGGCAGGTCGTGCAGCCGGGTGAATACCTGCACCCGAAGGTCGGCGACGCTGGTGAAGACGGCCACCAGAATCAAGCGCCGGGCCACCAGCGACAGCATTGTGGAAGCGGTGTATAGAGCAAGGATGCCGAGACCGGCGGCGAGCACGGCCCGGGTGTCGGATGCCGGAATCCGGACGGCGAAGATATCGCGAATCAGCAAGGGGATCGGCAGCAGCAGGAATGCCTGAAGCCCGAGCGCCAGGACGCCCAGCGTCAGTGGGACGCGGCGTGCCTTCAGCAGGTTCGAGATCGCCCAGATCTCGTTGCGGCCCATCATGAATTAACCTTGGCGTTGCGGTGTTGTGCCGCGCGCTCACGTGCCAGCCTCAGATACGCCTGATGCAGATCGCCCCGCCGAAGTCGACTGAGGTTGCCGGAATGCTCCCGGCGGTGCAACAACACCTCCGTTGATTCCAGGGTTGGGACGCCGAGTTCCCGCGCTCGCAGTAGCCAGCGCATCTGGCTGATCATCTCAGCGTCGAACGGGCCGATCCGATTGGCAGCCTCCCGCGTGACGAGCGCGGCGCCGAGCAGCGGCGGTCGTATCTCCGCCAGCAAGACGCCGTCGACGTTCATGGCTCGTTGTTGTCCCAGCACCAACTGGGTGCCCGGAACGGCGTTGGCTGCCCGAAAACCCGCAGCGATACGTCCGACGGGCCAGTAGTCGTCGGCATCGAGAAAGGCAAGCCAGTCAGAGTCGGTGGCGGCAATCCCGGCGTTGAGATTCTCGCCAGCCGAAGGTCCGTCCGAAATCACCAGGCGAACCCGGGAGTCGGGGTGGCCTGCGGCTAGCCGAGCTGTCGCAGAGTCGGCTATGTGGGTGGCGACGACAATGTCGGCCACCTCCGGCTGGCGCTGCACCGAATTCAGCGCTTCAGCGAGGAACGGCTCCTCGGGACGGGCCGGTATCACGGCGGCCACCAGGCTGGTCCGCACGTCAGTCATCGTGCGCTCCGATCTCAAGCGCGGGTCCGACCGCCTTCCGCATGGTCGCCCGATCCAGGTTGCTGTCGAAGCTCTCGGGCATCGCGTCGGCCGCCCTCCGCGCGAGCGCACGTCCAAGATCCGGATCACGCAGAATCCGCACCGTGGCCGCAGCCAACTCGGCGTCCGACTCGGCACGCAGGACGTGAACCTCGTCGATGGCGGGGACACCCCGCAGCCCGTCTGTCGTTGCCACGACCGGAACGTGATGCGCGAAGGCCTGCAGCACTTTGGTTTTTACCCCGGAACCACCAATCAACGGCACCACGAACACCGCCGCCGCGTGCAGGGCCTGGTGAATGTCGGCGAGGTGTCCGGTCACCACCAAGCCGGGCTGTTTCCTGGCGGCCTTGACCAGCCACTCGGGCGGGTCGGCACCGATCACCGTCAACGGGCTAGGGCCGAGTTCAGCCTCCACCCGCGGCCAAACCCCGTCGACGAGACGTCGAACCGCGATCTCGTTTTCCGGCATGCGGAGAAAGCCCAGGAACACGATCCCCGACCGCGGCTGCCGAGCCTCGTCGGACCGAACGGCAACCTCGACCGCCGGAAGGCGGTACACCTGCGCGTCGGCGACGAGCGCCCGAAGTTCGTTTGCGTCCTCGTCGCTCGCGGCGAACGCGCCGTCGGCGGCGGCGACCACGTCCTGCTCTGCTGCCCGGTCCTGCAGTGCAGCGACCAACAAAGGACGGTTCCCGGTCAGTTTCGCCAGCCGGAATTTCGCCAGGTGTTCGACGTGGGTCGCGTCGTAGAAGAATCGCGCGTCCGGGCAGTGCCGGCGGGTAAGCGGCAGGACAGCCTGGGCAACCGGCAGGCGACTGGCAATCACGATGTCGAGGTCCGCCCCATTGCTGCACAGCCAGTTCGCTACCGCCCCATCGCGGGCCACCACCGCGACACCAAGGCGGATGAGCGGTTGCTCGGCGGCGGCGGTATCCGAAGGCCAGGGCCGCTGACTAGCGAACGAGACGGCGTGGCACTCATCGCGAAGGAGGCGAAGCATCGTCATCATCCGGGCGGATCCACCGTCACGGCTGGCCTGTGGCGGCTCGTGGTCGACGACCAGCACGCGGCTCATGCGGCCAGTACCTGACGGATTGCTGGCACGCCTCGATCTGCGCCGAGATTGAGATGATATGCCGGCACGGCCCGGGCCAGGCGTGCCAGCAACCCCATGCTGGGCTCTTCCTCATAGGGACTTTGCATCAGCGTTGAGGGCGCCAGGGCACGGAGTGCCTCGGCGGGCGACGCGGGGGAGACTGACGAGTGTGGCCCGCGTGTCACTCGGGGCAGTAACACCGCTGAGACTTCAAGCATCTCAGTCGCCGCGCCGGGGAGATCCTCGCCGAGGATCAATGTACGGCGGTTATCACGACCGTTGACGCCGGCTTCGCGTTCTCCAACCTTGATGGACCGGAACAGGTTCCATGCGCGGGTCGGCCCCTGGAAATCCACCGCCGCATAGTCGTCTCCGACCACCTGCATACCCGCCTGCAGGCACGCGAGCGTCGTCGTCGACTTACCGGAGCCGCCGGGGCCTGCCAGCAGGACGCCCCGACCGCCCATGCCCACCACAGCCCCATGGACCAGCTGCCGACTCGGCCCGGCAAGCGCGAAGTGCAGGGCTGTGCGTAAGGGGGCGGCCCGGTCCCATCGGGTCACACCAGCTACTCCGGCAAACCAACAGCAGGCGATTCGACGTTCGCCATCCCAGAGCATCAGGCTGGTGTCGTCCGCTGCTACCGTCGCGCGGACCGGCCCGTGTGAGAGGCCCGCAACCGCTCCGCCGCGGCTCAGGTGCCCGCCGTTCCAAGGGAACGGTTCCATCGGCGCACTCCACACGACCAGCCTGGTGGTGTCGGTGTCATGCCCATCGCCGTGCGCTGCGCCGGTAGGGATTGCGGCGGCATGGATGTGGTGCCGCAGGGCCGGTAGTAGGGCGGCTCCCACGTCGGCGTCCTCGACGGCGAGTTCGAGATCGACATCTGCAATCCGCATGACCAGGCATTCGGAGGACTTAGTCGCCTGCAACGCCGCCTCGACAACCAGCTCGCGGTATGCGTGAGCGCCGGGCGCAAGGGGGGCCGGGCAGATCACCGGTCCGGGTACACCGCCGGCCAACCCGCCCCGTGCACGACATCGTGGACCGGGTCAGCAAGCAGATGCGTACGCAGATCGTTGTAGACGTGCAGTTGGGGGACCTCGAACGAGCCCAGGTCACCTTCGACGGTTGAGGCGTTCGGTGGCTGGGTGGTGATCAGACCCTGATCGAAGAGTTCCCTGTGAAAGTCGGCGATCGCAGCGCCGATGGCCGCAGCATCACCATCGTGCTGGGCAGCCAGTGCCGCGGCGGAGTCAATCAGGGATTCCCCGGCGAGGAGCCGTGACCAGAGGTCGGCACCCGAGCCTTCCAGGGAGTAGTAGCTGCCGCTTTCCAGGTTGATCACGACAGTTTCGCCATCGATCGTCTCGTGGACAATTTGGTCACCGAGCATGATTCTGAATTCTAAGCCCGAATCAGCTCGATCGCCGCGCTACTGGCTCATCGAAGCCCCAGTCGGACACGTTGACGCCCCACTCCCGGGCGAGTCGGCTGACGTCCTCGTGCAGAATCCTCCGGATCTCCCAGGTTCGTTCCGGTGACAGCCGAACCTGCGTGTGGTGGTAAGGGGCCAGTTTCAATGCCACCCTCCTCCCTACCCGACGGACGATCGATGGCAGCGCCATCCAGGCCCGCCACATCATGTCGCTGGCGGCGAGCGCGCGGTCGAGATGGCTCCTCACCATCTTGGCCGTCTCATTGGCCGGGCTGAAATCGGCGATGGTGTAAGGCTCGAGGCCCAGCCAATCGAAGAGCCCCGCGCACACTTTCCCGGGGTCCGTTCGCAGGTGAGCGAACTCCACCACCCGGATAGCCTCACGGCCGAACGTCTCGACGTACGGATCGAGTTGCGCGGCGTACCGGGAGATATCGACGGGGTGGGAGTCCTGGAAGGAAATCCGCTTGCGACTGAAGGTAAGGAGGAAGTTGACCTGCGACTCGATGCGCTCGATCGGGTCCCGAACCAGGTAGATCAACCGCGGTCGCACCCCGTATGCACGCATGCGAGCCGGGGCGCTGATACCCTCGGGCCACGCTGTGTAGGCGGTGGAACCTTCAAGCGCGAACCGGTGAACGGCCGGGTCGAAATCCGGCCAGTTTTGCTCATAACGATCAACCTGCGCGAGCCGGTGCCGGTAGTCGGTGAAATAGGCGGGCTCCTTCGGCGCGCTGGGGCACACCGCTGGGTGCTGGCTGAGATATCTGAACAACGACGTGGTTCCGCATTTCGCGGCACCGATGATGACCAGCACCTGATCGCCGGCGATCGGACCGCGCACCGTGCTGCTCCCTTCGTTGCTATTCAGCGTTCCGCGCTGCGGCACACTCACTCATCAGCCAGAAGTTCCGATCAACCTACAGAGTGAGCGTCGGCTCGGACCAGTCCTGACGGGCAACCAGGTGGAACAGGATTTCCCAGCGGGCGACTGTAGTCTGTGAAGACCGCAGGTCGGTTTCGGTAGGGAGCTCGGGTACTTCGATGCTGCCGCCGCCGTCACCCGACGGAGGACGTAATTTCCCGAACGGGGTGAACGATGCCCGGAAGCCCGAGGGGTCCGCAGGAACCGGTCGTCGACGTGGTCATGCTGTCCAAGGCGATCGACGACGACCTTCGGTTGATGACACAACGGGCCGTTGAAACGTGCGTCAACGGGGCCGATGATCTGCCCGTCACCGTGGTGGTGATCGAACAGCAGCCCGACATCACCTATCGCGGCGCCGACACCACGGTGCATATGCCGGGTGAGTTCCACTTCAACCGGTTCCTCAACAGGGGCGCATCGTTGGGGTCTGCGGAATGGATCCTCGTCGCCACGAACGACCTTGTCTTTCATGACGGTTGGCTTGGTGCATTGCTGGCTGCTGACCACCCGGTGGTATCACCGAAATGCCCGCAGGATCTGCGTCAGGCGGGCATCCATGCGAATACCACCGGCACCCGCACCGGCGTTCACCTCTCTGGTTGGTGCTTCATGATTCGACGCAAGATCTGGCAGGAGATCGGTGGTTTCGATGAGGGTGTCAGCTTTTGGTGTTCTGACGATGTGGTCATCGAGCAACTCAAGGGCATAGGAGTCGAACCGATGCTCGTACCCGGTTCTCTGGTGGAGCACCTTCAGTCGGTCACCCTGATGCGTGAACCCCAACCTTACGAGTTGACCTGGAAGCAGATAGAGATCTTCAACCAGAAGTACGGTCCGCACCAGATGTCACGAGATCCGAGGTTCTTGATCTGGAAGCGGTCCAAGGCGTTGAGGGAGATGAGGTTTACACCAACGAATAAAACGGCGGAGTAACGCTGGCGCCGTACAAGCGAGGGTGCCCTATTCGTTACGCATCAACGAGAAGGGTGCGGGTGGGTCCACCTCCAAGCTGCAGCAGGCCGGGGGAGATCACCTGATAAGCGCACTCGGCTTGAAAGTCCGCCTGGTCCCGCTAAGAGTGTCCGCCGGTAATGGTTCAGAGGGTCGCCGTCGCCGTCGCCGTCGCGCGGCCGCGGCGTGAATTCACAGAAGGAAAGCTCGCCGCCCCCTCGTCGTCGGGTACTCGTTCCTCCTCGGGCCCCACCCTCGTCGTGATGGCGGAAAGCACGCCGGCCCTGGAAAGCCCGCCCACCCGACGACACCGGCTGGCCCAACACATCCCAATCAGAGAACGGCCACCCCTCAGCGCTTTCCACGGATTTACCCGCCATACCGCGGACGCACGCGAAATTGCGGCGAACCGTCGGGCAAACCTCGAGATGGTCCTTTCCTGGACAATACTGAGTCGATGGTCGCCGTCTCGCTGGTGTCTCAGAAGATGACCGTCGTCGCGCTGTTGCTGTTGACATTTGCCACAGGTCTGGTCGACGCGATCAGTCTCTTGGCGCTCGGGCACGTCTTCGTGGCCAACATGACCGGCAACATAATCTTTCTGGGCTTTTGGTTCGTGCCGCACTCCGGAATCGACATGACGGCTGCGGTGGTCGCATTCGTCAGTTTCATCCTCGGCACGATCATCGGTGGGCGCTTTGCCCGGCACCTCGAAAGTCGGGTGCGGTTGTGGCTCACCACCGCGCTGGGCACTGAGGTCCTCTTGCTGACGGTGCTCTCGGCACTCGCGGGTATCGGCGTGGTGAACTATCACGACGACGGCAAGCTCATTCTCATCGCCGGGTTAGCGGTGAGCTTCGGAGCGCAGAGCGTGACGGCGAGGCGGTTTGCGATTCAGGAACTCAGCACCACGGTGTTGACTGGGACCATCGTCAGCATCGGTATGGACAGCCGCCTCGCCGGAGGTCGCGGCGATCGCAGGAAGTTGCGCTACGGCGTTATCGCGACGATGTTGGCGGGCGCGATGCTCGGCGCGACCATGACTCAGTTCACCGTCGCCGGGGTGATCGCGCTGGCCGCGCTCGTCATAGCGGCCAGCCTCGCCGTATTTCGTTTCGCAACCGTTCAGGCGGATCCGGTCGCGGGACGTCTCGGTATCAGGCTCTGCGCGCGACATCCCGACTGAGGATCTGCGGCCAGGTCTCGACATGTGCCGGGGTGTGCGCCACGGTGAGCGTCGACCGTGGCAGGAGTGCGGCAAGTGATTCCGCGGTTGACAGCGGATGCGCCGGATCGCCGGTCCAGGCCAGGATCGTCGTGGGCGCATCGATTCGGGTGAGAGCCTCAGGATCGGGAAGGTCGCTGTCGGCCGCACCGCGAAACAGTGATGGCAGTAGCGCGTCGGCGACGTCGGGAACTGTTTCGGGCGCGCCCACTGTTGCTGGTGGGGGAGTCGCCGTACGCGTCGAGGCGATGAATGCCCCGACTCCCCGGGTTTCGATGGTCTCGGCGGCAACCCGATAGTTCGCTGCCTGCGTGGGCCGGGTGTGCCAGGCCGTGGCCGGCACCATCAATGTGAGACCGACGAAGCGGTCCGGCTCGCGTGCAGCAGCGTGCAGCAGCGTCGCAGCGCCCATGGATGGGCCGACTCCATGGACCCGTTCGCCGGGAAACCACCTGTCGAGCAGTCGCAGGAGATCGGTGGCAAGGCAGTCCCACCGGTAGTCCTGGGGGACTTTGCGTCCGGTCGACTTGCCGTGGCCGCGGGCGTCGTACCGCAGCAATCTGGTCCCGCTGAGTCCCCTCCCGAGGTCGAGATTGAGCTGCCGATCGCGCGCCCGGCTGGAGGTCAGCCCGTGCAGTTGAACCACCGGGTGGCCACCTTCATCGCTGAGTTCAACCGCAAGCTCTGCTCCCGGGACCTCGAAAGTGGACATCACGCAACTCTTTTCACGAACCGGCAGCTCTCCCTGAGCCGACCGCGCTGACCGAGCACTCAGGCTATCTGGGAGGTTATGGTTCCGCCATGCGGCTGACCAATGTGACGCACCTGCGGCTCCCCTTCGGACGCCTGTGGGGCTACGACGTGTCGGTGTCCGAGCTCGGCCAGCAGCTTCCGGTGTCCTTCGACCAGCGCCTCCACGTCGGTGCGGGTGCGCGTCCCGGTTCTTGGATGGCCCTGTCCATTCGATTGCCGGCCGGCATCAGTCGCCAGTCCCTGGCCGATGCGTGGCTAGCCGTGATCGCCCGTCACGGCACCCTGCGAACGGCATTCACGTCCGGGCCGGAGGGCGAGCCTCAGCTGTATGAGATCGATATTCAACCCGGACGGTGGATCGAGCATGAAGTCGCGACGGGACAGGAGGTCAACGATGCGCTGCGCGTCGTTCTGAATGCGAGGTGTTCGTCCTATCAGCGCCCCTCCCACCGACTCTGCGTGTTGGAGACGGCCGCCGGATTGACCGTCGTCATCGCAGCCGACCACGCTCATGTCGACATGTGGTCGATGCTCGTGATTGCTCGCGACCTGTTGTCGGCGCTGGCTGACCAGAGGCTCGGACGGACCCCGTCCATGCAGCAGCCCCCCGCTTTTGTCGTCCATACCAACGCACTTCTGGAGCGTCCCCCGGCGCCCGAACGCGTGCGGGCACGATGGGCGCAGATTATCAACGACAGCGGTGGGGTGATGCCGCGGTTCCCGCTGCCGTTGGGTGAACCCGGATCGCATCCGGAACGCGTTGAGGTGCGTGACGTCTTCGACGTCGACGATGGTGCCGCGTTCGCAGCACAGGCACGCAACGAGGGCGTCTCGACACTGGCTCTCGCCGTCGTCGCTATGACTGCGGTGACCCGCGAACTGGCGAAAGCGCCGCTGCGCGCAGTCTTTCCGGTACACAGCCGATACGAGGACAAGTGGCACGACTCCGTCGGCTGGTTCATCACCAATTCGGTCCTGGAGTCGGCGGTCCCCGAGCCGAACATCGCGGCCGCCGCGGTCAAAGAAGCGGTGCAGCTTGGATCCTGGCCATTGGCGGACGTTCTGGCTCCGTGGGGTGGAATGCCGGTGGCGCCCGGTATGTTCGCGATTTCCTGGCTGGACCAACGCAAGCTTCCGGTGCGGATCGACTCCGTCGGGCTTGACGCTCAGTATGTGAGCGCGCGGATCCACACCGACGGCGTCATGCTCTGGTTCATTCAGGACAAGTCCGGCCTACACCTGAGATGCCGCTACCCAGATACCGCGGAGGCGCGAGCGAATGTGGGTGAGTGGCTTGATCTCCTGGTGGCGCGTCTGCAGGCAATGGCGCAGTCCTCGGTCGGAGGGCTGTTACATGCAGCAGGCCGGACATTCCGTGTTCAACGGGCGACGCGCGAACACGTGGAGGCGATCGCCGAGTTGCTCTCCGACGACGAGTTCGCCCATGATCGCGAAGGCGCCGGACTCGAACGGTACGAAGAGGCCTACGACATCGTCGTTCGTAACCGATCCAACTACCTCGCAGTCGTCCTGGATGACTCCGATCTTGTCGTGGCGACAGTGCAATTGACGATCATCCCGGGATTGTCCCGTGGCGGCGCCGTTCGGCTGCAGATCGAGGGATTACGGGTCGCCAAAGCCGAACGGGCACAAGGTTTAGGTACCGCACTGATTGAGTGGGCGCATGATTACGGCCGGGCCCACGGGGCACAGTTGGCACAGGTGACCACGGACGGGGCTCGTGAACGGGCCCGGGCCTTCTACTGCCGTCTCGGGTACCACTCTGCCCACGTCGGGCTGAAACGCACCATCTGAGTCCGCCGACCAACGAGTGAAGCCGCGGAGATTATCGCGGAATCGAGCCGACTCGCATCGCGGCGAACTCCTCGCGGATCAGGGCGCCGTCGGTGCTGTCACTGCTCATCTGTGTCAGCAGCGAGACGACGACGGCCGCGAGCATCCCTGCGGCGAAACCGGGGATGATTTCGTACACGACGCTGCTGAGCGCGGGGGTCTTGCCCCAGATCCCCACGACGACGGCGCCGGCGAGCATGCCCGCCATCGCACCTTTTGCCGTAAGCCTCGGCCAGTACAGAGATAGCAGGATGACCGGCCCGAAGGCAGCGCCGAAGCCGGCCCAGGCGAAGCCGACGAGGTCGAGGATGGTACCGCTGGGGTGGATCGCCAGGAGACCGGCGACAAGGGCGACTCCGAGAACGCACATCCTGCCGAGAATGACGTACCGCTGCGGGGTTTGCTCCTTGCCGAAGACCTTGTAGATGTCTTCGACCAGGGCTGATGAGCAGACGATCAGTTGCGAGGAGATGGTGGACATGACGGCGGCCAGGACGGCCGCGAGCACGAACCCGGCAACCAGCGGATGGAACACGATCTGCGACAGCCGCAGAAAAACCGTCTCGGCGTTGGGGAGGGTCTCGCCGGACCTGAAGAAGTAACCGACTCCGATCAGTCCTGTGACGATCGCTCCCACGGCGCTGAGAACCATCCAGCTGATGCCGATATGGCGGCCGGCCTTCGCGTCGGCTGACGAGCGCAACGCCATGAACCGGACAAGGATGTGGGGTTGTCCGAAGTAGCCCAGGCCCCAGGCCGCCGCGGAGATGATCGCCATCAGGCTTCCGCCGAAGAACAGTGAGGTGCGGTGCAATTCGGCACCGGGATTGAGAGCATTGTGCGCTGCGTCGGCGGCGGCGACGGAGGAGAACGAGTCGCCGAATCCGCCCATCGAGATGATCGTGACGATGGGTACCGTGACCAGTGCGGCAAACATCAACAGGCCTTGGGCGACGTCGGTCAGTGACGCGCCGAGAAAGCCGCCGAAGAGGGTGTACGCCAAGGTGATGCCCGCGACGAGCAGCATTCCGAGGAGGTAGGGCGAGCCGAACGAGGACTCGAAGAACACCCCGCCGGCGACCATGCTGGAGGACACATAGAACGTGAAGAACATCAGAATGATGACCCCGGCGATGACCCGAAGAAAACGCGACGTGTCCTTGAGGCGGTTCTCGAAAAAACTCGGCACAGTGATGGAGTTGTTCGCAACCTCGGTATAGGTACGCAGCCGCGGGGCGACGTACTTCCAATTGCAATACGCGCCGATGACCAGACCGATGACAATCCACGCCTTGCTCAGACCGGTGACGAAGATGGCGCCGGGCAGGCCCATCAAGAGCCAGCCGGACATGTCTGAGGCGCCGGCGGACAGCGCGGCGACACCGGGCCGCAGCTTTCGCCCGCCGAGCATGTAATCCTCGAGATCCGAGGTTTGCCGGTAGGCGTAGTACCCGATGGCGAGCATGGCGGCGAAGTACAGGCCGATCGCGATCAGTTGGAACGTTCGATCAGTCATCGCGTTTCTTTCCCTGGGCGGGGCGAGTCCCGTTATTTTCACATCTCGCGCGGCTATTTTCGGAAGACTTCGTTATGGCTTAGCACCAACCGGACCGATAAGCCCAGACATCCGCCTGAGTCACGAGGAGCGCCATGAGCGATGTCCGCCCGCAGGACCTGGCCGATGAGGCTGTCGATCTGGTCCGGCACTGGCTGGCCGAAGCCGCGAAGGTGCCTGTCGACTGGTCGGCGGAGCAGTTGGCCGGTGTTCTCAAGGATCCCAACGGTCTGGAATTCACCGTTGGTTTCGTTGACGGAGTGATCCGGCCCGAGGACCATCGCGTCGCCGCGGCGAACCTGCGGGGACTCGCCGCGAAAACCCCGGCATTCCTGCCTTGGTACATGCGCTCGGCGGTGACATTCGGCGGCATGCTCGCCACGGTGCTACCCAGCGTCGTCATCCCCGTGGCACGCAAAGTACTTCGCAGGATGGTCAGCCACCTCATCGTCGACGCCAGTGAGGCGAAGCTGGGCAAGTCCATCGCAAAGATCAAGAAAGAGGGAGTCAACCTCAACGTCAACTTGCTCGGCGAGGCGATCCTGGGCGAGAGCGAAGCCGCACGCCGTTTGGCGGGAACAGCCGAACTGCTTGCTCGCGACGATGTGGACTACGTATCGATCAAGGTCTCGTCTACCGTTGCCCCGCATAATCATTGGGCGTTCGACGACGCCGTCAACCATATCGCCGAACGACTCGCCCCGCTGTATCGCCAGGCCGTCTCCGCCGCTCCCGTTCGCAAGTTCATCAACCTGGACATGGAGGAGTACAAGGACCTTGAGCTGACCATCGCAGTATTCACCCGCCTTCTCAGCCGCCCTGAGTTCCGCGCGCTCGAAGCCGGGATCGTGCTCCAGGCCTATCTGCCCGACGCGTTGTCGGCGATGATCCGACTGCAGGAGTGGGCCGCTGCCCGCGTCGCCGCCGGCGGCGCCCCGATCAAGGTGCGTGTGGTCAAGGGCGCAAACCTGCCGATGGAGTTGGTGGACGCCGATCTGCACGGCTGGCCATTGGCTACCTGGCACACCAAGCGGGAAACCGACACGTCCTACAAAGCGGTGCTCGACTACGCGATGCACCCCGACCGGATCGTCAACGTCCGGATCGGGGTGGCGGGACACAACCTGTTCGACGTGGCACTCGCCTGGCTGCTGGCACAAGCGCGCTCGGTCACCGCGGGTATCGAGTTCGAGATGTTGTTGGGTATGGCCGCGGGCCAGGCCGAGGTGGTGCGCAGGGATGTGGGTTCGCTCCTGCTCTACACCCCGGTGGTTCATCCGGCGGAATTCGACGTGGCGATCGCCTATCTGATCCGCCGCCTCGAGGAGGGAGCGTCCCAGGAGAACTTCATGTCCGCGGTCTTCGAGTTGGAAAAGGACCTGGAACACGACGGAGTCCTCTTCAACCGGGAGAAACAACGTTTCCTGGATTCGCTGGCTGCCCTGACCGACGAGGTGCCGGCACCGCACCGGATTCAGGACCGCCGCCTCGCCCAGAAACCGGCCCCGGCCGAAGTTTTCGCCAACTGCCCCGACACCGACCCGGACCTGGCGGGAAACCGCGAGTGGGGTGCACAGATTGCGGCGAGAATGCGCGGCTCGAATCTCGGCGAGGCGACCGCGGCGGCCGGCTGGATCGACTCGCAGGCTGAACTGGATCAGATCATGGCCACCGCCCTCGACGCTGCCGCCGCGTGGCAGGGACGCGGAGCCGACGCCAGGGCGGCGATCCTGCACCGCGCCGGAGACGTTCTCGAGAAGAAGCGGGCTGAACTGCTGGAGGTGATGGGCGCCGAGTGTGGCAAGACCCTCGACCAGGGCGACCCGGAGGTCTCTGAGGCGATCGACTTCGCCCACTACTACGCCGAACTCGGAAGAGAGCTCGAGAACGTCCGCGGAGCGCAGTTCGTGCCGCCGAACCTGACTGTGGTCACGCCGCCGTGGAACTTCCCGGTCGCGATCCCCGCCGGGTCCACTCTTGCCGCGCTGGCCGCGGGCTCGGCGGTGGTGATCAAACCCGCCGCCGAGGCCAGGCGTTCCGGGGCGGTCATGGTCGAGGCGCTGTGGGAGGCGGGGGTTCCGCCCGAGTTACTCGCCTACATTCAGGTGAGTGAGCGTGACCTGGGCCCCGCCCTGATCGCCCACCCGAACGTCGATCGGCTGATCCTCACCGGTGCGTACGAGACGGCGCAGCTGTTCCGGTCATTCCGGTCCGATCTGCCCCTGCTGGCCGAGACCTCCGGCAAGAACGCCGTCATCGTCACCCCGTCCGCCGATCTGGACCTCGCCGCCAGAGACGTTGCGCAGTCGGCGTTCGGCCATGCCGGCCAGAAGTGTTCCGCCGCCTCCCTGGTGGTGTTGGTCGGCAGCGTGGCGGACTCGCCACGATTTCGAGGTCAGCTGATCGATGCCGTGCGCTCCCTGCGGGTTGGCTATCCGTGGGACCTGAGCAGTCAGATGGGACCGCTGATCTCCCCGGCCGAGGGCAAACTTCTTCGTGGGCTCACCACGCTCGGCGACGGGGAGTCCTGGCTGCTGACCCCACAACGGCTCGACGACTCGGGCAAGCTGTGGAGCCCCGGGGTGCGGCAGGGCGTGCGGCCTGGCTCCGAGTACCACCGCACCGAGTACTTCGGTCCGATCCTCGGCATCATGACCGCGGAGTCGTTGCAGGAGGCCGTGGAGATCGTCAACGAGGTCGACTACGGGCTCACCTCCGGTCTGCACTCCTTGAACTCCGAAGAAATCGGATACTGGCTCGAGCACATTCACGCCGGCAACCTCTACGTCAACCGAGGGATTACCGGAGCGATCGTGCGGCGCCAACCGTTCGGCGGCTGGAAGAAATCCGCAGTGGGCGCGGGTACCAAGGCAGGCGGCCCGAATTATCTGGTCGGAATGGGTTCATGGCGGGACGACCCGTTGCCGCCCGCTGCCGGTGCCGTCACCGGAGTGCCGGCACGGATCCTCGAAGCGATGGACGGAGATGAGCACCGTGACTGGCTCGCCGGGGCGTTGGGTGACGACGCCCGTCTGTGGGCCGAGGAGTTCGGCGTCGCCAAGGACGTATCCGGATTGTTCGCCGAGCGCAACGTATTTCGGTACCGGCCGGTGCCGGTTGTCATCCGTTACGACGACGCGACCTCCGGGCACGGTGTGGCCGAACTCGCCCGCGTCACCGCGGCGGGACTCCTCGCGGGTGCTCCGCTCACAGTGTCCACGGCTATCGAACTGCCCAATCCCCTCGTCAGAGTGCTGCGCGCGGCCAATGTCGTTGTCGCGGTGGAGGACGGGGAAGCCTGGACTGTTCGTGTCGCCCGCCTGGCCCTGGCCGGCCCGGCGCGCGTCCGTCTGATCGGGACGAGCCTTTCTGCGACAACTCAGGCAGTTGGTGGCTCCCCGGACCTCGCGGTTTACGGATCGGATGTGGTGGCCTCCGGCCGGGTGGAGTTACTCACCTTCCTGCATGAGCAGGCCGTGTCCATCACGGCGCACCGATACGGGACTCCGAATCATCTGAGTGACGCCGTGATCTAGAGGTGCTGCTGCGCGTCTGACGTCCGGGACGATGAGCGTCCGTACCGACGATGGAACTTCTCCACCTGCCCGGCAGCGTCAACTATGCGTCGTTCACCTGTCCAGAAGGGATGAGAAGCGGAACTGACCTCGACGACCACCAATGGATAGGTCCTCACGCCGCTCTCGGTCTCGACGCTGATTGTCTGTTGAGGAGATGCGGTCGAGCGCGTCAGGAACCATTCGCCGGTCGTCGCGTCCTTGAACACCACCGGGCGATAGTCGGGATGTATGCCATGTTTCATTGGTCTTCTCCGTGGTTGGCGTTCGGCGCTGACAATTCAGCCTGGCTCGATTCCCGACATGGCTCGCTGTGCCAGTCGCCGAACGGATCGGCGTAGGCATCCCATAGGAGGGAATCAGCCATCTCGGAGTCAGTCAGCAGTGCGCCGTCCAGCGCACTCCGCAGTTCGTCGGCGCGTGCGCCGCACACCACGGCGACGATCGAGGTGTGCCGGTCCCCGTGGTGCGCGTCCCAGATCAACCCTGCCAAAGCGCGACGTTGTTGGTCGGCGCGGAGAAGTTCGGACTCGGTCATGGCCGACAGCCACTTTCCGCCCGAACTGACCCTGAGTCCCCCGCCTGCAGACTCAAGACACATCACTCGGGTCGAATTGCTGGCCAACCAGATTCGTCCCCGGGCACGCACCACCCCGGAGAGCAGCACATCAATGGCGTCGTGAAGCCGTTCCGGATGAAAGGGTCGGGAGGCTTCGTAGACGACGACTCCGACCTCGTTATCCGGGTCGAGTGGTGGCTCGCCCTCCAAGAGTGGGCCGAGGGGATCGTCACTCCGGCCGCGTCGCGCGCCGGGCCTCAGCGAATCCAGCGCTGAGCCGACATCGCCGGCGTGGGAGATGATCGCGCGCGGGGATAGGCGGCGCAGCACTGCGCGGGTCGTTGGCTCGGTTTCTTCCGCGACCAGGATGTCAGCAAACTCTGCCTGCCCCACCGCTACCTGGGCCACCGTGCGTCCGTCTCCCAGTAGTTCGTCGCCCAAGGACTGTTCCAGCCACCGCGAGGAGTCCAGGCAGGTGATCACCGCCGCGATCTCCACGTCGCGGGCGGCGGGGCCGTCAATGAATCCGGGTCCGAGCAGCACCTGGACGTGGTTGATCGCCCAGCAGATGGGTTCGGGTTCCAACCAGGGGGCGAGATGGACGACGATTCTCCTGACGTCCTTCCACCGGTGCATCTGGCGAAGCAGTTTCAGCAAGTCGTTGCGGATGGTGCAGGAGACACAACCGTGGCACAACTCAAGTACAGACTCCAGAGTGACATCGTCTCGGGTCACGCTGCGCTGAACGACCTGCCCATCGAACCGATGGCGCACCACGAGTGTTCCATCCTGCTGGAGCAGACCGGTGACGACCTCGTCAGTGTCGCCCTGGCCCGCCACTATCACCACCGGAGTACGCAATCCAGCCCCTTTGAAAACGATTGTCATTGCCAACAAGCTGAGTTTGAGCGTACAGTGCCGGGGGCGCGCTGTCGAAGGCGCGTCCCAGAGCAGGCGGTCAGGAGGTGGAGCGGTGTCCGCGCATTGTCAAATCACAGGGCGTTCTCGAGGTTTCGGGAACAAGGTGTCGCAATCTCAACGGCGAACCCGGCCGACATTAAATGCACAGAGCGTCACGGTCATCGACCGTGGAGGAATCGAATCAGTGGTGGCTCGCTGTCATCGTGCTGGACAGAAGATCTGATGGCGCGAAACGACATTCGTCCGGTGATCAAGATCCGATCGACTGCCGGAACCGGGTACACCTACGTGACGAAGAAGAACAGACGAAACGACCCCGACCGGATCGTATTGCGGAAATACGATCCGGTGGTACGTCGGCATGTCGAGTTCAGGGAAGAGCGTTGATGGCCAAGAAGTCCAAGATCGAGAAAAACGACAAGCGGATGGCTGTGGTCGAGAAGTACGCGGAGCGTCGTTGTGAACTGAAGAGGATCATCAAGTCCCCATCCAGCACGGCGCAAGAACAGGCAATGGCCCAGCGGGAATTGGCTCGGCAGCCGCGCGACGCGAGCGCAGTTCGCGTGAGAAATCGGGACGCCGTCGACGGTCGACCCCGTGGCCATCTGCGAAAATTCGGCCTATCGAGGGTCCGAGTGCGGGAGCTTGCGCACAGAGGTGAGCTTCCCGGAGTCCGAAAGTCGAGCTGGTGAGGGCCGGCAAGCCGCGCAAACGTCACGCCGAGCCGGTTCCGGGAAGGCGGAAGCGTGCGCGTATCACTGCTCAGGACGTTCGAGCGGTGGATTACAAGGACACGTCCACGCTGCGGACCTTCATTTCTGATCGAGGGAAAATCCGTTCTCGTAGCGTCACTGGACTCCGTTCAGGAACAGCGCCATATCGCCACCGCTATCAAGAATGCGCGAGAGATGGCGCTTCTACCGTATCCATCTCAAGCACCTCAACCCGGTAGAAGATGATTGGTACCGGAACGCACAACCACACCCAGCGACCCTTCACATTGGTGGTGTGCACGGGGTGTCGGCAGACGCCGGATGGCACCGCTCCTGAGGGCATCCTCGATGCGCTAGGAAGTGCCGTACGGCTCTGCCGCCATGGCGTTCTGGTATCGGTTCCTTGCCTCATGGGCGCCGCGATCTGCGCCGGGAGGACTACCTTCGGTTCGCTTGCGGCTCTTCAGCCTTGTTCCGTCGACCGAGCGCCTGACGGATGTGCACGCGTCGTAGGCCCCATCCGGAACCGACTTGATGCCGAGCGACTTCGCACGTGGGTACGGGATGGTGACTGGAACCTCGGGCTACTGCCGCATCGGATGCGGAATCCATTTGCAGCAGAGAATCATTGACGTGGAGGGTGACGGAAAATGAGAAAGACCCCACTCGCCGCACGGCTGGTGGTGGCAACCGGGTTGGTCCTCGGCAGTCTTGTGTCTGCACCACATGCGCTGGCGGCGTTGGATGATCAGATGAGTCTGGTCGACGGTGGTGGCCGGACGATGACGATTCAGCAGTGGGACACCATGCTCGATGGGGTGTTCCCGTTGGACCGTAACCGGTTGACCCGGGAGTGGTTCCACTCGGGTAAGGCGACCTATGCGGTGGTGGGTCCGGGTGCTGATGAGTTCGCCGGGACGTTGGAGTTGGGGTATCAGGTCGGGTTCCCGTGGTCGTTGGGGGTGGGGATCAACTTCTCCTACACCACGCCGAACATCCTGCTCGACGATGCCAGTCTGTCGCCGTTGGCGTTCGATCCGATTGGTTCGGTGATCACCCCGAACCTGTTCCCGGGTGTGTCGATCTCCTCGGATCTGGGTAACGGCCCGGGTATTCAGGAGGTGGCGACGTTCTCGGTGGATGTGGAGGGCCCCAACGGGTCGGTGGCGGTGGCCAATGCCCACGGCACGGTGACCGGCGCGGCCGGCGGGGTGTTGTTGCGTCCGTTCGCCCGGCTGATCTCCAAGGCCGGTGACAGCGTCACCACCTACGGCGCCCCCTGGGACATGAAGTAGACGGCTACTTGTCCCGTAGGGAGTCGCGGATCTCGGTCAGCAGCTTGATCTGCTTGTCGTCGGCAGACTCTTCGGCGTCCTGGATCTTACGGATCCGGCCGTAGGGAACCACGATCAGGAAGTACACGACCGCCGCGATCAGCGCGAAGTTGATGAACGCAGACAGCAAGATGTTCAGGTCGATACTCTGACCTCCGCCGATGCCGATCCGGAGGATGCCATAGTCGGAGTCCTTCCCGGCGCCGATGCGGTTGATCAACGGGGTGATGATGCTGTCGGTGAACTTGGTGACCAAACCGGTGAACGCCGTGCCGATGACGACGGCGACCGACAGATCAATGATGTTCCCCTTGGCGAGGAAATCCCGGAAACCTTTCAACACCTTGTGACGCCTTTCTTTGCTGACGGGCCCGTATGGGCGTGGAAAGCCTAACGCAGGCTGTTTGCCGGTTGAGGCCGTGCGCGCTGGTGCGGGTGTGCCGTCAGTGAATGGTCAGCGCAACCGACTGCATCAGGCCCGCACCGGCCACAGTGGTGGCTGCGGCCCGCGGCAGGGCCACCAGAACGATGCGGTTGGTGGGATCTCCGGGACGGGTGCTCTCGTTGGAGACGAGGACGACGACGGCGCCGACCGCCAGGACCCGCGGTTGCGCCCCGGGGTCGGACTCCACGGCCCCGAGGACGTCGACGACATCGCCGGACCGGATGACGTCCAGCACGGCAGTGTCGGAAAGTCGGAGCGGAACGACCCGCGCGTCCGGGCCCACGGCGAGTCCGGCCAATCTGGGGCCGAGCACCCGGGCGTCGGTCAGCACCTCGCCGCGGCGAACCGGTCCGGCCACGGTCGCGCCGGCCAGGTGGTCGACATCGGTGACTGCACCATCGGGCAGCGTCGCCACCGGGTACCTCTGCAGGCGAACATCCTCGGACCGCAGGGTCACCCCGGGGCGCAGATCTGATGCCGCAACTGCGGCGTCGGCGTAGGTCCCGGCCGGATCTGGGCGCAGTGCCATCGCTGCCGCGAGCAGAAGCAGGGCTCCGGCGGCCAAGCGGCGGGCCAGCAGGGTTCGCCCGAAATCGGGCCTGACAGCCCTGGAAATACGTTCCCGCAGAGTGGGATTCAGCGACTCGCCCATGACGGCAGGCTAACGCCGCCAATTGCCGCACGGACCTCGTCGGCCGCACGGGCTGTGGATAACGGGTCAGCTGGTGCTGGCGGCCGCGGTCGGTGTGCTGCTGGACCCGGAGGCATTCGACGTCGCGGATCCGGACCCACCCGAGTCTGAGGACCCGCCGGAATCCGAGGATTTGGCAGCGGGAGCCGCCTTCTCCGACCCCGCCGTCGACCCTGATCCCCCCGACCCCGAGGAGGCACTCTTCTGAGACTCCCGGCTGTCGGTGCGGTAAAAGCCGCTGCCTTTGAACACCACCCCGACCGAGTTGAACAGCTTGCGAAGTCGGCCCTCGCACTGCGGGCAGGTGGTCAGCGCGTCGTCGGTGAATGCCTGCACGGCGTCGAACTTGTTGTCGCATGCGGTGCATGCGTAGCTGTAGGTCGGCACAGGAAACCTCCGGAAGACTCGGCTCTTAGCACTCTACCGTGTCAAGTGCCAGTTCCGCGGCCCGGGGATTCGCCCAGCACGATGAGACCGGCATCCGGGGTCAGTGCGTGTGTCATACGGACGTCGTGGGCTTCGGCGGGGACCGCGTCGATAACCTCGCAATCGCGGACCACGGCCACCAGCCGGGCGCCAGGCCGGCACAGCGTCAGGGTCCTGTCGTAGAAGCCCCCGCCGCGCCCCAACCTGACGCCGCTGCGGTCTACTGCCAGCGCCGGGACCAGGACGACGGCGGCGCGGGCCACGCTGTCCGCGGGGAGCCACGGTCCGGCGGGTTCACGCAGGCCGAATCGACCGGTTACCAGGGCGCCGGCAACATAGCGCCCCCAGAGCAGTGCTGCATGGGTGCCGGACCGCACCACCGGCAGCAACACCTCATCGCATAGTTCCTGTAGTAGGTCGACCATCGCCGGAGAGCCGGGTTCCGTGCCGACCGGCAGGTAGGCGCACACAGTGCGGGCCCCGGCGGTCGCCTCCGCGAGGTGTGCGCAGAGGCTGGCCGCCTCGGCTTCGCGCACGGACTCGGGGACCTCCCGACGGGCGGCCAGCAATTCGGCTCTGCGCTGGGCTTTTGATGAGCCGGTCACGGTTGTCACTGTGTCATGGACAGCACCGAGGTTGTTGAGCGACGCAGCTTGCGCACCGACTATCGTGTCCCGGATGACGACGTCTGGGATCTCGGGGCAGTATGTGCCGTTTCCCCGTACCGCCATCGTGCCGGCGGCTGGTCTGGGTACCCGATTTCTGCCCGCGACCAAGACCGTGCCCAAGGAGCTTCTGCCGGTGGTCGACACCCCCGGGATAGAACTGGTTGCCGCGGAGGCCGCCGAGGCCGGCGCTGAGCGTCTGGTGATTGTGACTGCCGAAGGAAAGGACGGCGTCGTCGGCCATTTCGTCGAGGACCTGGTGCTGGAGGGCACCTTGGAGGCGCGCGGCAAGAAGGCCATGCTGGAGAAGGTTCGCCGCGCCCCGGATCTGATCAAGGTCGAGTCGGTGATCCAGGATCAGCCGCTCGGGCTGGGCCACGCCGTCGGATGTGTCGAGGCCGTGCTGGCACCGGATGAGGACGCCGTCGCTGTGCTGCTGCCCGATGACCTGGTGCTGCCGACCGGCGTCCTGGTCAAGATGGCGGACGTCCGCGCCGAACGGGGCGGCACGGTGTTGTGCGCGATCGAGGTCTCCGCCGAGGAGATCGGCGCCTACGGGGCGTTCGATGTCGAAACCGTTCCCGGAGCCGGACCCGACGTGCTGAAGGTCAAGGGCATGGTGGAAAAACCGGCCCCCGGCAAGGCGCCGTCGCTCTACGCCGCCGCTGGTCGTTACATTCTCGACCGTGCCATCTTCGACGCTCTGCGGCGGGTGGAGCGGGGTGCGGGCGGGGAGATTCAACTCACCGACGCCGTTGCAATGCTGATCGCCGAGGGCCACCCGGTGCACGTGGTCGTCCACCACGGATCTCGACACGACCTGGGAAATCCCGGCGGCTATCTCAAGGCTGCGGTTGACTTTGCCTTGGATCGTGACGACTATGGCCCCGATCTGCGGCGGTGGCTGGTGACGCGGCTGGGTCTGGCCGACAAGGCCGACGGGTAGCCTGCTGCGGCGGGGCTCCGTGGGGTCCGAGGGCAGAAAGGCGCGCACTGTGCGTTCGGTGGAGGAACAGCAGGCCAGGGTGGCGGCCGCCGCGGTGGCCCCGAGGCCGGTGCGCGTCCCCATCGCCGAATCCCAGGGCCTGATGTGCGCTGAGGATGTCGTCGCCGAGAAGCCCATGCCAGGTTTCGACCAGGCGGCCATCGACGGGTACGCCGTGCGCAGCGTGGACCTCAGCGGAGACGGTGAGGGCGATGTGGTGCTGCCGGTCATGGGCGTGATCGAGGCCGGCACGCGGACCCCCAGCCGGCTGCAACCTAAGCAGGCGGCACGGGTGCAGACCGGTGCGCCGATGCCCACCCTGGCCGACGCGGTGCTGCCGTTGCGGTGGAGCGATGGCAGTGAGACCCGGGTTCGGGTGCTGCGTGGCGTCCGCTCCGGCGCCTACGTCCGACGGGCCGGGGACGACGTCCAACCCGGCGATGTGGCGGTGCGGGCCGGGGCGATCATCGGGGCGGCGCAAGTCGGTCTGCTGGCTGCGGTGGGCCGAGAACGCGTGCTGGTGCATCCACGCCCGCGGGTGGCGGTGCTGAGCATCGGCGGGGAACTCGTCGACATTTCGCGGACCCCGGGCAACGGGCAGGTGTACGACGTGAACTCCTACGCGCTGGCCGCGGCGGCCCGCGATGCGGGGGCCGAGGTCAACCGGCTGGGGATCGTCAGTGCGGACCCGAAAGAACTGCGCGAGGTGATGGAAGGTCAACTCAATCGCTGTGAGGTGATCGTCATCTCCGGGCCGGTCGGCGGGGCGGCGGCGGAGAACCTGCGCACGGTGCTGTCCAGTTTCGGAAAGATGGAGGTCACCCGAATCGCCATGCACCCGGGTTCGGTGCAGGGATTCGGCCAACTGGGCTCCGAAGGGGTGCCGACTTTCCTGTTGCCGGCGAACCCGGTCAGCGCGCTGGTGGTATTCGAGGTGATGGTCCGCCCGTTGATCCGGCTGTCCCTGGGTAAACGGCAGTCGATGCGTCGGGTCGTTCCGGCGCGGGCGCTGGCGCCGATTCCATCGGTGGCCGGCCGGACAGGTTTCCTGCGCGGCCAACTGCTGCGCGACGAGGACACCGGGGACTATCTGGTGGAGGCCATCGGGGAGGCGGCCAACGGGCCGTCGCACTTGCTGGCATCGCTGGCCGAGGCGAACTGCCTGGTGATCGTGCCCGACGATGTCGCCGAGGTGCAGGCCGGCGAACTGGTCGACGTCGCCTTCCTGGCGCAGCGCGGCTGAGGCCCGCGAACGCTGGGACGGTGACGTGAATCTGTGGGGTGGTGGTGCCTCCCATCCCGGCTGGCCCGACCCGGTAGGTCCGCTACGGGTGCCCGCGGGTGTGATCCGGTTACGTCCTGCGCGGCTGCGCGACGGTGCCCAGTGGAGCCGGATCCGGCTGGCCGAGCGGGCCGAACTCGAACCGTGGGAACCCAGTAGCGAGATGGAATGGGCTGCGCGCCATTCGCTTTCGTCTTGGCCGGCGATGGTCTCGGGGCTGCGCGCCGAAGCCCGACGGGGCCGGATGCTGCCCTACGTCATCGACGTCGACGGTCGGCTGCGCGGGCAGCTCACCATCGGCAATGTCACACATGGAGCGCTGCGGTCGGCGTGGATCGGGTACTGGGTGTCCAAACAGGTGACCGGTGGCGGGGTGGCCACCGGCGCGCTCGCCCTGGGTCTGGATCACTGCTTCGGACCGGTCATGTTGCACCGGGTGGAGGCGACGGTGCGCCCGGAGAACGCGGCCAGCAGACGGGTGCTCAGCAAAGTCGGATTCCGGGAAGAAGGCCTGCTCAAACGCTACCTGGACGTCGACGGGGCGTGGCGCGATCACCTGCTCGTGGCGATGACCGTCGAGGAAACTGGTGGTTCGGTGGTCGGCCGGTTGGTCCAGCACGGGCTGGCGCAGCACTGCTGAGTCCCGGCCGTTTGTGACCAATGTTGCAAATGTGACTGTTGGTGCTTGTAATCGGAGAATTACACGTGTGTAATTGGCACGGCGCGCCGCCAGTGTTTGCGGACGTCACGGACCTAGCCTGGTCGGGAAAGGAGCAGGCCTCATGCCAAGCATCCCCCAGTCATTGCTCTGGATCTCACTCGTGGTGCTTTGGCTCTTCGTGTTGGTCCCGATGCTCATCAACAAACGAGACACGGTTCGTCGCACCAGCGATGTCGCGTTGGCCACCCGGGTGCTCAACGGCGGGGTGAGGTCACGACTGCGCCGCCGCACCGGCCCGGCCACCGGGCACCGGCACGATCCGCTGTGGAGCGCTGACGGCTCTGATCTCGACGGCGACTACGGCGACCACGAGACCGAGGATTACGAGGAAGCGGTGCGTGAGGCTGTCCAGGAGGCGCGGGTTCGCAGCCACACCCGCACGGTGACGGTCGTCGCCACGATGAGCGAATCCACCACGGCGCCGGCCGAGGAGGCCAACACCGAACCGGTCTACCTCGACGTCGACGTGGTGGAGGAGGACTCCGGCGCGCTCCCTGTCGGGGCGGTTCAGGCGAGCCTGTTCGATCCGCCCGTTGAGGAGGTTCCGGTCCAGGCGTTTGTCCCCGAACCGGCTGCCGTCGCTGAGGACTTGGGGGCCGCGGCTGAGGCCGTGTTTGAGGAGGAGGCCGACCGTGAGCCGGCGCAGGCGATCGCCGAGCCGTCCACCTCGGACGACGAGTACGAGTACGTCGACGACACGTCAGGCTTGGAGGCTGCCGAGGAGCCCGGCGAATCCCCGACCGTCGTGCCGCCGCACTCGAGCCGGCGGCGCCGGATGGAGACCAGTGCCACAGCGGCCGCCGTCAGCGCCCGCAAGTACCGGTTCCGGACGCGGATGCTGTCCGCCCTGGCTGCGACGATGGTGCTCACTGCGGTGCTGTCCTTCACCGTCAGCAGTGGCCTGTGGTGGGCCTGTGGCGCGACGGCGACGGTGACGATCCTGTACCTGGCCTACCTGCGCCGGCAGACCCGCATCGAGGAGCAGGTCCGGCGGCGTCGGCTCCGGCGGATGGCACGCACCCGGGTGCCGGGCGAGGAAGGCGAGGGTGCCGAGACGACCGCCGAGTGGCGAGGTGGGCGGGACTCCGACGATGTCGGCTCCCGGCTGCGCCGGCCCGGCGCGGTGGTGTTGGACATCGACGACGAGGACCCGATCTTCGAGCACCTCGACGAGGTGCGTTACAGCCGCCGTTACGACCTGCCTCGGGCCGCCGGGCAGTAGCAATACCCGGTTGGCGGGTGGGTGCGCCGACGGGCGTGCTGGTAGCCTGTGACCGTCCATGGGGCTATAGCGCAGTTGGTAGCGCGTCTCGTTCGCATCGAGAAGGTCAGGGGTTCGATTCCCCTTAGCTCCACAGAGTTTGTTCCGGTAGGCATGTGTCGGCCCGACAGCAGGCCGGATCCTGGACCTGCGTACCACCTCCCGTTGGGATCCCCGGCGTTCTTGGTCGGCGAAGCGGGGGCCGACAGCCCGGTAAGGCCATCCGGATGCGTCCCGTCTGACAACGCCGCGGCCCACTCCCGCCCGGCGTGCTGTGTGCTTACCCCGTCACTATGGGCTCGAAGTGTGTTGCATCGCAACGTCTTTGGTCAGTGCGAGACGTCGGGACGTCATGTGTCCGAAAAGTGTTCGGGCAGATACGAGTTCGTTCCATCTGGTTTCGATCGGGCGTCCGCCCAGTCGAAGTCCGCCCCGACTCACCATGATTAACGTCATCACCGTCAGTTCCGGGTGTTCGCTGTTGCTGCGTCCCGGCTATCGCACCCACACCCTTCGAACCTGTCTCAGCGTTGGAGCTGACTGGGTAGGGTAAGCCGCGGCTACAGCCCCCACCCATGACCAGAACCACCTGGCGCACGTAACCGAATGTGTCGATAGCCACGAGGAGGCACTCGTGTCCACGCAAGAGCGTGAGCAGGCCACCCCCCGACCTCAGGTCGGTCTGCTGAAGACTGCTCTGGGCAGCATCCATAAGCCGGTGTTCGTCCCGGCATCCCTACTGATCGTCGGGCTGATCGTCTTCTCGGTGATCTACTCGGCGACGGCGGAGAACGCATTCATTCACCTCAATAGAGCAATTACCGGCACCGTTGGCTGGTGGTACGTCCTGGTGACGACGGGCTTTGTGCTGTTCGCGCTCTACTGCGGTGTGTCGAGGGTGGGAACCATCCGACTCGGCCGCGATATCGAGCGGCCGGAGTTCAGCTTCTGGGCCTGGCTGGCCATGTTGTTCAGCGCCGGCATGGGTATCGGCTTGGTGTTCTACGGCGTGGCGGAGCCGTTGACTCACTATGTGAATCCGCCCGCGTCGATGGGTATCGAAGGGTCGACCGACGCGGCCGCCAACCAAGCGATGGCGATCACCATCTTCCACTGGGGCTTGCACGCCTGGGCGATCTATGCCGTGGTGGGTTTGGGCATCGCGTATATGACCTACCGGCGCGGCCGGCCGCTGTCGGTGCGCTGGTTGCTGGAGCCGCTCATCGGCAGAAAGCGCGTCGAGGGTCCCATCGGCCACGCCGTGGACGTCGTAGCGGTCGTGGGCACTCTCTTCGGCGTCTCGACCTCGCTCGGGTTCGGAATCACCCAAATCGCTGCGGGGCTGCAGTATCTGGGTTGGATCACCATGGACAACTGGTGGACCGTCGCGATGATCGTCATCATCACTGCCATTGCGATTGCGTCGGTGGTCAGCGGAGTCAGCAAGGGACTCAAATGGCTTTCCAACATCAATATGGTGCTTGCCGGGGCTCTGGTGGCCTTCGTCCTGCTACTCGGACCCACGCTGTTCCTGCTGCAGGCCTGGGTGCAGAACCTGGGTGGCTATCTTCAGGCGCTGCCGACACTCGCGCTGCGTACCGGCCCGTTCACCGACGGGGCGTGGCTGGGGAGCTGGACGATTTTCTACTGGGGCTGGTGGATCAGTTGGGCGCCGTTCGTGGGAATGTTCATCGCCCGGATATCCCGCGGTCGCACCATCCGCGAATTCGTTATCGCCGTTCTGCTGGTTCCCACCGCGATCGGTGCGTTGTGGTTCACCGTGTTCGGAGAGACGGCGATCCTGCGCCAGCGCGACGAGGGGAACATGCTCGTCGACGGTTCAGTCGATATCAACACATCGCTGTTCCGCCTGCTCGACGGGCTCCCGTTCGGCCTCATCACGAGCCTGATTGCTGTGGCGGTGATCGTGTTCTTCTTCGTGACCTCGTCAGATTCCGGATCCCTGGTGGTCGACATCCTGTCCTCGGGTGGTGACGAAGACCCGCCGAAACCGACGCGGGTGTACTGGGCGACCTTGGAGGGTGTCACGGCCGCGGTGCTGCTGCTCGCCGGTGGCGCGGGGTCCCTGACGGCTCTGCAGACGGCGTCGATAGCTACCGCCTTGCCGTTTTCCCTGGTCATGGTGGCGGCCTGTATCGCAATGGTCCGCGCGTTCCGTTACGACCTGGCTACCACCCCGCGGTTGATGCACGTCTCGGCGCCGGAGCAATTGGCCACCGAACTCACCGGTCACGAGGAATTGAGACACGACGTGTCGGCCACCCTGGCGGGCCTGGTGGCAGTGCGCACGATCCCCATCGATACCTGCGAGGTGCACGAGAAGACCGGCGCGGTCACCATCAGGGATCCGGTTGACCCGCTGGGCCCGGACGTCGTCGACGTCGTGACGGAAGGCGAACTTGAAGACGCCGAAGCCCGCTACCGCGACGCACATCAGATTGGCCACAACTGAACGAGTGGTGTCGGGCATTCACGCGGCAAAGGTCCGCACCAACTCCCGGTTGAGCCATACCTCGACGGTGGTCATCGGTGACCGTGGCGTGCCAGGTATCGGGGGAGCGGTCGAGTGGTGGTGCGCGCCTGTTGGAGTGATGAATTCTGCGGTGTGGCGTTGACCAACGTCGGCTTCGGTGGTCACCTGCCAGCCGGGGGCCTCTTTGACATAGTTGCACCTTTCACACAACCCCAGCCCGTTGTCGGCGGAGGTGCCACCGCCGCGGCGGTGCGGGATGGCATGGTCGCGATGGCGGATTGGGGCGTCGCAGTAGGGCGTTCGGCAGCGTTGGTCGCGCAGTCCGATGAAGTCGGCCAACCCCTGGGGGAACAGCCGCGATCGCGATTCCAGCGCGACCAGCGCACCGCTGGATGGATTGGCATACAACCGGCGCAGGGTGGCCCGGGCATTATTGTCAGACAACGCCTCGCGGATGAGGTGCTGGGCCACCGCTGCCGGGACGGATCCGTATCCGGCGATCACCGCGGCGCTGCTCTCGACACCGATCAGCGCCTGATCGGAGATCACCAGGTTGACCGCAACCGGCACGGGTTGGTCGGCGCTGCGGCCGGTGACCCTCTCGATCAGTGTGTCGGCCATGACGTGGCCGCGGGATCGGCCGTCGCCACAACTGTCGGCCGCGCGTTTGAGAGCGGCGTACACCGAAACCCCCTGCGCCACCGGCAGCAGTGCCGTCAGATATGTCATCGTGTCGGGAGCCGGACTGATGGTGACGGTGCGATCGGCGCTGGCCTTGGTCGCTCGATCCACGACCGCGCGGGGATCGAGTCGGTAGGCGATCGCTTTCGCTGAAGCGGCCAGTGCCCGGTCACCGAGGCCTTCCAGTGCTGTGCTGTCCGAGCACAACTCGGCATCGAGGCGTCGCCGGTCCTCGACATCCAGACAGGAGGACTCGCGCACCACCAGGGTGGCCCGCCATTCGGACAGGACGCCGGCTTCGAGCGCGGCAAGGGTGTGCGGCATCTCGTTGACCAGGGCCTTGGCGAAGCCCACATGGCGCCCGCCGCGGGTCGGCGAGTCACGGCGAGCCAGGGCCACTTCGGTGCTGATCCCGCGCCCGCGTTGAGCGGCCGGGACGCCCGCTGAGGCCTCGGCGGCTCGTCTGGCCTTGTCGAACGCCGCCGTCAACCGAGCCTGTCGGGCGGCGGCCGCCGCCTTGAGCCGCTCGAGATGGGCGATAGCCTCGATGAGCTGGGCCTCGTCGGCGGCCTCATCGACCGATGGCAGCAAATCGAACATGTGTTTGATTGTAGTTGTCTGCACCGACACGGATGCGCCCTATCGGAGCGCCGTGGAGCTCACCGATGGGCAGTCCGGAGCAGCCGGAAATGTCAGACGCCGTAGTTACGGTCGCGCTATGCCACTGCAGAATCGTGTTCGCCCTGATGGTCGGATTGTCGCGACCAGCGCTCGGCGCACCTTCCTGGGGAATCGCGGCATCCTGCACGACGTGAACAAGCGGATCGTCCGGCAGTCGCGGGGCAAGACGTGGCTGATCTGCCAGCTTGAGTTCAAGGGGCGAAAGCAAAAGGTGATGCACCCCAACAAGTACACGCAACTGTTCTTCCTCGATGAAGCCGTCGCTCTCGCCGCCGGTCACCGGCCGTGCGGCGAGTGCCGACGCACGGCCTATCGCGCCTATATCGCGGCAGCGAACGCCGGGAGCGTGCATCCGATCCCCAACCCGTCAGATCTCGATACGCAACTGAGCGCGTCTCGACGGGCGACCCGAACGGCCAGTTCCCTTTCGGATCTACCCGACGGGGTCTTCATCGCATTCGGTCCCGACGACTTCCACCTGGTGTGGCGGGGTGCCGTATACACATGGTCTCCGAGCGGGTACGGAGACCCGCTCGGCATCGCCGACGCCACTGCCACGGTGGCGACTGTGCTGACACCGGCCTTTTCTGTTGATGCGCTTCGGTACGGCTACCCCGTGAGCGTGCACCCGTCTGTCACGTCGGCCCGCGGAAGCGCCGGATGAGATGTGGGGGCTCACCGGCATGTCGAGGTGGCAGGGCGACGCACGAAGCAACAAGAAGCAAGTAGATGACGAGAGTAAGACGATCCACGTCCAACCATTGGCACTACTGACCGGAACGACTCGCCGTCCCTATCATCGCCATCATGAGCACCTACCTCGTCGCCGGCGGCAGTCGCGGTATCGGCCGGGAACTCGTCGACATGCTTACCCAGCAGGGCAACCGGGTCGAGGTCTGGTCCCGGTCCGCCGACGGGCTTGGCATCAACGACGTGGTTCATCGTCCCTGCGATGTCACCGACCCGGGCCCGCTCCCTGACCCGCCGGAGTCCCTTCACGGTGCGGTGTATTGCCCGGGAACGGTGAACCTCAAGAGCTTCCGCGCGCTCAGTGTCGAGGATTTTCGCCGCGACTGGGAAGTGAATCTGCTTGGGGCGGTGCGCTTCCTGAAGGCCTGTCAGGCGAAGCTAACAGGAACGGACGGCGAACCCGCCAGCGTCGTGTTGTTCAGTACCGTCGCGGTCGGTCAGGGGATGCCGATGCACTCCTCGGTCGCCGCGGCCAAAGGGGCCGTAGAGGGTCTGGTCCGCTCCCTGGCCGCGGAATGGGCACCCAAGATCAGGGTCAACGCGATCGCCCCGGCGCTCGTCGACACACCGCTGGTCGAGCGCATGTTGTCCTCGCTGGAGAAGCGCGAGGCGATGGGCGCTCGCTACCCGCTCAAGCGGGTCGGTACCACCCACGACGCCGCCGCACTCGCCCGCTTCCTGCTCGGTCCCGACAGTGGCTGGATCACTGGTCAAGTACTCGGACTCGACGGCGGCATGTCGACGCTGCGGGCCTGACCCAAGCCAACGAAAACCCGGAGCACGGCGGAACAGCGCCCGATCGGACCTACCATCGGTGAGTGACCGATTCCGCGCAACCCGCTCCCTTCACGCCTCCGGAACCGGTTGAGGCCTTGGCCCGCCTCGGAATGCCGATGGAGGAGGCGATGCGCACCCAGCGTGCGGTGCGCCGACTGCACCTCCAGCCGGTGTCCCACGAGGTCCTGTTGCCACTGCTGGAACTGTCGCTGAAGGCCCCGACGAGTTCCAACACCCAGGACTGGCACTACCTGGTGGTGGAGGATCCCGCGCAGAAGGCCAAGCTGGCCAAGGTGTATCGACGGTTGTACCGATTGTTCAACCCGATCGTCGAACGCCAGGCGCGCAACGACGACAAGCAACGCCGTGCCATCGCCCCGGGGCAGTGGCAGGCCGAGCATTTCGAGGAGCTGCCGGTGCTGGTGATCCCGTGCTACCGCCGGGGTCTCAAACACCGGCCTACCGGGCGGCCGCAGATCGCGGTGGCCTCGTTTTACGGATCGGTGTATCCGGCGGTCCAGAATCTGCTGCTGGGCTGCCGGGCGGTCGGCCTGGGGGCCTCGTTGCAGACGTTACCGATCTGGTGGGTGCCCTCCGTGCGGAAGATTCTCGGACTGCCGCGCAACGTCACGCCCGTGTGCATCATCCCGATCGGCTGGGCGAAGGGCCGTTACGGACCCACCGAACGCCGTCCGATCGGCGAGGTGGTGCACCTCGATCGGTTCGGAAACCGGCCGTTTCTCTGACCGTAACCGCAGGTCAAGCCCCACGATTCGAGGGTGTGAGAAGTCCCACCAGCACAGGACCCTCGCTCACGTTGGCGTGTCCGAGACCTTTTCGTTATGTTTCCGTGATGTTTTGCATCCGATCGACCCGCGGATCAATCCTCGCCTTTGCGGCACCGGTAGTGATCTCCGCCTCCGTGGTGGTGGCTTCACCCTCTTTCGCGAATCCGCCCAGTCCCGACACCATTGTCATGCCCGCCGAGCCGCCGGCTGGGCTACCGCCGGAGGCTCGGGTGCTGGGCCCCGGAGTCGGCTCCGAGCAGGGTCTGCAGGTCAAGACCGTACTGGCCAAACGCAGCGTCAACGCGCTGTTCCCGGCGGTGAACGATATCGTCGGCGTGCGCCCGGACGCCAAGCCGTGGCACCCCTCCGGAAGGGCCATCGACGTGATGATCCCCAACCACGGCAGCTCCGAGGGAATCGCCCTGGGTGATTCGATTCGCGACTTTGCGCTGCGCAATGCCGCAGAACTCGGTGTGCAGGACGTCATCTGGCGTGGCACGTACTACACGACGGCCGGCCCGAGCGGATCGGGATACGGACACTACGACCACGTCCACATCACCACCGTCGGCGGTGGTTACGCCACCGGCGGCGAGGAGTACGTTCTCGTCGGCAACTGACCCGCCGGGCTCAGGTGGCGCTGCGCTCGTCGTTCTCCAAGGCGTCGAGAACCGCGACCCGGGCCGCCCGCGGCCCGGACATCGTCGCCTCGGTACTGCCCTTGAGCAGCAGGTCGCGCAACCGGGCGTGGTCGTAGTCGGAGGCTTCGGTGCCGTCGATGAAGCGCCGCACCAGGGTGACGAACCGATCCGGGTCGTCATGGAACGGAAAATGCCCGGAGCCTTCGAAGATCTCCAGTCGGGAGCCCGGCATGGCGGCGTGCGCCATGTGTGCATGGCTGACCGGTATCACTGCGTCCCGATCTCCCCAAATAAGTTGCACCGGAACCGATTCGGTCAAATAACACCGATCGAGCATGGTGACTACCTGTCCGCGCCAGTCCACCACTGCCCGTAGCGTCCGGGTGAATGCCGCCGACGCCGTCGGCTCGGGCAGATCGGTCAGGATGCGCAGCGCGTTGTTGATGTCCCCGGCGGTACCGCTGGAGCCGAGCGCCCCACCCAGTATCCGGCCCGCCGCGTGCAGCACCGGCATCACCAGTGGTAGCCGCAGCAGGGCCAGTGCCTCGCCGCCGATCGGCAGCGATGCGAACCGCAGGGCGATGTTCACATCCCGGGTCACCCCGCCGGCCCCGATCAGGATGAGCCGTTCCAGCATCTGCGGGAACTGGTAGGCGAACTGCATCGCCACCCCGCCGCCCAGCGAGTGCCCGATCACGGTCACCTTGTCCACGTCGAGGACACTGAGCAGGTCACGCATCCCGTTGGCGTAGGCCGCCACGGAGTAGTCCGCGCGCGGCTTGTCGGACAGGCCGTGTCCGAGCAGGTCCGGGGCGATGACGGTGTAGCGCTCGGCAAGCTTGCTGTGGACGGAGGTCCATGTGGTGGAGTTATCGCCGATCCCGTGGATCAGCAGCAACGCCGGACCGGATCCTGCGATTCGGAAGGCTCGCCGGTATCCATGGATGGTCCGGAACCGCAGCGCCGGGGTGTAGTCAGCGACTGGCCGTGTGTGCACCTCGCGTGTGTCGCCCATTGGCTGTGCCATGTCCACCTCGGCGGTTGCGCCGGCCGTCTTCCGCGGCGGCGATACCCGGATGTTAGTGCCGGTGGGCGGTGCTCACCACTTGAGCGGGCGGGCGTTTCGCGCCGCCACCGCCGATCCTGACGAACGCTCCTTAGCTGCTGTTCGTCGACTATTCGTTGTCGCCGCCGGTAGCCAGGGTCGCGGCGATGGAGGACGCGGTTTGCGCACCACGCGCGCCCGGCCACACCCAATCGCGTACTTCCGGGATGTCGTCGCCGTGCTCGCGGGTGTATTCGCGGGCGTCGATGCGCTTGTCCACCATGTGCTGACGCAGTGTGGCGTAGCGCGACCCTAGACCGGGCACCCGATCGATGACGTCAATGACCAGGTGGTAGCGGTCGAGGTCGTTGAGCATCACCATGTCGAACGGCGTGGTGGTGGTGCCCTCCTCCTTGTACCCGCGCACGTGGATGCGTTCGTCGTTGTTGCGCCGGTAGGCCAGACGGTGGATCAGCCACGGGTAACCGTGGTAGGCGAAGATCACCGGCCGGTCCGGGGTGAAGATCATGTCGAACTCGCGGTTGGACAGCCCGTGTGGGTGCTCGGACTCGTCCTGCAGGCGCATCAGGTCGACGACGTTGACGAACCGGACCTTGAGGTCGGGTATGTGCTGGCGCAGTAGGTCCGCCGCGGCCAGGGCCTCCAACGTGGGAACGTCGCCGGCGGCCGCCAGCACGACGTCGGGTTCGGTGCCCGGTACCTCGGTGCCGGCCCACTCCCAGATCCCCAGTCCGCGGGTGCAGTGCGCGACGGCTTGGTCCATGGTCAGAAAGTTGGGGTGTGGTTGCTTACCGGCGACGACGACGTTGACGTACTGGCGCGACCGCAGGCAGTGGTCGTAGGTGGACAGCAGGGTGTTGGCGTCCGGGGGCAGGTAGACCCGCACCACCTCGGCGCTCTTATTGACCACATGGTCGATGAAGCCCGGATCCTGGTGGCTGAACCCGTTGTGGTCCTGACGCCAGACATGGCTGGACAGTAGGTAATTCAGGCTCCCGACCGGGCGGCGCCAGGGAATCTCATTGGTGACCTTCAACCATTTGGCGTGCTGG
>JAGQTS010000004.1:34170-36192 GCA_020438895.1 Mycobacterium sp.
TGAAGGCCTCGTAGCAGTTGAACAGTCCATGCCGACCGGTCAGCAGGTAACCCTCCAGCCAGCCCTGGCATTGATGCTCGGAGAGCATTTCCACCACCCGGCCGGCCCGGGCCAGATGCTCGTCGACCTCGGGGCCGAAAAGCTCTGCGGCCCACTGCTTGTCGGTGACCTCGAAGACGTTCTGCAGCCGATTGGAGGCGGTCTCGTCCGGCCCGAAGATCCGGAAGTTGTCGGGATTGAGTCGGATGACGTCGGTGAGCCATTGGCCGAGCACCCGGGTGGCCTCGGCGACGGTGGCGCCCGGTGCGGGAACGTCGACGCCGTACTCCCGAAAGTCGGGCAGCCGCAGATCCTTGAGTAGCAGCCCACCGTTGGCGTGCGGGTTGTCGCTCATGCGAAGGGTACTCGGCGGAGCCAGAGCGGCCAGGTCGCTGCGCAACACGCCCGCGTCGTCGAACAATTCGTCGACGCGGTAGGAGCCCAGCCAGTCGGCCAACACCTGCAGGTGTTCCGGGGTGTCGCGGGCGCTGGCCAGCGGCACCTGGTGTGCCCGCCACGATCCGGTGGTCTTCTTGCCGTCGATGTAGGCCGGTCCGGTCCAGCCCTTGGGGTGGCGGAAGACGATCATCGGCCAGCGGGGGCGATCGTCCTCGTGGGTGTCCTTCGAGTTCCCGGCACAGGACTTGATCGCGGCGATCTCGTCGAGCACCTCGTCGAGCAGGGCGGCGAACCGGCGGTGCGCCTCTGCGTGGTCCTCATCCTCCTTCGCCTCGAAGAAGTACGGGTTGTGGCCGTAGCCGATCATCAGACTGCGCAACTCGTCCTGCGAGATGCGATCGAGGATCGTCGGATTCGCGATCTTGTAGCCGTTGAGGTGCAGGATCGGCAGCACCACCCCGTCCTTGGCCGGGTTGATGAACTTGTTGGAATGCCAACTCGTGGCCAGCGCCCCGGTCTCGGCCTCGCCGTCACCCACCACCGCGACGACCAGCAGGTCGGGGTTGTCGAAGGCCGCCCCGTAGGCGTGTGACAGTGCGTAGCCCAGTTCACCACCCTCGTGGATCGAGCCGGGGGTCTCCGGCGCCACATGCGACGGGATGCCGCCGGGGAAGGAGAACTGCCGGAACAACCGGCGCAGCCCCTCGGTGTCCTCGGTGATATCCGGGTAATACTCGGTGTAGGTGCCGTCCAGGTAGGCATTGGCCACCAGGCCCGGCCCGCCGTGTCCGGGCCCGGTGAGGTAGATCGTCGACTGGTGGCGTTCGGCGATCACCCGGTTCAGATGGGCGTAGAGGAAGTTCAGTCCCGGAGTGGTTCCCCAGTGCCCGAGAAGTCGCGGCTTGACATCGTCTCGGGTCAGTGGCCGGCGCAGCAGTGGGTTGTCCAACAGGTAGATCTGTCCGACGGAGAGGTAATTCGCCGCCCGCCACCAGCCGTCGAGGCGGGCGATCATCTCGTCGTTCACCGGCGCCCCGGTCGAGGTCGTCCAGGGTGTACCGATCGTTGCAGTCATGTCCCCACCAGCATTCTCTCGCAGTTGTCAGCCCATTCAGTCCTTGATCGTGACCGGACCGACGTTCCAGATGTCCTCGCAGTACTCGGCGATCGCGCGGTCGGAGGAGAACTTGCCGCTGCGCGCGGTGTTCAGGATCGACATCCGGGTCCAGGCCGGAACATTCCGCCACGTGGCGCTGACCTCCTCCTGACTGCGGATGTAGTCGGCGTAGTCGGCCAGCACCAAGAAGAAGTCATGGTCGGTCAGGTTGTTGACCAGCGGCTGGAAAACAGCCGAATCACCGTGGGAGAAAGCCCCGTTGGAGATCAAGCCCAGTACCGCGGCGAGTTCGGAGTTGGACTCGATGTAGTCGCGTGGACGGTAGCCGCGGCTCTTGAGTTCGTGGACCTCGTCGACGGTCAGCCCGAACAGGAAGAAGTTCTCCGGCCCGGCCTCCTCGCGCATCTCGACGTTCGCCCCATCCAGGGTGCCGATGGTCAGAGCCCCGTTCATCATGAACTTCATGT
>JAGQTS010000004.1:36201-65262 GCA_020438895.1 Mycobacterium sp.
CCTTGCCGGCGGTCGAGATCTGTTCGGACAGGTTGGCCGCCGGGTAGATCAACTGGCCGTTCTGTACGTTGAAGTTCGGGATGAACGCCACCCGCAGCCTGTCGTTGACCTCCGGGTCGTTGTTCACCGTGGCGCCGATCGAGGTGATCAGCTTGATCATCAACTTGGCCATCGTGTAGCCCGGGGCGGCCTTGCCTCCGAAGACGAAAGCCCGTGGCGGGATGTCCAATCCGGGGTTCTGCTTGAGCCGGTGATACAACGTGGCGATGTGCAGGGCGTTGAGGTGCTGGCGCTTGTATTCATGGATCCGCTTCACCTGGATGTCGAACATCCAGTCCGGGTTCAGTTCGATTCCGGTATGCGCCATGACGTAGTCGGCCAGTCGGGCCTTGTTGGCGCGCTTGACGTCCCGCCACCGCTGCTGCAATGCGGGATCGTCGGCCAATGGTTCGAGTTCGCGAAGCCGGTCCATGTGGGTCAGCCAGTCCCCCCCGACCGTGTCATCGAGGAGTCCGCGCAGACCGGGGTTGGCCAAGGCGACGAATCGCCGCGGTGTGACGCCGTTGGTCTTGTTCGAGAACCGCTCCGGCCACATCTCGTAGAAGTCCTTGAGGACCGTCTCCTTCAGCAACTCCGAGTGCAGCGCGGCGACACCGTTGATGGCGTGGCTGCCGACGGTGGCCAGATGCGCCATCCGGATCGTCTGATGCCCCTCTTCGCCGATCAGTGACATCCGACGCACCCGTGCGTCGTCGCCGGGGAACTTCGTGCGCACCTCATCGAGGAACCGGCGGTTGATCTCGTAGATGATCTCCAGGTGCCGCGGCAGAAACCGGGCGAACATCGACAGCGGCCAGGTCTCCAACGCCTCCGGCAGCAGTGTGTGGTTGGTGTAGGCCAACGATGCGACGGTGATCCCCCACGCCTCGTCCCAGTCCAGTCCGTGCTCGTCGATCAGCAGCCGCATCAGTTCGGCCACCGCGATCGAGGGGTGGGTGTCGTTGAGTTGGATGGCGACCCGGTTGGGCAGTTCCTGAACGGGTAGCTGAGCGAAGTCCCGCAGCAGATGCAGGATGTCCTGCAGCGAACAGGACACGAAGAAGAACTGCTGCAGCAGTCGCAGTTGTTTGCCGACTTCGGGTTCGTCGTTGGGGTAGAGGACCTTGGTGACGGTCTCGGACTGGACCTGATCCTCCATAGCCCGGTAGTAATCGCCGGCGTTGAATGCGTCGAGGGCCAGTGCCTGCAGGGCGTGTGCGCTCCACAGGGTCAAGGTGTTGCAGGTGTTGACCCCGTAGCCCTGGATCGGGGTGCCGAAATACATGCCCTTGACCTGGCGCTGCGGGACCCACCGCACCCGGTAGCCGCCGCGCTCGTCGGTGTAGGGCTCGGTGTGGCCACCCCAGTTGACGACGTAGCTCAGCTCCGGTTTGGCGATCTCCCAGGGGTTGCCCTCGTCGAGCCAGTTGTCGGTCTTCTCCACCTGCCAGCCGTCTCGGATCTCCTGGTCGAAGATGCCGAACTCGTAACGGATGCCGTAGCCCACCGCCGGGCGTTCCAGGGTGGCCAGCGAGTCGAGGTAACAGGCGGCCAGTCGGCCCAGGCCGCCGTTACCCAGACCCGGTTCTTCCTCGCATGCCAAGACCTCGTCATAGTCCTGCCCGAGTTCGGACAGCGCGGTGCGGACCTCGTCCTCGATGCCCAGGTTGAGCAGGTTGTTGCCCAGGTGCGGCCCCATCAGGAACTCCGCCGACAGATACACCGCGACCTTGCGGCTCAAGTCCAGGTAGGTCTGGGTGGTGGTGGTCCACCGCTTCTGCATCCGGTCGCGCACCGTCAGTGCCAACGCGTGGTAGTAGTTCTGCGAGGTGAGCAGTGCGGCCGGCCGGCCCAGCGAGTACAGCAGGTGATCCTCGATCGCCCGGCGCAGCGAGGCGGCATCCATCCCGGTGCGGACGTCCTCGGCGGGACGCCGACCCTCGCGCCATGCGTGCCCGGAAGGTGCAGCCGAAGAGCTGGCCGGAGTCGTGGTGGCATCGCCCATGGTGTGTGTTTCTCCGATGTGATTCAGCCCTGCGTGTCGGGTGCGAGTATTTCACCGGCGGGTGGGTACCGCGCGGTAATGAGGTAGCGGCGGGATGAACTTCGGGCGCAGGGAAGTCGGGGTCACGGCCCGCTTCTGGGGATCGGCTGGTGGTGATGCCCGGACGTGGCCGGTCGGCCCAACTCGGGGTCGGCGAGCGGGATGCTCCAACTGGGCAGACCCAGCGCTGTCGACAGCGAGCCCAGCAGGCTGTCGCGGTGCGGTGCGGTCATCCCGTGGTCCTGGAGCAACTCGCCGTTGCCGGAAGTGATGTCGGCGATGCTGTACAGCGATTCCGAGCCGGATTCGAAGTAGCCGGTGTGCTCGGTCCACAACTTCCACGTCCAGCCGGGCACCTCGGCCTTGAACCGGGTGGAGCCGAAACCGTCTGCGGCAGGGTCCGGGCCCAGCCCCACCTCCATTAGGGGCTGTCCGGTGACCGGCATCGTCCCGTTGACCCCGGCGATCGTCGTGACCGGGTCGGTCGAGGCGGAGCCGACGTAGACCCGGCCCTCGTCGGGTAGCCGGAAATCGGCCGCGGTGCGGGCCAGGTCGGTGCCCGGGGATCCGACCAGCACGATGTCGTCGGCCCGCATCCCGGACCCCGCTGCGGCGTCGGCCACCGTGGTCGACCCGTAGGAGTGCCCGATCACGGTGAGGTGGTCGTCGCCGACGTGGGTCGCGCTGAGCGCGTTGACGTCGGCAGCCAGCGCGGCGCCGCCCTGACGGGCGAGTTCCGGCTGGGTCACCCGCGGGTCGACAATGGTGTCGGGGGCGTCGAATCCCATCCAGGCGATGACCGAGTGGGCGCTGTCGGGTTCGATCCGGGCGAGTTCCTGATGGAGTTGAGCGGCGTCGGGATCGATGAGCCAGCCGCCGGCGACGCTGGTGGACGTCCCGGGTACGACGACCGCGGTGTCATCGGCCGTGTCGGGGTTGCCGATCGCGACCGCGGCCCGGCCCTGGCCGCCGAACGCATCAGGCCGGTAGATCCACAACAGCGTCTCCGCCCCGGTGCGTTCTGCGTTCTGGGTCAGGCCCTCCTGAACCCGGACCGCATTGCCGTACCGCGTCACCTGAGCGCGGGACAGCCCGTAGCGCAGCGGGTCGGCGATCACCTCGGCGACCGCCACCCGGTGCTCGGCCGCCACGTCAGTGACCCGCCGCAGATCGTTGCTCATCGCCAGCCGGTTGGCGGCGTCCCGGTCGGCGATCGGGACGCCGTCGTAATTGCCGTACCGCTCGGGGTCGTTGGCTATCAGCGAGGCCCGTTCGGAGTCGATCAGCGACGCCCACCATCGCGCGATGGCGTCGGCCGGCAGCGATGCCGGTGCTCCAGCGGGCGCGGTGGGCGAGGGTGGTGGCGCCCATTGTTCGGCCAGCGTGATCGCCTGGGCGAGTTCGGCGTCGATGCTGTTGGCGCGCTCGACGATCGCGGTGAGCCGTGCGCCCAGCAGTTCCCCCTCGGCGCCGAATGCCTGTGCACCGCCCGATCCTCCCGGTTCCGGTACCAGCGTTCCGGAGTCGCGGTCGATGGCGAGATGGCAGCGGTGCGCGTCGTCGTCGAGTCGGCGAAGGTCGGCCTTGACCGCGTCGATCGCCTCGGCGGCCCGGGTTGCGGCGCGTGCCACCGCACGGGCCTCGGCCGCGTGGGCGTCGAGGACGGTTCGGATCTCGGCCGTCGACGCGTGCGCGGCCGCCGCGGCGAGACCGTCCCACAGTGCCAGAGCGGGCAGTGTGACCAGGGCAAGGGCGGTCTCGGCGGCCGCCTCGGCGCGACTGTCCGCCGCGGCGGCGACGTCGCGAACGGTGGCGGGATCCCACCGGTCGATGTCGGCGACGCCCAGAGTCATGCCGGTGCCGGGGGCCGGATCCCGGAGAACCGGCGCGCGTGCCCCGAGTCCATTTCGGCGAACGTCAGTCCGGCGATCCGCAAAGCCTCACTGTGCCGGTACAGGCGAAGATTCAGCCTCGCGCTCAACTCGGCCCACCTTCGGGCGGTGGACGTCAGCGCCGTCTGTGACCCGCCGACCCAGCCGTCAAGTGCGGCATCAACAGTGCTAGCTGCCGTGTTCTGGATGGCCAGCACGGTCTGCGACTGCGAGGCGGCCGCGGCGGCTGCGGCGGCGAGCAACTCTGGGTGGACATTCATCGCCTTCGGCATCCCGAGCCCTCCGCTAGAGTCCAGCAAACACGGCGCCGCCAAGTTATCAACCCTGGCCGAAGCGGCAAGTCAGTGCGGGCAGGCGATGCACACCAAGCGGCACCCGCAGGGTTAGCGTGGTATGCCGACGGCCACTACCACTCGAGACGAGGAGCGACCGTGCTGGAACGTATCGCCCGGCTTGCGGTCGCCGCACCCGGAAAGGTGTTGATGGTCGCGGCCGCGCTGGCGGTGCTGCTCGGCATCTTCGGCGTTCCGGTGGCCGACAGGCTGTCTCCCAGCGGCTTTCAGGATCCGACCGCGGAATCGTCGCGGGCTGCCCGGCTGCTGACCGAGAAGTTCGGTCAGGGTGACGTTCCGCTGGTCATCGTCGTCACCGCCCCGGACCGCTACGACAGTCCCCGGACGGTGGTGGTCGTCACCGGAATCCTCGACCAACTCAACAAGTCCGGAAAGGTCGCCGCCGTCACCTCAGCCTGGACCACCCCGGCCCCGGCCGCCGACGCCCTGCTCAGTGTGGACAAGAAGTCCGGTCTCATCGTCACCGGGATCGTCGGCGACGAGAGCCACCAGCAGGCCTACACCAAGGAACTCACCGACGCCATCATCGGTGACCGCAACGGTGTGCAGGTCCGGGCCGGCGGAACCGCCATGGTGAACCTCCAGGTCACCGAACAGTCCAAACGGGACCTGCTGGTCCTGGAAGCCATCGTCGTCCCGGTCAGCTTCCTGGTGTTGATCTGGGTATTCGGCGGACTGTTCGCCGCCGCACTCCCGGTCGGAGTGGGTGTACTGGCGATCCTGGGGTCGCTGGCGGTGTTGCGTGCCGTCACCTCGTTCACCGAGGTGTCGATATTCGCCCTGAACCTGACCACCGCGATGGGCCTTGCGCTGGCCATCGACTACACGCTGCTGATGGTCAGCCGATACCGCGATGAACTCGCCGAGGGCTCCACCCGGGAGCAAGCGATCGCCACCACCATGCGCACCGCCGGGCGAACCGTGCTGTTCTCGGCGGTCACCGTCGCATTGTGCATGGCGGTGCTGGTGCTGTTCCCGATGAACTTCCTGCGGTCCTTCGCCTACGCCGGGGTGGCGACCGTCGCATTCGCCGCGGCGGCGGCCGTCGTCGTCACACCTGCGGCGATCATGGTGATCGGCGACCGGTTGGAACGTCTCGACGTGCGCCGGGCGATCCGTAGGATGCTGGGCCGCCCAGAGCCGCAGCAGAAACCGGTGCACCAGCAGTTCTGGTATCGGTCAACGAAATTCGTGATGCGCCGGGCCCTGCCCATAGGCCTGGCCGTGGTCGCCCTACTGGCACTGCTGGGGGCGCCGTTCTTCGGGGTGAAGCCGGGCTTCCCCGACGACCGGGTGCTGCCCCCATCGGCGTCAGCGCACCAGGTCGGTGACATGCTGCGTGCAGACTTCGCCATCGACTCCGACTCCGAAGTGCCGATCGTCATCCCGGACTCGGCCGGACTGGACCGGACTGAGATCGACCGATATGCGGCTGGGTTATCCGAAGTGCCGGAGGTGAACTCGGTATCCGCACCCACTGGGACGTTCATCGGCGGCCGGCTGACCGGGCCGCCCCTGGCCGCCACCGGTGTCGCCGGCGGCGCCACCCTGCTGACCGTCGGCACCTCGCTGCCGCTGTTCTCGGACGCCTCGGAGACCCAACTCACCCGGTTGCACGAGGTGCCCACCCCTGGTGGTCGGGACGTGGAATTTGGTGGTCTGGCCCAGACCAATCGCGACAGCGTCGCGGCGATCACCTCGCGGCTACCGTTGGTGCTGAGCCTGATCGCCGGGATCATGCTGGTGCTGTTGTTCCTGCTGACCGGCAGCGTGGTGCTGCCGGTCAAGGCGCTGGTCCTGAACATGCTGTCGCTGTCTGCTGCCTTCGGGGCGATGGTGTGGATCTTTCAGGACGGACATCTGGGCGCGCTGGGCACGACGGCCACCGGCACGCTGGTGGCGAACATGCCGGTGCTGTTGTTCTGCGTCGCATTCGGGCTGTCGATGGATTACGAGGTCTTCCTGGTCTCGCGGATCCGGGAATTCTGGCTGGCCTCGCCGCAGACCTCGGCGGACAACGACGAGAGCGTGGCACTCGGCCTGGCCCATACCGGCCGGGTCATCACCGCCGCGGCGCTGATCATGGCGATCTCGTTCGCCGCTCTGATCGCCGCCCAGGTGGCGCTGATGCGGTTGTTCGGAACGGGTCTGACACTGGCGATCCTGATGGATGCCACGCTGGTGCGGTTGGTGCTCGTCCCGGTGTTCATGCACGCGATGGGCCGGTGGAACTGGTGGGCTCCGGCACCGCTGGTGCGCCTGCACCTGGTGTTGGGTATCAACGAATCCGGGCCGGCGAAATCGGCTGGCTGAGCGGTCTGCACCGTCAGCCCAGATACTCCGATTCGAGGACGAGATCAGGGATCAGCGTCTGATATTCCACATGTGTTCGGTGTTCGACGGTCTGCCAATCTCGGCCCTGATGGTCACGCATGAAGGCCCGGTATTTGGGTGAACCGGGGAAGCCGACATTGTCGGCCACCACGATGGAACCGGGATGCAGCCAGCCGCGGTCGAGGATCGCACGCAGATCGGCGAGATAGGCGTTCTTGTCGTGATCGATGAACAGGAAATCGACTGCACCTGAAGCGAACCCGTGCTCAGCCGTCAGGCGGTCGAGGGTGCGTCCGCCATCGCCGATGGTGCCCACCACACAGGTGATCCGGTCCGCCGCCCCGGCGTGCGCCCAGATCCGGCGGGCGACATCGGCGTTGGCGGCCGACAACTCCACCGAGACGACGCGGGTCGACGGCGCCGCGCGGGCGATACGAAGCGCGCCATAACCGCAATAGGTGCCCAGCTCGAGCGCGAGTCGGGGGTCCGATCGGCGCACCGCAGCGTCGAGGAGAACGCCCTTTTCGTCGCCGACGTTGACCAGGAACGATTTTTCGTACGCAAAACGGTCGATGACGCTGAGAACGTCGTCGATGTCACCCCGACGGGCATGGGTCTCAACGAACTCCGCGGCGGCTTCCTCGCGCCCGTCGCCCAACTGCCCGGTGGTGTTGAACTTGCGGATGCCGGCGCCGGTTCGTAGCACCGACCACCGCAGCATCGGCAGCCGTCGACCCAGTCCCATAGCGGCTACGCTACGCCCAAGGGCCGCAACGGCGGCGCTCCGGTGATGCGGGGGTTCGGTGAACGCGACTTCGCAACGGGCTGGTGCCCATCCGCCAGCGCACCGACCCATCGTGGCGTTGTGCTATGGCGTGGTGTGTCACCTCTGTTTCCTGCTCGGTGTCGGCACCATGATGGCGGCGATGTACTTCGGAATGAGTCGTTCGGTCGGGAATGTCGCTCAACCCTGGAACTGGATCGCCAACGCCGCCTTGCTGATCCAGTTTCCCCTTGTTCACTCCCTGCTGCTGAGCACACGCGGCAGGGCGCTGCTCGGCCGCCTTGCACCGGCGGGCCTCGGCGGCACCTTGTCGACCACCACCTACGTGACGATCGCCTCACTGCAAGTGTTCGTACTGTTTGCGTTCTGGTCTCCGACCGGGACCGTGTGGTGGCAGGCCAGTGGACCTGCACTGGCCGGGATGAGCGTGCTGTATGCGGCATCGTGGCTGCTGCTCGGCAAGTCGATGGCCGACGCGGGATTGGCGCTGCAGACCGGCAGCCTGGGCTGGGTGGCACTGTTCCGGGGCGTCAGACCCGTCTATCCGCGGATGCCGGTGACGGGACTGTTCCGGCTGACCCGGCAGCCGATCTATGTCTCCTTCACGCTGACCCTCTGGACCGTGCCGACCTGGACCCCCGACCAGTTGGTACTTGCGCTGACGCTGACGGCGTACTGCCTGGCAGCGCCGCTCCGGAAGGAGGCCCGCTTCCGACGTAGCTACGGGGCCGATTTCGACCGTTACGCCCGCGAGGTTCCGTACTGGCTTCCACTGCCCCGCAGGCGCCGCTGAGCCTGTGCGACCGGCCCATGTATGACGTGTGCCTGACGCTCGGGCCGGCCACCTGCTGTTGACGGATCCCATCGTCGGAAACGGCGCATACTGGATTAATGGCCAATGAATCCAAGGCGTCAGCGGCCGGGCCCGCCAGCACGATCGTCGGTGTCCAGGGCGCACTGCCCCCCAACCGATACAGCCAGGCCGAGATCACCGAAGGGTTCCTGAGATTACCGGCGTTCGCCGACTACGAGGACATCGTTCGTAGCCTGCATCGCTCGGCCAAGGTGGGCCACCGTCATCTCGTCCTGCCGATCGAAGCCTACCCAGACCTGAACGACTTCGGCGAAGCCAACACCCTGTTCATCGACCATGCGGTCGATCTCGGGTGCGCTGCGCTGACCGCCGCCCTCGACGAAGCCGGGTTGCGGCCCGAGGACGTCGACCTGATCATGTCGACCACAGTCACCGGTATCGCCGTGCCGTCCCTGGAGGCCCGGATCGCGGCCCGGGTGGGCCTGCGGCCCGACGTGCGACGGGTGCCGATCTTCGGTCTGGGCTGCGTGGCCGGGGCGGCCGGCGTCGCCCGGCTGCACGACTACCTGCGCGGCGCGCCCGATGATGTCGCGGTGCTGGTCTCGGTGGAGCTGTGTTCGCTGAGTTTCCCCGCGCTCAAGGCTGAGATCCCCGGTCTGGTCGGTGGGGCATTGTTCGGCGACGGCGCCGCGGCGGTGGTGGCGGTGGGAGACGAGCGGGCCCGGCGGACAGGGGCGCGCGGGCCGAGAATCAGCGACTCCCGCAGCCACCTGTATCCGGACTCGTTGCGGACCATGGGCTGGGACGTCGGCGCCGAGGGGCTGAAACTGGTCCTGTCCGCCGACGTTCCCGAGGTGGTCGGTCGCTACCTGCACGGCGACGTCACCGGATTCCTCGGTGACCACGACCTGGCGATCGACGACATCCGGACCTGGGTCAGCCATCCCGGCGGACCGAAGGTGATCGAGGCCATCGTCGACGCCCTGGGGCTGGGGGAGGACGCCCTGGAGCTGACCTGGCGGTCGCTGGCCGAGGTCGGCAACCTGTCGTCGTCCTCGGTGCTGCACGTATTGCGTGACACCATCGCCAAGCACCCGCCTTCCGGTCCGGGGGTCATGATGGCGATGGGGCCGGGGTTCTGTTCGGAACTGGTTCTGCTGCAATGGCCGTGATGTGGTACTCGGCCCTGATCGGTGCCGTCGTCGTCGAGCGGTGTGCCGAAGTCGTTGTCTCCAAACGCAACCTGGAGTGGAGTCGGGCCCACGGCGGTTATGAGGTGGGGTTCGGGCACTACCCGGCGATGGCTGTGCTGCACACCGCCTTCCTGGTGGGTTGCCTTGCCGAGGTCATCGTCTTCGACCGGCCGTTCATCCCGTTTCTGGGATGGACCCTGTTCGCGATCGTCGTTGCCGCCCAGGCACTTCGGTGGTGGTGCATCGTCACGCTGGGACACCAGTGGAACACCCGGGTGGTGGTGATACCCGGGGCACCGCGGGTAACCTCGGGTCCTTACCGGTACTTCACGCACCCCAACTATGTCGCGGTGGTCGCAGAAGGTATCGCACTACCCCTGGTGCACACCGCCTGGGTGACCGCGCTGGTGTTCACCGTCCTCAACGCTGTCCTGCTGAGCACTCGCATCCGGGTGGAGAACGCCGCGCTGGCGAGGCTGGCGTGATCGACGTGATCATCGCCGGCGGCGGTCCGGCCGGTCTGGCCACCGCAGCCCACGCCGCGCGGGCGGGCCTGCAGGTGGTGGTTGTCGACCGTCGTCGCGGTCCCATCGACAAGGCCTGCGGCGAGGGCCTGATGCCCCACACGATTCGGCACCTCGAGGCGCTCGGAGTGGGTGTGCGAGGAAAAGCGTTCGCCGGCATCACCTACACCGATGGCCACCGGTTCGCGCGCGCGGACTTCCGCACCGGTTCGGGCATGGGCGTTCGGCGTACCGAACTGCACGCCGCGCTCACCGAGGCGGCACTGGCCGCCGGTGCGCGGATCATCCGCGCCGAGGTGGGGCCGATACGCCAGGATGCGGAATCGGTGCGGTGCGGCGATCTGCGGGCCCGGTACCTCGCCGCGGCGGACGGTCTGCACTCGCCGATCCGCCGGTCTCTCGGCCTCGACAAGCCGTCCCGGGGCCGCCGGCGTTGGGGGATACGCCGGCATTACCAGGTCGCGCCCTGGACCGACACGGTCGAAGTGCACTGGGCCACCGGGGGAGCGGAGGCGGCGGAGGCATACGTGACACCGGTTGGGGAGGAATGTGTCGGGGTGGCGGTGCTCACCTCCCAGCAGGGCGGGTACGACGGCCAACTCGCCCGGTTTCCCGGCCTGGCTGCCCGACTGTCCGGCCAACCCCACGGCTCCGACCGGGCAGCCGGGCCATTGCGCCAACGGGTGGCCGGCCGGGCCCGCGGGCGGGTGATGCTGGTCGGCGACGCGGCAGGCTACGTCGACGCGCTGACCGGCGAGGGTCTGGGCATCGCCTTCGGTGCCGCCGAACTGGTGGTCGGGTGTGTGCTGGCCGACCGGCCGCAGGACTACGACCGGCAATGGCGGCGGATGTCACGCCGTTACCGGGTGCTCACCGCCGGCCTCCTGCACGCCAGCGGCATCCCGCCGGTGCGGTCGCTGATCGTGCCCGCGGCCGCCGCGTTGCCCGGGGTTTTCACCGGAATAGTGAGTCAGCTCGCCTATTAGGGCAGGCTTACGGCCATGACCGCGGACAGTGATGACGGCAGCCTGGAGTCGGTGCTGACGGGCGATGCCGCCCTGGTGGCGGCCCGCGCCGAAGGACTGGCCGGGATGGACATCTTCATCGACTGTTCGGCCGATCAACTGCAGCGGCTGGCTGCCCGGCTGCACCCGGTGCACGCGACCCCCGGGCAGGTGCTGATGCGCCAGGGCGATCCAGCGGTCTCGTTCATTCTGATCGTGTCGGGGACCGCGACAGTCAGCCACCTCGGTGACGACGGCGAGGAGATTCTCAACGACGTCGGTGCCGGGGCCATCATCGGTGAGATCGCGCTATTGCGGGATAGGCCACGGACGGCGACGGTTACCGCGGTGGCCGAGCTGTCGGGCTATCTGGGCGACGAGAAGGCCTTCGCTGCGATGGCCGACCTGACCGGCGTCAGCGAACGGTTGCTACGTACCGTGCGGCAGCGATTGGCGGCGTTCATCACCCCCATCGAGGTGAGTCTTGCCGACGGATCCGAGTTGATGCTGCGGCCGGTGCTGCCGGGGGACACCGATCGGGCCAGTCATCCATCGGTGGAGTTTTCCGCCGACACCCTGTACCGCAGGTTCATGTCCACTCGGGCACCGAGTCCAGCGCTGATGGACTATCTGTTCCAGGTGGACTACGTCGACCACTTCGTGTGGGTGCTTGTCGACGGGGGCGACGGCCCGGTCATCGCCGACGCGCGGTTCGTTCGCGATGTCGCCGACCCCGCATCGGCGGAGATCGCGTTCATCGTCGCTGACGGCTACCAGGGCCGCGGGATCGGCAGCTTGTTGATGGACGCCCTGATCATCGCCGCTCAGGTCGGTGGGGTGCACCGCTTCACCGCCCGGCTGCTGGCCGAAAACCATCCGATGCGTGCCATCTTGGACCGCTACGAGCCCGAGTGGGATCGCGACGAACCCGGAGTGGTCACAACGGAATTCGAGGTTCCCGGACCCGAAGGGCTGCGGATCGAGGCCGGAACCGCCGAGGCGATCCGGGCCGTCACCCGGCAGGTGCTGCGCGCGGTTGGTTGAGGTGATGCGCGGTGAGAGTGGTGATGGTGGTGATCCGATGTGCGGCGGCGGTAGGTTATCGGGTATGAGAAGGACGTTGGTGGCAACAGGACTGGCGACGGCCGCGGCCGCGGTGGCTGGCGGAATCGCCAGCCGCGAGGGTGTCCGAGGCTGGTACACCACCATCCGCAAGCCGTCCTACGTGCCGCCCAACGCGGTGTTCCCGATTGCGTGGACAACCCTCTACGCCGACATCGCCGCTACGTCAGCGGCAGCGATCGACCGGTTCCGCGCCGACAGCCGACACGGTGAGGCCAACGCCTACATTGCCGCGCTGGGCATCAACCTGGTGCTCAACGGCGGGTGGAGTTGGGTCTTCTTCAAGCAGCGCCGCCTCGGGGTCGCCACCCTCGCGGCGGGCGCACTGGCGGCCAGCAGCGTGGACCTGACTCGGCGGGCCGCCGCGGCCGACCCCAAACTCGGCGCCGCTTTGGCGCCCTACCCGGCGTGGTGCGCGTTCGCCACGGTGATGTCCGGCGACATCTGGCGGCTCAACCGCTGATCCGTTGCCCGCAGTGGCGCCGCGAGTACATTGGCCGCGATGACGATGCGCGCAACCGTGGCTCTGCTGTGTGCGGGGGTGATCGCCGGGTGCGGCTCCCAGGGCGCCGAACCGACCGCCGATATCGGTCGGATCGCGGAAGTCAAGGCCAGCTTCGGATCGCAGTTCACGGTCACCGAGGTCGCACCCACGGGGATCGACCCCCGTGTGCTGGCCGGCCAGAAACTTCCCGAGGGCATACGGTTCGACCCGCCGGCGTGCGCCGAGTTCGCGACCGGGCAACTGGTTCCCCCCGGCACCGAGGGCAACATGGCCGCAGTCTCGGCGGAGGGGGAGGGCAACCGCTACGTCGTCATCGCCGTCGAGACCAATGAGGCGGTTCCGTTGATCGAGCCGGGCCCGCAGTGCCGTCGGGTGGCCTTCGCCGGGGGCGCTGCGCGCGGAACCGTGGAGGTTTCCGAGGTCCCGACGATCGAGGGCGCCCGGACGATCGGGGTGCGTCGGGTGGTGCAGACCGTGATCGACGGCAAACCGCGCACCGGCGAGGTCTACAACTTCTCCGCCCATTTCGATAACTACCAGGTGATCGTCTCAGCGAATCCCCTGGTGCTGCCGGGCAAACCGGTGGCGCCGGTCAACGTCCAGCGGGCGCGGGACCTGCTGATCGCAGGGGTGAACGCGGTGCGGAGCTGATTGCGTTCACCGCACTCCGCGCACCCGGAACTGGACGCTGATTCGTGGTCCGGTCGGGGAAGCGGTCTTGGGGACTGCGTGCTCCCAGGTGCGCTGGCAGGACCCGCCCATGACGAGAAGATCGCCGTGATTCTGCGGCAACCGCAGCGAGGTGCCGCCGCCGCGTGGGCGCATCGCGAACACCCGTGTGGCGCCGAGGCTCACCACGGCCACCATGGTGTCGTCCGACGCGCCGCGGCCGATCCGGTCACCGTGCCAGGCGACGCTGTCGGAGCCGTCGCGATACAGGCAGAACCCGACGGTGGTGAACGGTTCGCCGAGTTCCCCGGCATAGATGTCGTTGAGCCTGCGGCGCAGTCGGGCGATGGCCGGGTGCGGCGGCGGATCGGCGGCCAGATCGCAGAAGCTGACCAGTCGGGGAACGTCGAGCACCCGGTCGTACATCGTTCGCCGTTCGGCGCGCCAGGGCACCGCCGTCATCAAATCCGCAAACAGCGCGTCCGGAGCGTCCACCCACGCCGAACGCATCTCGATCCAGGCGTCAGCGCCCAGTTCGCGACGCTCACTGTGGTCGAACAGCGACCCCTGAACAGCCACGGTCACACCGGCAGCATATCGCACAGACGTTCGATATGAGGCTGGACGGACTGCTGGGGCGATACGGTGCTCTTCATGACCGATGTGCTGGGAGCAGACTCCGAAGTCGGCAGGCTGCGAACGGTGATCCTGCATCGACCGGGGCTGGAGTTACGGCGTCTGACGCCGCGCAACAACGACGCCCTGCTCTTCGACGGCCTGCCGTGGGTGGCGCGGGCGCAGGAGGAGCACGACGCCTTCGCCGGGCTGCTCAGGTCCCGCGGGGTGGAAGTGCTGCTCGTCGGTGACCTCCTCGCCACCGCCTTGGAAAGCGGAGCCGCCAGGATCCAGGGCATCGCTGCGGCTGTTGACAGTAGGCGGCTGGGAATTCCCCTGGCCCGGGAGCTGACGGCCTACCTGCGCACCCTGGCGCCGGCGGATCTGGCGCACATTCTGGTCACCGGGATGACGTTCACCGAGTTACCGTCCCACGCCGACTCCGAGGCCTCATTGGTACGCCGGATGCATTGCGGCGACGATTTCGTCATCGACCCGCTGCCCAACCTGATGTTCACCCGCGACTCGTCGTTCTGGATCGGCCCGCGGTTTGCCATCAGCTCGCTGGCGTTGCCGGCCCGTCTGCGGGAGACGTCCCTGACCGACCTGATCTACGCCCACCATCCGCGGTTCCGGGGGGTGCGCCGGGCCTACGAGTCGCACACCGCACCGGTCGAGGGCGGTGACGTGCTGCTGCTGGCTCCCGGCGTGGTGGCCGTCGGGGTGGGGGAGCGAACCACGCCCGCCGGAGCGGAGGCGCTGGCCCGCAGCCTGTTCGACGACGATCTGGCGCACACCGTGCTGGCGGTGCCTATCGCTCAGGAGCGGGCCACCATGCACCTGGACACCGTGTGCACCATGGTGGACGCCGACGCAGTGGTGATGTACGCCGGCGTCGTGGAATCGCTGACGGCGTTCAGTCTCACCCGTCTTCCCGACGGCATCGCCATCTCCGGTGAAGCGCCGTTCGTCGAGGCCGCCGCCGCTGCGATGGGAATCGAACGATTGCGGGTGATCAGTACCGGTCAGGATCCGGTGACCGCCGAACGCGAACAGTGGGACGACGGCAACAACACTCTGGCGCTGGCCCCCGGCGTGGTCGTCGCCTACGAGCGAAACACCGAGACCAATGCTCGGTTGCGCGACGCCGGGATCGAGGTGCTGCCCATCGCGGCCTCCGAACTGGGTACCGGTCGCGGCGGCCCGCGCTGTATGTCCTGCCCGATAGCCCGCGATCCCCTGTGACGGTGCGTCAGCGCCAGCTCGGCAGCCACATCTGCAGATTCCAGGTCCCCGGTGAGATCGGGATACCCGTGAGGATGGGGAACAGCCAGGCGAAGTTGGTGATGACCAGCGCCAGGTAGCAACAGGCGACCAGGATTCCCAGTGTGCGCCGCTCCGACCCGACGCCACGCTTCAGCGCGATGTCACCGAGCGCCAGCGCGATCGCCATCATCAGGAACGGTGCCATCACCACCGCGTAGAAGAAGTACATCTGCCGGTCGATATTGGCGAACCACGGCAGCCAGCCCGCGCAGTAGCCCACCAGCACCACCGAGTAGCGCCAGTCGCGGCGCACCACCGAACGCCACAGCGCGTAGCCCAGAACCGGCACCGCCACCCACCACAGCGCGGGAGTGCCGACCAGCATGACCGCCTTGACGCACGAGGCCGGTCCGCAGCCGGGAACCCCCTCGTTGTCGATGGCGTAGAGCACCGGGCGCAGTGACATCGGCCAGGTCCACGGCTTGGACTCCCACGGGTGGTGGTTGCCTGCGGCGTTGGTCAACTCGGAGTGGAAGTGGAACGCGTTGTAGGTGTAATGCCACAGCGAGCGGATCGCGTCGGGCGGTTGCCACCATGACTCCCGCACCCCGATCGACTGACCCGCCTCGTACCGGCTGACCGCGGTCTCGGAGGCGAACCACGGCGCGTAGGACAACAGGTACAGCGAGAACGGGATCACCCCGAGGGCGTAGACGGCCGGGCCGGTGTCGCGACGGAGGACTCCCGTCCATGGCCGCGGCACCCGGTAGGCGCGCCGCGCAGCCACGTCCAGCGCCAATGTCATCAGCCCGAACCCGGCCACGAAGTACAACCCGGACCATTTCGTCGCACATGACAGGCCCAGCAGCACGCCGGCCCCGAACCGCCACCACCGCACGCCGAGTCTTGGGCCCCAGGGGGTCTCATCGACCCGGCCCTCCAGCAGGGCGACATGCAGGCGGGCCCGGACCTGGTCGCGGTCGACCATCAGTGCCCCGAATGCGCCGACCACGAACACCGTCATGAAGACGTCGAGCAGTGCGGTGCGGGCCGAGACGAAACTGACCCCGTCGGCCACCACCAGCAGGCCTGCCATCGCCCCGACCAACGTCGACCGGCTGATCCGGCGCGCGATCCGCACCACCAGCGCGACCAGAACTACCCCGCACACCGCCCCGGCGAGGCGCCAGCCCACTCCCGAGTAGCCGAACACGGCCTCGCCGAGCGCGATCAGCTGCTTGCCCAGCGGTGGGTGCACCACCAGCCCGAAACCGGGGTTGTCCTCCACTCCGAAGTTGTGCAGCAGCTGCCAGGCCTGGGGCGCGTAGTGCTTCTCGTCGAAGATGGGGGTCCCGGCGTCGGTGGGCGAGCCGAGGTTCATGAACCTGGTCACCGCGGCCAGCGCCGTGACCACCGCCGTGGCCGTCCAACCCTCCAGGCGATCGGTCGGCCCGAAATCGGCGGGCGGGACCAGCGGCGCCGGGCTGACGACGGGGACGCGCGGCGGGGCCGCGCGGTCATGGGTGAGGACGGACATCGCTAGCGATCGTAGGCTCTACCGGTGTCATCCCCCGATACGCTGCCCGAGTCGACTCTCCCGCACCGTGGCCGGCTCCTGCTGGGGGCGACGCCGCTGGGTCAACCCGCCGATGCGTCTCGGCGGCTGATCGAGGCACTGGCCGCCGCCCATGTGGTGGCAGCCGAAGACACCCGCCGGGTGCGCACGCTGGCCCGCTCGCTGGAAGTGACGATCGGTGGCCGGGTGGTCAGCCTGTTCGACCAGAACGAGGGTGCGCGGGTGTCCTCGCTGGTCGCCGAGATCTCCGCCGGTGCCACCGTGCTGCTGGTCAGCGACGCCGGTATGCCGCTGATCAGCGACCCCGGTTACCGACTGGTGGTCGCCTGCGTGCGTGCCGGCCTGACGGTGAGCTGTTTGCCCGGCCCCTCGGCGGTGACCACGGCGCTGGCGGTTTCCGGACTGTCGGCCGACCGGTTCTGCTTCGAGGGCTTCGCCCCGCGCAAGCAGACCGCCCGGCGGTCATGGCTGGCGGCCTTGGGGAACGAGCCCCGCACCACAGTGTTCTTCGAATCACCGCGACGGCTGCCGGACACTCTGCGCGACGCCGTCGGGCAACTGGGCGAGGACCGACAGGCGGTGGTGTGCCGGGAACTGACCAAGGTGCACGAGGAAATCCGCCGCGGGACGTTGGCCGAACTGGCCGAGTGGGCGGCCGACGGCGTGCTCGGCGAGATCACCGTCGTCCTGGCCGGAGCGGTGCCCACCGTCGACCCGGCGCAACTGGTTGCCGAGGTCTCCGCACTGGTGAACGGCGGTATGCGGGTGAAGGACGCCTGCGCGGCGGTCGTCGACGCACACCCGGGAGCGCCCTCGCGCCGGGAGCTTTACGACGCGGTGCTACGCGCCCGGGACGGCTGAGGCGTCAACTGCACGATCGGGGCGGCCTTATCCAGGCACTCCTGCCATTCGGCATCGGCGTCGGAATCCGCGGTGATCCCGCCGCCCACCCCCAGCACCGTGCCGCCGTGGCCGTCGAACTCCACGGTCCGGATCGCTACGTTGAGTTCGGTGCCGGCCAGTGGGGAAGCCATCCCGACGCTGCCGCAGTAGACCCCGCGCCGTACCGGCTCCCATCCCGAAAGGAGTTGGCGCGCACGGCTTTTCGGTGTTCCGGTGACCGACGCGGGTGGGAAGGTGGCCTCCAGCAGGACCGGCATCGGCAGGTCGGCCGGCACCCGCGCGGACACCGTGGACACCAGATGCCACACTCCTGGGGCGCGGCGGACGGCGAGCAGTTCCGGCACCGTCACCGAACCGACGTGAGCCACATGGCCGAGGTCATTGCGCACCAGGTCGACGATCATGATGTTCTCCGCGACGTCTTTGGCCGATGAGCGCAACCGGGCCGGATCGGCGTGTAACGGCAGGGTCCCCTTGATCGGACTGGAGTCCACCCGGTCCCCCGCCCGGCGCAGGAACAACTCCGGTGACAGCGAGGCGATCGCTCCCCACCGCCCGGCGACGTAGGCCGCCCGTCCCGGGGTGGTGCGCGCGACCGCGTCGGCGAAGAAATCCAGTGCCGAACCGGTCAGCGCGCCGGTGAACTGTGTGCACACACACGCCTGATAGATCTCCCCGGCGCTGATCGCGGCCAGACAGGACAGCACGCCGGCCCGGTGCGCGTCGGCGTCGGGTTCACCCCAGGCGATCTGCCAACCGCCTGCCGGCGGTGGGCTCGCCAACCCCGTCGCCACCCAGGCGGGCATGGGTTGTCCGGCGAGGCTCTCGAACCACCAGCAGCCGTCGCCATCGAGGCGCAGCACACAGTCGGTCCACCCGCCGGCGGCCGGCGGGAGTCGCGGGGGTGCGCCGTCGGCGCCCGGGTCGGGATAGGACAGGTAGCCCACCCAGCCACCGCCCACCGCATCGGAACGTCGCCCGGAACCGGTGTCGAACACCGCCGCCGGGTCGACCGGCCGGATGTCCACACTCGGAGCGATCACCGCGGCGGATCCGAACCAGTCGCCGATCAGGGCGGCCGGCGGCGGCAGTGAGCGGCGGTCCGCGGCGTGGGCGAGGGCGCGCAGCACGTCGGCGGCGGCGCCCAGATCACCCAACCGCTCGATGCGCATCGCCCTAGCGTGACGGCTCCGCCGAGCAGACGCAAAGTCGCGCGGATCACGCCGCCCATGTGCGATTTTGTGTCTGCTCGCGGGGAATGGGTCAAGCCGTCAGCGGCTGATCTCTCGGGGCACAGTCACCGACACCAACTTCTCCGGGTTGCGCATCGCGTAGAGGTTCGTGATCGTGCCGTCGATCACCTCGATCAGGAGCACACTGTCAGGCCGTTCGTCGCGGTACACCAGCACGGCCGGCGAGCGGTTGTACTGCGCGATCTGGACTCGGTACTCGGGTCCCATCTTCCGCATCAGCCCGATGATCAACCGGGCCACCTTCTCCGCCCCCAGCACCGGCCGGCGGGCGGCGCTGACCTTGCCGTTGCTGTCGGAGGTGAATGTCACGTCGGGGGCCAGGACGGCCATGAGCGCGGCCACGTCGCCACTGGCCGCCGAGGCCAGGAACTCACCCGTGATCTGTTGCGTCCGCTCTGGGTCGACGGGCTCGAACCGCCGTCGGCGGGACTGCACGTGCTGCCGGGCGCGGTGCGCGATCTGGCGGACCGCAGCCACGGACTTTCCGACCGCCGCGGCGATCTCGGAGTGGCCGAATCCGAAAACCTCGTGTAGCACGAACACCGCCCGCTCATCCGGACTCAACGTTTCGAGCACGACCAACATGGCCATCGACACCGATTCGGCCAGCACCACATCGGTCAGGGCGTTGCAGTCGTCGAGCAGCAGCGGTTCGGGCAGCCACGGGCCGACGTAGTCCTCCCGACGCCGGGCCTCGGCCCGCAGCGTGTTGAGTGCCTGCCGGGTGACCAACTGGGCGAGATAGGCCTTGGTGTCGTGAACCTCCGCCAGGTCGACTCGGGCCCAGCGTAGGTAGCTGTCCTGCAGAACGTCGTCGGCGTCGGTCGCCGAACCGAGAATCTCGTAGGCGATCGTGAACAGCAGCGGACGGAGCAGCGTGAACCGCTCTGCGTGCTCGTCGGTCCCGTGCTTGTGGGTCCCGTGTTTGTGGGTCACCGCGTGACCGCCACCGCCGAGGAAGGCCGTTTACCACCCTTGAACCAGAAGTACGATCCGGGTCGACGGGCCTCCCGCCGCAGGAAGCTGATGGTGGCCCTGCAGACCGCCTCCTTGATCAGCGCACCGGCCCGGCCGCCGATGTACAGCGGTAGCGGGGTGTCGTCGGGGCGGGCGATCTGGACGGTGCCCGCGCCGCGGCCCACACTCATGCACTGGCCGGTGAAGGCCTGGTTGATGACGGCGGGTGGGGTTCCCGCAAGGCGGGACAGGACGTTCTTGGCGGCGTGGGCGCCCAGTGGGATGGCGGCCTGACAGCTCATCCGCAGGGGTTCGCCCGAGGGGGCCGCCGCATCGCCGGCGGCGATGATCCGTGGGTCGTCGACGCTGGTCAGGGTCTCGTCGGTCAGTAGCCGGCCGATCGCATCGGTGCGCAAGCCACTGCGGGACGCCAGATCGGGCACCCCGAACCCGGCGGTCCAGATTGTGACCGCACTGGGCAGCCGACGGCCGTCGGCCAGCGTGACCGTGTCCGCCCCGACCTCCGTCACCGGCACTCCTTCGATGACCTCGACGCCGAGTTTCTCCAGCCGCCTGGCCACGGAGCGCCGGGCCGGACCGCTCAGATACGGCCCGAGGACGGTACCGCACACCAGCGTGGTGGCGCGGCCCTGTTCGGCAAGCTCGGCGACGGTCTCGATGCCCGTCGGGCCGCCGCCCACGACACAGATCGGGTCGTGGGGCTTCGCTGCCGCCAGTGCCGCCTTCAATCGCTGCGCCTGTTCCAGTTCGGATATCGGAAAGCCGTATTCGTCGGCGCTGGGCACCGCCGGGGTGGCGGCACCGCTGCCGACGGCATAGATCAGGTAGTCGTAAGGCAGTGCGCCGCCGTCGGCCAGGTGCACCTGCCGGGCCGCGGCGTCGATGCGGTCGGCGGTGTCCACCACCAGGTGCACCCGCGGACCGAGCACCTCGGTGTAGGCGACGGTGGCGTCGTTGGAACCGGTGACCAACTGGTGCAGACGGATTCGTTCGACGAACCGCGGCCGCGGGTTGACGAGAATGATCTCGACGTCGGGTCGCTGTTGCAGGTGGTTGGCCGCGATCACGCCGGCATAGCCGCCGCCGATCACGACGACGCGGGTGGTGTGAGTTGTCATCACGTCTCCTTGGAAGTCGTTTCGCCGTTCGACCTCACGACACCGCTGACCGTCGAAGTGTGACGCTACGTGATGCAGATCACTGCGGACTCACTCCACGTGGTAGCGCGGAAACACCCCGGCCGGCGTGGGCAGCACCGTGCCGGGCGAGATCCGGACCCCGATGGCCGCGAAGTCACGCCGGTCATCGGGCTGGCCCAGCAGATCGAGCAGCGTGGCCGCGGAATCCGGCATGACCGGCTGAACCAGGACGGCGGCGATCCGGACCGCCTCCAGGGTCACGTACAGAACAGTGCGGAAACGCATCTGGTCGGCGTCGGAGTCCGACTTGCGCAGCACCCACGGCTCCTGGGCGGAGAAGTAGCGATTGGCGGCACCCAGCATCAGCCAGATGGCCTCCAGTCCCTGATGCATGGCCTGGTCGTCGAACGCGGCGCGCACCCGGGACAGCAGACCGTCGGCAATCGCCAGGAGTTCGAGGTCCGCGGCGTTGAACTCGCCCGGTTCGGGAACGCGGCCGCCGAGGTTCTTGTTGACCATCGACAGCGAACGTTGGGCCAGGTTGCCGAACTCGTTGGCCAGGTCGGTGTTGATCCGGCCGATGATGGCTTCCTCGCTGTAGCTGCCGTCCTGACCGAACGGCACCTCCCGCAGGAAGAAGTACCGCACCTGATCGACGCCGAACTCGTCGACGAGGCCGATGGGGTCGATCACGTTGCCGACCGACTTGCTCATCTTCTCGCCCTTGACGTTGATGAATCCGTGGGCGAACACCCTTCGGGGCAGTTCGATTCCCGCCGACATCAGGAACGCCGGCCAGTACACGGCGTGGAAGCGGACGATGTCCTTGCCGATCACGTGCAGATTGGCGGGCCAATAGCGTTGGTAGAGCGGTAATTCGGTGTCCGGGAAGCCGACCCCGGTGAGGTAGTTCGTCAGCGCGTCGACCCAGACGTACATGACGTGGTCGGGATGATCGGGCACCGGCACACCCCAGTCGAAGGTGGTGCGCGAGATGGACAGATCCCGCAGGCCTCCCGCCACGAAGCTCATGACCTCGTTGCGGCGGACGTCGGGACCGATGAAATCCGGGTTCGCCTCGTAGTGCGCGAGCAGGCGTTCGGCGTAGGCCGACAGCCGGAAGAAATAGGTCTGTTCCTCCGTCCAGGTGACGGGGGTTCCGGTCTCGATTGCGTAGCGCACGTCGCCGTCGCGCACCTCGGTCTCGTCCTCGGTGAAGAAACGTTCGTCGCGCACCGAGTACCAGCCCTGGTAGCTGCCGAGGTAGATGTCGCCGGCGTCGTTCATCCGGCGCCAGATGGCCTTCGACGATGCGTAGTGGTCGGTGTCGCTGGTCCGGATGAACCGGTCGAAGCTGATGTTCAGGCGCTCCTGCATCTGCTCGAAGACATCGGAGTTGCGCCGGGCCAACTCCGCGGTGGGGATGCCCAGAGCGACGGCGGTCTCCGTCATCTTCAGACCGTGCACATCGGTGCCGGTGAGGAAGCGCACGTCGAAGCCGTCGAGTCGCTTGAAGCGGGCGATCGCGTCGGTGGCGATCTTCTCGTAGGCATGACCGATGTGCGGCGTGCCGTTGGGATAGTCGATGGCCGTGGTGACGTAGAAGGGCGTGCTCATTTGCGGTCAACCATATGGGGTGTGCGCATACCGTGTTCGCGTGAGTCGTAACCGCCCGGCACCGCCATCGCCACAGCCCCTGGCGCCGCTCATCGATGCGCACACCCACCTCGACGCCTGCGGCGCACGGACGGCCGATGACGTGCGGGCCATCTTGGACCGGGCGCAGGCCGTCGGGGTGCAGGCCGCGGTCACCATCGCCGACGACCTCGACTCGGCGCGCTGGGTCGCGCGCGCCGCGCAGTGGGATGACCGCCTCTACGCTGCGGTCGCCCTGCATCCCACCCGGGCTGCCGCGCTGACCGATGAGGCCCGCACCGAGATCGAACGGCTGGCCCACACCCCCCGGGTGGTGGCGATCGGCGAGACCGGTCTGGATTTGTACTGGCCGGGCAGGCTCGAAGGCTGCGCCGGCATCTCCACCCAGCGGGAGGCTTTCGCCTGGCACATCGACCTGGCCAAGCGCACCGGTAAGCCGCTGATGATCCACAACCGCGACGCCGACGAGCAGGTCCTCGACGTGCTTTCAGCTGAGGGAGCGCCGCCGACGGTGATCTTTCACTGCTTCTCGGCAGGCCCGGCGATGGCCCGCACCTGCCTGGACGCGGGTTGGGTGCTGAGCCTGTCGGGAACCGTCAGCTTCACCAATGCGCGCGAACTGCGCGAGGCGGTGCCGTTGATCCCGCCCGATCAATTGCTGGTGGAGACCGACGCGCCGTTTCTGACCCCGCATCCGTTCCGGGGCGCACCGAATGAGCCCTACTGCCTGCCGTACACCGTGCGGGCGCTGGCCGAACTGCTCGACCGCCCGGCAGGACAGGTGGCTGCCGAGGCCACCGCCACCGCCCGGCGCGTCTACCGTCTCGACTGAACACGAGCCTGAGCACGAGGTCGAATCCGGCGTCCGTGTTGCCTGCGGCCGGGCTCTTCGTTACCGTCTCGTGACATAACCGGAGCTATCGGACTTCCGGGCCCACCACCGATCGAATCGGGAACTTCCTGTGAACGTGCTGCACAAACTCCACGAGGCGTCCTCACCGGCCCTGCGGTTGGCTCTGGCCGCGCTGCTGGTCGGTCTGGCCGGTGCCGGGTTCGTCGCGCTGGCCTCCGTCAAGACCGTCACCCTCAACGTCGACGGCACGGCGGTGACCGTCACCACGATGAAAACCCGGGTCGGCGACATCATGGCGGAGAACGGATTCGCCATCGGGGAGCGCGACGAGATCATCCCCGGGGCCAGCCGGACCGTGAGTGATGCGGAGACCATCGTGTTGCGGCGCAGTCGCCCGTTGCAGATCTCCCTGGACGGCCGTGCGCCCACCGAGGTGTGGACCACCGCGGCCACGGTCGACGAAGCACTCGCGCAGTTGTCGATGGCCGACACCGCCCCGGCCGCCGCCTCACGTGGCAGCCGCCTGCCCTTGCAGGGGATGGCGCTGCCGGTCGTCAGCGCCAAGACCGTGCACCTCGACGACGGTGGCGTGGTGCGCACCGTCCGGTTGGCCGCGCCGAATGTGGGTGGCCTGCTCGCCGCCGCGGGCGTCCCGCTGCAGCAACGCGACGTCGTCGTCCCACCGGCCGCGGAACCGGTCGTCGACGGCATGCACATACAGGTCACCCGGATCCGCCTGGAGAAGGTCACCGAGCGGGTGCCGCTGGAGCCCACCGCACAGCGGATCGAGGATCCGACCATGAACATGAGCCGGCAGGTCGTCGAGGATCCGGGATCGCCCGGCGTCCAGGACGTCACGTTCGCCGTCGCGGTGGTCAACGGGGTTCCGACCGGTCGGTTGCCGGTCGCCCACACCGTCATCACCCCGGCGCGTGACTCGGTGCTGCGGGTGGGTGCCAAGCCCGGAACCGAAGTGCCGCCGGTGACCAACGGGGCCCGCTGGGATGCGATCGCCCGCTGCGAGTCCGGGAACAACTGGGCCATCAACACTGGCAACGGCTATTACGGCGGGGTGCAGTTCGACCTGAACACCTGGGCGGCCAACGGCGGCCTGCGCTACGCGCCCCGGGCGGATCTGGCGACCCGGGAGGAGCAGATCGCCATCGCGGAAGTGACCCGGGCCCGGCAGGGATGGGGGGCTTGGCCGGTCTGCGGCGCCGGAGGTCATTGATGCCAGTCGGGCTGCTGAGCCGTACCGACATCCGGAACCTGGCGACAGAGCTCGACCTACGACCCCGAAAATCGCTGGGTCAGAACTTCGTTCACGACCCCAACACGGTGCGCCGCATCGTGTCGGTGTCCGGGATCACAGATGCCGACCACGTCCTGGAGGTGGGCCCGGGGCTCGGGTCGTTGACGTTGGCCTTGCTGGAGCACGGGGCGGCGGTCACGGCGGTGGAGGTTGATCCTTCCCTCGCCGGTCGGCTGCCCAGGACGGTCGCCGAGCATTCCGATACCGAGGGCCCCGGGTTGACGGTCCTCAACCGGGACATTCTGGACCTGCAGCGCGGCGAGTTGGCCGCCGAGCCGACCGCGGTGGTGGCCAACCTGCCCTACAACATCGCAGTACCCGCGCTGCTTCACCTGCTGGCCGACTTCCCCACGATCCGCACCATGACGGTGATGGTTCAGGCCGAGGTCGCCGAGCGGCTTGCCGCCGAGCCCGGCGGCAAGGAGTACGGGGTGCCCAGCGTCAAAGCGCGTTACTTCGGCGACGTGCGCCGGTGCGGAACGGTCTCGCCGACGGTGTTCTGGCCGATCCCGCGGGTGGATTCCGGGCTGGTGCGCATCGACCGCTACGCAACGATGCCGTGGTCGGGCGACGATGAGTTCCGCAGGCAGGTTTTCGAACTCATCGACGTGGCGTTCGCCCAGCGTCGCAAGACCGCGCGCAACGCCATCGCGGCTTGGGCGGGATCGGGCGATGCCGCCACGGACATCCTGCTGACCGCCCATATCGACCCGTCCCGCCGCGGTGAGACGCTGACCGTCGCCGATTTCATCCGAGTACTGCAGTGCTCCGGACGGCTGTCCCCGCCGGGGGCCGACTGACCGGTGCCGCGGGAACACCCGGTGACCGTGGCCGGGGCGCTACCCTCATCCGGTGCGCCAGGGAAACACCGCTGCCGAATGGGTGCCCACCGGGTCGGTGACGGTTCGGGTTCCCGGCAAGGTGAACCTGTTCCTCGGTGTCGGTGACCGCCGCCCCGACGGCTATCACGAGCTGACCACCGTCTTCCACGCGGTGTCGCTCTGCGATGAGGTGACGGTCCGCGAGGCCGACGTGCTCGGGCTGCAGGCTTTCGGTGAGGGTGCCGCCGAGGTCCCCACCGACGGGCGCAACCTGGCCTGGCAAGCGGCTGAGCTGATGGCCGAGCATGTCGGTCGGGCTCCCGACGTCGAGATCACCATCGACAAATCCATTCCGCTGGCCGGCGGGATGGCTGGTGGCAGCGCTGACGCGGCGGCCGTGCTGGTCGCCATGAACGAATTGTGGGAGCTGGGCGTGCCGCGTCGGGACCTGCACGCCATGGCGGCCCAATTGGGCAGTGACGTCCCCTTCGCGCTGCACGGCGGCACTGCACTGGGCACGGGCCGGGGGGAGGAGCTGACACCCGTCCTGGCGCGCAGTTCTTTTCACTGGGTGCTCGCGTTCGGTGCCGGCGGTCTTGCCTCGGGTGCCGTCTACGCCGAGATCGACCGCCTCCGCGAGATCGGCTCACCGCCCCGTCTCGCCGATGCCGAGCCCCTGCTGACGGCGCTGTCGGCCGGCGATCCCGCCCGGCTGGCGCCCTTGCTGGGCAACGACCTGCAACCAGCGGCGCTGAGCCTGGAGCCGGAATTGCGGCGGACCCTGCGGGCCGGCACGGAGGCGGGGGCGCTGGCCGGCATCGTGTCCGGCTCCGGACCGACCTGCGCGTTCCTGTGCTCATCGGCCGAGGCCGCCGTGGCGGTGGGCAGTGAACTGGCCGGTGCGGGTGTGTGCCGCACAGTGCGGGTGGCCAGCGGTCCGGTCCACGGAGCGCGGGTGGTGCCCGCACCCTGACGTCGCCGGAACGGATCCCGGAAATCCCCTCTGTGTTTGGCAGAAGTTTAAGGAGAGTCTAAGATGATCCGCGGTGACCACCAGTGGCCGGGCATGGCAGCCGTGTGAATCGCCCACGGACAGTGGGCGAGGCATCGCTGTGAGCGCGGCACCATCACCGATTCGAGACCGAAACGCTTCCCCGTCGTTCGGGCGTGCCGCACGCCCGTCGACTCCCGGCAGGCGGAGCATTGATGTCCGGGTCGCTGCGTCACCGTCGACGCCGCGTCAGACGCCGAGGAGGTCGTCATGAGTCGATTCACCGAGAAAATGTTCCATAACGCCAAGACCAGCACCAAGGGCATGGTCACCGGCGAGCCCACCGAGCCGGTCCGGCATACCTGGGGCGAGGTCCATGAACGGGCCCGCCGGATTGCCGGCGGTCTGGCTGCGGCCGGTGTCGGTCACGGGGATGCCGTCGGCGTGCTGGCCGGTGCGCCGGTCGAGATCGCCCCGACCGCTCAAGGGCTGTGGATGCGCGGCGCCAGCCTGACGATGCTGCACCAGCCGACTCCGCGCACCGACCTGATCCTATGGGCGCAGGACACCACCAACGTGATCGACATGATCGAGGCCAAGGCCGTCGTCATCTCCGATCCGTTCTTGGCGGCCGCGCCGGTGCTCGAGGAGCGCGGAGTCACGGTGCTGACGGTCGCCGATCTGCTGGCCGCCGATCCCGTCGATCCGGTGGAGACCGGGGAGGACGATGTCGCGCTGATGCAGCTCACGTCGGGTTCCACCGGGTCTCCGAAGGCGGTGGTGATCACCCATCGCAACATCTACTCCAACGCCGAGGCGATGTTCATCGGCGCCGAGTACGACGTCGACAAGGACGTCATGGTCAGTTGGCTGCCCTGCTTCCACGACATGGGCATGGTCGGCTTCCTCACCATCCCGATGTACTTCGGCGCCGAACTGGTCAAGGTGACGCCGCTGGATTTCCTGCGCGACACCCTGCTGTGGGCCAAGCTGATCGACAAGTATCAGGGCACCATGACCGCCGCCCCCAACTTTGCTTACGCGTTGTTCGGCAAACGCTTGCGTCGGCAGGCCAAGCCGGGCGAATTCGATTTGTCCACACTGCGTTTCGCGCTCTCCGGTGCCGAACCGGTGGACCCGGCCGATGTCGAGGATCTACTTGAGGCGGGCAAGCCGTTCGGCTTGAGGCCCGAGGCGATCCTGCCGGCCTACGGAATGGCCGAGACCACACTGGCGGTGTCGTTCTCGGAGTGCAACGCCGGACTGGTGGTCGACGAGGTGGACGCCGACCTGCTGGCGGCACTGCGCCAGGCGGTGCCGGCCAGTAAGGGCAACACCCGTCGACTGGCGACCCTCGGGCCGTTGCTGCACGACCTGGAGGCGCGCATTGTCGACGAGGACGGCAACGTACGCCCGGCCCGCGGCGTGGGAGTCATCGAACTACGCGGCGAGTCGCTGACCCCGGGCTATATCACCATGGGTGGTTTCGTCCCGGCTCAGGATGAGCACGGCTGGTATGACACCGGCGACTTGGGCTACCTCACCGAGGAGGGCCACGTCGTGGTCTGCGGCCGGGTCAAGGACGTCATCATCATGGCCGGACGCAACATCTACCCGACCGACATCGAACGGGCTGCCGGCCGGGTCGAGGGGGTACGCCCGGGTTGCGCGGTGGCGGTGCGCCTGGATGCCGGTCACTCCCGGGAGACCTTCGCGGTCGCGGTCGAATCGAATGCCTTCGAGGATGCCGCGGAGGTCCGCCGCATCGAGCACCAGGTTGCCCACGAGGTGGTCGGCGAGGTTGGCGTGCGTCCCCGCAATGTGGTCGTCTTGGGGCCCGGGACCATCCCGAAGACGCCGTCGGGCAAACTGCGCCGGGCGAACTCGGTGGCGCTGGTCACCTGACGGATTCACCAGGCGTGGATGTGATTCTGCGCGGGTTCCAAGCCCAGTTCGACCAGTAACTGCGTGGCGTCCGCGGCCTGTTCGCAGATCGTCGGCACCTCGTCGCGCTCCCGGGCGCTGAACGGCTCCAGCACGAACGCCGCCGGGTCCTTACGCCCCGGTGGCCGTCCGATGCCGATGCGCACCCGCTGAAATTCTTTGGTGCCCAACGCGTTCGCCACCGAGCGCAGGCCGTTGTGCCCGCCCTCGCCGCCGCCGAGCTTGAGTCGGATCTTGCCGAACGCGATGTCCAACTCGTCGTGGACGACGACGATATCCGCCGGGGGCACCGAGTAGAACTTCGCCAGCGGTCCGACCTGGCGGCCGGACTCGTTCATGTAGGTCCGCGGTTTGGCCAACACCACCCGATGCCCGCCCAGCAGTCCGGTCACGATCTCGGCCCCGGACTTCTTGTGCACCGAGAACGCCGCACCGATGCGGGCGGCCAGCAGGTCGGCCACCATGAAGCCGACGTTG
>JAGQTS010000325.1 GCA_020438895.1 Mycobacterium sp.
GACACAAAGATCTACGTCATTGCAGGCAGACTTCAGGTATGGCCACACGCGTACTTCGACTGCTGGTCGGCGTCGTGCTGCTCGCGGGATGCCAGTCCACCGAGTCGATGACGCGCACCGCGGGTGCCCCGGAACCGGCGGAGACCGGCGTCGCCGTGTCGGTGGCCGGCACCGTCGCCACCGGACTGGCGGCGCCGTGGGGTATAGCTTTCCTGCCCGACGGTTCCGCTCTTGTCAGCGAGCGCGACACCGGCCGGATCGTCCATGTTGTCGACACCGTCACGACCCCGGTCGCCGTGGTGGAGGGGGTGTCACCCCGCGGCGAGGGCGGACTGCTCGGGCTCGCACGCGACGGTGACTGGATCTACACCTACATGACCGCGGCAGACGACAACAGGGTGATCCGCATGCGATGGGACGGCGCCGCCCTGGGGCGGCCGGAGGTGGTACTGACCGGCATCCCCAAGGCGGGTATCCACAACGGGGGCCGGATCGTCTTCGGCCCCGACGGCATGCTCTACATCGGCACCGGCGACGCCGGCGATGACAGCCTGGCGCAGGACCCCTCGTCGCTTTGCGGCAAGATCCTGCGGATCACCCCGACCGGTTCCGTGCCCGCCGACAATCCGCTGCCCGGCTCACCGGTGCTGTCGCTGGGACACAGAAATGTTCAAGGTCTGGCCTTCGACGCCCAGAACCGTTTGTGGGCAACCGAATTCGGTGCCTCCGATGTCGACGAGCTCAACCTCATCACGCCGGGAGCCAATTACGGCTGGCCTGACTGCGAAGGCGCTTGCGGGAGGGAACCCTTCGTCGATCCCGTGGTGCAGTGGCACCCGACCTCGATCGCCTCGCCCAGCGGACTGGCCATCGTCGGCGACAACGCCTACGTGGCGTCCCTGCGCGGGCAGTCGGTGTGGCAGGTTCCCCTCGACGGATCAGGGAAGGCCACCGCTCTGGACCTGGGAGACCTCGGCCGGCTCCGCACGGTTGAACGCGCACCCGACGGCTCGATGTGGCTGTCCACCAGCAACACCGACGGCCGTGGAGACCCGCGCCCGGGAGATGACCGGATTGTGCGGTTGACGGTGCGGTGATGCGCGCGGTCACCCCAGAGCTACCCGCTTAGTTCCGTGGCAGGCAACGCTACGGCTGGGATCCGGCCCGTCTGACGGTGCCGGAGCCCACGTCGTCCAGCCGGGGCACACCGAGCTGACGTAGTGTGTCGGCCACCTCGTCGCGCAGCAAGGTGAGCATCCGCTCGACCCCGGCCTGCCCGGCTGCCGCCAGCGCCCAGAGCACGGGACGACCGAGCAATACCGCAGCAGCACCGAGAGCCCGGGCCTTCACCACGTCAGTGCCGCTGCGAATACCCCCGTCCACCAGCACAGCACCGGAGTCACCGACCGCATCGACCACCCCGGCGAGCACGTCCGCCGTTGCCGGATCGCCATCGAGTTGGCGTCCACCATGGTTGGAGACGATAACCCCGGCGGCACCCACGTCCAGCGCGGCTCGGGCGTCGTCGGGATGAATGACCCCCTTCGGCATGATCGGCAACTCGCTGAGGCCGGCCAGCCACTCGATGTCCCGCCAGGTCAGAGACTGGTCGAACTGAGCACTGAATGCCCTCAGTGCCGACCCGGAACGACCCAGCGCAGGGTCCAGCGCCCGCGTGACGTTGGCCAACTCAAGGCCCGGCGGCAGGGCGAACCGATTGCGCTGGTCGGCATATCGGATGCCTACCGTGGGTGTGTCGACCGTCGGCACGAGGGCCGAATACCCGGCCGCCACTGCCCGGTGCACCAGCTCACGGGTCAGGCCCCGGTCGGTGAAGACATAGAGCTGAAACCACCGACTGACGCCCGTCGATGCGACATCCTCCAGCGGCACCGTCGCCAACGTCGAGGCCACCATCGTCGCCCCGACGGCCGCAGCGGCCCTCGCCGTGGCGATTTCGCCATCACGATCGGCGAGCCGGTGAAAAGCCGTCGGTCCGACCAGCACCGGGAAGCTCAATCGCCGGCCCAGAACGGTCGTGCTGACGTCGATATCGGCCACACCGGCCAGGCTGCGGCGACAAAACACCCACCGGTTCCACGCCCGCTCGTTTTCAGCGAGCGTCCACTCCCGCAACGCACCGGATCGGAAGTAGTCGTAGGCCATCGGATCAAGACGGGCCTTGGCCTCACGGTGGAAGTCGTCGTAACACACGAGCTGATCGAGGCCCGGGGCCCCATCCGGGCCCGCCGGAGGCGATGCCGAGTTCACCGGGCCGAAACTACCCCCTCGGTCGTGAGTCCCGCCATCGGCGTCAAGCGTCCGGCGAGACAGATCACATTGACATCGCTGACCGGTCTGAGGGACCCTTAGCAGGTAAGCATCTCGATAGGTGAGGCTTCAGTACGGACACAGGCCACTGACCCTGAACGTCGAAAGACGCCGCAGGTCAGGACAGCTCTTCCCGGCTTAAGGGTTGGGCCCAAGTGGCTCTCGGATGTAGATCCGGGTACGCCGTGCAGTGCCAAAACTTCGTCGAGAGGGATGCGTTCGACCGTTCGGTCACATGTCCCCGCTTCGCCATAGCTGACGTCCATAGCTCACGTAGAGTGTCGCGGCCGAGAGGAGGTGAGGGCGAGATGAGTCCTGGAGCTAAACCCCATCCTGATGGAAGCCAGATGAAATTCGCCAAATCCATTCCCCGGCAAGCTTTTCGCGTGATCTAGTCGTTGCGCATCACTCGCCGGGTCACGAAACCGGCAAGGAGAGACCAATGACGACATTCGCAACGACCGCCATCGA
>JAGQTS010000326.1 GCA_020438895.1 Mycobacterium sp.
TCGGCGGCCAGACCCTGCGGCGGCTGGATCTCCACCAGGCCCTTGCCCAGTGTCCGGATCACCCGCCAGCCGCCGATATACGTGCCCAGTCCGATGGCCAGCGCACAACTGGCGATGATCCACAGCGGCAGACCGTCCTCCTTCACGTTGCCGGTCAAATGGCCGGTCGTCATCAGGGCCAGGGCGATGACACCCATCGTCTTCTGCGCATCGTTGGTGCCGTGCGAGAGCGCCACCAGCGACGCGGTGGCGATCTGACCCCAGCGAAACCCGACATCCCGACGCCGCTGCAGCACGTGGCGGGTGATGCGGAACACCATCCAGGTACCGCAGGCCGCCACCAGGCAGGCGATCACCGGTGCCGCCACCGCCGGGATCAGCACCTTCTGGGTGATGCCCGCCCAGTTCACCCCGCCGACGCCGAGCGCGGCGAGTCCGGCTCCGACCAGCCCGCCGAACAGGGCGTGCGAGGAACTCGACGGGATGCCGAACAGCCAGGTGAGCAGGTTCCACAGGATGCCGCCGATCAGCCCGGCGAAGATGATCATCAGACCGAGATTGGTACTCACCGCAGGCAGCAGGGCCCCGGTCTTCGAGTCCTGAATCTTCAGCACATCCTTGGTGACCGTCGCGGCAACCTCGACCGACAGGAACGCCCCGATCAGGTTGAGGACGCCCGCCAGGGTGACCGCGGTCTTGGGTTTGAGCGCACCGGTCGCAATCGAGGTGGCCATCGCGTTGCCGGTGTCGTGGAAGCCGTTGGTGAAGTCGAAGGCCAAGGCTGTCGCGATCAACAACAGCAGGATGACCATCTCCGCGCTCATAGCGAGCATTCTGCGGGGTCACCGGAAGTTCTGGCCAATAACCGCCGCAGTCGTGACCTTGGTCGACGTCTGACCTCTAGGATCACGATGACCCGCTGTACGGGAACGTCACACTCACGACAAGGGGAGCCGAATAGCCACCTTGCGGGCGCTCGCCGTACCGTCCGGCCCCTGCGCGCACTCCCTGTTGACGGTGCTCGAGGGCGTCCTCGACGGCCGCGACGCACCCCTGGTTCCGGTTCCCGGCGGCAATCTTCGGGAAAGCCAACTGCTGACGTCGGCGTTGCGGGTCGGTGAGCACATCGACGACGAGATCGCCCTGGTCATCCCGACCTCCGGGACCACCGGCGTTCCCAAGGGGGCGCTGCTCACCGCGGCGGCCCTGATCGCCGGCGCCGCAGCAACTCATGACCGGCTCGGCGGCCCGGGCAGCTGGCTGCTGGCGCTGCCGGCCTACCACATCGCCGGGATCCAGGTGTTGGTCCGCAGCCTGCAGGCCGGAACCGTACCCGCCGAGATCGACGTCACCGACGGATTCGAACCACCCGAACTTCCCCGCGCGGTGGCCGACCTGGGACCGGGGCGCCGCTACGCCGCGCTGGTGGCCAACCAGCTGGCCAAGGCACTGACCGTGCCCGCCGCCGCCGAAGCGCTGGCCGAACTCGACGCAGTACTGCTCGGCGGGGGCCCCGCCCCACCGGCGGTTCGCCAGGGTGCAACCGCCGCCGGGATCACCGTCGTGCGCACCTACGGCTCCAGCGAGACCGCCGGCGGATGCGTCTACGACGGCATTCCGCTCAACGGCGTGCGGCTGCGTATCGACGATCCGGCCGCCGACGGTTACGGCCGAATCGTGATCGGCGGCGTCACCTTGGCACGGGGATACCGCAACCCTCCGGATCCGGATCCGTTCGCCGAGCCGGGCTGGTTCAGGACCGACGATATCGGCGCCGTCGACGACGCCGGACGACTCAACGTCATCGGCCGCGCCGACGACGCGATCAGCACCGGCGGGCTGACCGTGCTGCCCGGCCCGGTCGAGTCGGTGCTGTCGTCGCACCCCGCGGTCGCCGAGTGCGCGGTGTTCGGAGTCGATGACGAGCGCCTGGGCCAGCGGGTGGTGGCCGCGGTGGTGGTGAACATCGGCGACGTCGAACCCGGGCTGGCCGAGTTGCGCGAGCTGGTGATCCGAGCACTCGACCACACCGCAGCGCCGCGCGAGCTGCACATCGTCGGCGAACTCCCGCGCCGCGGGATCGGCAAGGTCGACCGCCGCGCGCTGCGCGAGTTGTACGGGTGAACCCGTACCGTGCGCCGATAACGAAAGGATGACCGGTGTCCCGACATCGCCGCAGGTAGGCGCAGCGGGCAAGTACGCTCTGACTATGACGGCCCGTGTGTTGATCGCCGATGACGACGCCGTCGTCCGAGATGTTGTCCGCCGCTACCTGGAGCGGGACGGCCTGGAAGTGGTCGTCGCCGGGGACGGTAACGAGGCGTTGCGTGTGCTGGGCAGCGAGCGGGTCGACGTCGCGGTCCTCGACGTCATGATGCCCGGCCCCAGCGGCCTGACGTTGTGCCGGACCCTGCGTCACGGCGGGGACTACACCGTCCCGGTGATCCTGCTGACCGCCCTCGGCGAGGAGGACGATCGGATCGCCGGCCTGGAAGTCGGTGCCGACGACTACCTGACCAAACCGTTCAGCCCACGGGAACTGGCCCTGCGGGTGCGCTCGGTACTGCGGCGGGCACCCAACCCGGCACCCGCCCTGCCGCTGGAAATCACCGTCGGCGAGCTGACCGTGTCGACGGCGGCCCGTTCGGTCACCGTCGCCGGGCAACCGGTGGGGCTGACCAACCGCGAATTCGACCTGCTGATCTTCTTCCTCACCCACACCGACACCGTCTTCTCCCGCGAGGAACTGCTCAAGCGGGTGTGGAACTGGGATTTCGGCGACTTGTCCACGGTGACGGTGCACGTCAAGCGGCTGCGATCCAAGCTGGGCGACAACCACCGCGTGCAGACCGTCTGGGGCCGCGGCTACCTGTGGCGCGGCGACGGCGTCAGTGAGTAGCCGCTCACCGATGAACACCTCGTCCGATCGGCGGCCCGGTGCCCGTGCCGGATAGCCTGCCCGGGGTGGCCCTGCTGGCGCTGTGCGCGTCGTTGCCGGTGGTTGTCGTCGGCGCGCTGGTGATCCGGCTGGCCCGATCCTGGTCGGTCACGGTGAGCATGGTGGCGCTGGTCCTCATTCCCACCCTGGCCACCTATGCGGGCGTGTTCTGGGCCAGCCGGTCGATGATCCACCCGACGTTCGGTGCGATCGCGGTGGTGCTGGCCGTCGTCGCCGTGGTCACCCTGCC
>JAGQTS010000327.1 GCA_020438895.1 Mycobacterium sp.
AGTCGAGCATCTCCTGGGTCTCGGGGATCCCGCCGATGGCCGAACCGGTGATGCTGCGGCGCATCCCCAGCAGGGCGAACGAGGGCACCACCAGAGGGTTCTCCGGAAGCCCGAGTTCGACGAAGACACCGTCGAGGTCCAACATGCCCAGAAAGCGGCCCAGGTCAAGGTCGGCGGAAACGGTGTTGAGGATCAGGTCGAAGGAGTTCCGCAGCTTCTTGAAGGTGTCGCGGTCACTGGTGGCGTAGTAGTGCTTGGCGCCCAGTCGCAGGCCGTCCTCCATCTTCTTGAGCGACTGCGACAGGACGGTCACCTCCGCGCCCATGGCCGTGCCCAACTTGACCGCCATGTGGCCCAACCCGCCCAGCCCGACCACCCCGACCCGGGTGCCCGGTCCGGCCTTCCAGTGCCGAAGCGGTGAGTAGGTGGTGATTCCGGCGCACAGCAATGGGGCCGCGACGTCCAACCCCAGCGCGTCGGGAACCCGCAGGACATAGTTCTCGTCGACAACGATGCTGCCGCTGTAGCCCCCCTGGGTCGGCATCCCATCGCGGCCAACGGCGTTGTACGTACCGGTCATCCCGCCGCCTGTGCAGTATTGCTCGAGGCCTGCCGTGCAGTTGCCGCAGGACCGGCAGGAGTCGACGAAGCATCCGACACCCACCCGGTCGCCAACGGTGAATCGTGTTACTTCGGAACCGATTTCAGTTACAACACCGGCGATCTCGTGCCCAGGCACGACCGGGTACTTCGGCTGACCCCATTCCGCGCGGACGGTGTGGATGTCGGAATGGCAGATCCCGGCGAAGTGGATGTCGAAGCGGACGTCGTGCGGCCCGACCTCGCGGCGGGTGATGGTGGTCGGAGTCAGCGGCTCGGTGGCCGAGGTGGCGGCGTAGGCGGCGACGGAAGTCATGCCCCGACACTAGGCGGTTGCCGATGACGGCCTGCGGGCATCTCCCGAGCACTACCATTCGCCCATGACGTTCTGGCTGCCCTCGGTGCCGCGGCCACCGTTGGGCCTGCCTGACCCGCTGCGGCGCATCCGTCTCCCCAAAGACCTCGACGAGGTGATCGACGTCGGAGGCGAGGACACGCCCGCCGATGGGGGAGTCGAACCCTCGGCGGTGCAGTCCGTCTGGAAGTCCGTTCTCGATTGGTACCGCAGTGGCGTGCACCCAGCGCTGCAGATATGCGTGCGGCGGCACGGGGCGGTGATCCTCAACCGCTCCATCGGCCATGCCCGGGGCAACGGACCGCACGACGGGCCCGAGGTGCCCCGGGTACCCGCCACGGTGGCGACACCCTTCTGCGTCTACTCGACGTCGAAGGCCATCACGGCCTTCGTCGTGCACAAACTCGCCGAACGCGGCGTTATCGACCTGCACGATCCGGTGGCTGAGTACATCCCCGGTTACGAAAGGAACCGCAAGCACCGGATCACCGTCGGTCATGTGCTTGCGCACCGCGCGGCGGTGCCCAACCTCCCGCGCCATGCCCTGGATCTCGACAATCTCGGTGACCGCGATTTCATGACCGAGGTCCTCAGCAGTGCTTCACCGTTCGCGAAACCTGGCCGCTACCTCGCCTACCACGCTGTCTCGGGTGGATTCATCCTCGGTGAGGTCGTTCACGCCGCCACCGGCAAGGACATCCGCGCAGTGCTTGCCGAGGAGTTCCTCGATCCTCTCGGCTTCCGGTGGACCAACTACGGCGTCGCCCCGGCAGATACCGGCCGGGTCGCCACGAACTACGTGACCGGGCCGCCCACCGCGCCGCCGTTGTCGAACCTGCTCAGCCGCGCGCTGGGGGTGAGCCTGGACAGTCTGGTGGAACTCACCAATGATCCGCGCTTCCTGACAGGGATCGTGCCGGCCGCCAATACCATCACCACCGCGTGGGAGCTGAGCCGGTTCTTCGAGGTGATGCGCTGTGGTGGTGAACTCGACGGGGTGCGGGTTATCGAGACCGACACCATCCGGCGGGCCCTCGAGGAGCGCTCACACCTCGAGGTGGACCTGTCGCTGGGGTATCCGACGCGGTTCTCCTACGGCCTCATGCTCGGTGCGCGGGTGGTGAGCCTCTACGGCTTGGACACCCAGCATGCGTTCGGTCATCTCGGATTCACCAACATGCTGGCCTGGGCCGACCCGGAGCGGGCCATCTCGGTGGCCGTGCTCAACAGCGGCAAGCCGATCGTCTATCCCGAGATCTACCGCTTCCTGGGCACGATGCAGAACATCACCTCGGTCATGCCGAAGGTGTCGAAATCTGATCGGGCCCTGTGAGACTTGGTTCTTGTGAGACGTAGAGTCAGTTGATCGGTGCGTTGAGCCAGCGCAGGTCGTCGATGATCCCCCGCGCGGCGACGATGCCCTGCCCGGTCTGCCACACCTCGTTGTTGACCACGAACACCCGGTTGTCCCGGTTGGCCGACAAGCGGCGCCAGGCCTCGCTGGTCAGCACCGCGGGCGCGCGGTCTCGGGCGGCCGCCGACGCGAAGGACATGTAGACGATGTCGCCCTCGGCTGCGGAGAAGTCCGTTGATCCGTTGAGTTCGCCCTCGCCGATGTCGATCTCCTCGTAGGGCTTGTCGGTGAAGCGCTGCGCCGGTGGGCGGTCCACGCCCACCGCGGCCAGCACGCTGGCCGGGAAGTTGGCGGCCCCCCAGACCCGCAGCGTCGATTCGGTGAGTTGAACGACGGAGGCCTGGAAGTGTAGGGCGTCGTTGGCGGCGCCGGCGGCGCGGGCTTGTTCGTCGAATCCGGCGACAAGCGTTCGGGCGGCCCCGCCGCGGCCGGTGGCCGCACCCACCAGGACGAGGTTCTCCCGCCAGTCGGCTCCGGACGACGTGGTGAACACGGTGGGAGCAATCTTGGCCAGGTCCGGAAAGGCCGAGGGGGTCAGCGCTTCCGAGCCGAGGATCAGGTCGGGCTTGGCCGCAGCGACGGCGGCCAGGTCCGGGCTGCTGCGGGTGCCCGCCGGCGGCACGTTGTGAATCGCGGTGCCCAGGTAGGACGGCTGGGCCTCGGAACCGTCCGGCAGGGCGGCCGCGACGATCCTGGTCTGCAGGCCCAGTGCGCACAGGGCATCGAGTTCGTCACCGGCGAGCACGACGATCCGCTGCGGGTCGGGCACCGTCGTCGTTTCGCCGGCGGCATGCCGCAGTCGGCCCTCAGGCGCAGGGTCCAGGGCCGCCGGTTCGGAAGCGCATGACTCGTCCGGTCGGCGCTGATTGCCCAGGACTCCTGCTGAGGCGATCTTCGTGACGGAGGTGACCGGTGTCGACGTCCGTCCGGCCGGCCCGGTGCCGGTGCTGTCCGGGGAGCCCGAGCAGCCGACCAGCACGAGGGCGGCGGCGATGGCGACACCCCCTCGAAGACCACTCTGACCGACGGTTCTGCAGGACGTCCGGAACACTCCGATCACCACCTCCGGACCGTAGCATCGGTCCCTTCGTCAGCCCGCTGACCTGCAAGCCCACCGATCCGTGGAATGACGGCGAGGGGATCCAGGAATCGATCGGGAATTGATTACGACAGAATGTAGGACCCATGGCGCGCAGCGCTGCGTTTGGGGATAGGATGCGCCTTGGAGGGCAGGGCTCTCCGAGTGGGCCGTGATGAAGCGGTGCTCTCGTACAGATGGTGGGAGGAACTCGTGACAGCCGTTGTGCCCTCGCGTGGAGAAATCGAGGCCGGTCGCCCCTTCCCGGCGCGTAGTGGGCCTAAGGGCAATCTGATCTACAAGCTGATCACGACGACCGATCACAAACTGATCGGGATCATGTACGTGGTCACGTGCTTCATATTCTTCGCCCTGGCAGGTTTGATGGCGCTGCTCATCCGCGCCGAGCTGACCGTTCCCGGCCTGCAGTTCCTCTCCAACGAGCAGTACAACCAGCTGT
>JAGQTS010000328.1 GCA_020438895.1 Mycobacterium sp.
CCCTGATTGACCGGGTTGGCCTGCTCGGCCACGGCGCCCCAGTTTCCGGCGGTGAACCCGGTGAAGTACTGCGTCAGGGCGTTGCCCCACTGGTTATTGGCTGAGACGTTGAACTGACCGGGTGCGGGTTCGGTGGTGCCCGGCGGTGTCCGGCCGGGGATGTCGTAGGGGGCGCCCAGTGCCGTGATGACTGCGTCGGTGACCGTGACGCTCTCGTACAGACCGGCCAGGGCGCTGCCCTGGCCGGGGGCGTAGAGGTTCTTGCCGACGTCGGTCTGGTTGATCAGCATGTAGCCCTGGGTCTGGCTGTTGGCGTTGGGGCTGAACAGGTAGTAGCTGGTGTCGCTGCTGTCCTTGACCGCTTGGACGCTGTAGGAGTAGTACTGGCCGTTGTGCCAGATTCCGGCGGCGTCCCGGGCTCCGGCGGTGGTGCCGGAGAACGTCATCGCGTTGGGGGGTAACGCGTCGATCGTCTTGGTCAGGTAGTCGTCCCAGTTGGATTCCGGATAGTAGTTCGCCCCGAAGCTGCCGTTGGACGGTGAGATCACGATCGACGGTTTTCCGTCCAGGGGGCTGTACGGAAGGCTTCCTGCCGGCGCTTCAGGGTAGGTGAAGACGGCGTCCTGGCTCACCCCGGCGCCGAGGAGACCGGCGATGAAATCCGTCCCGTTCTGCGCCAGACCGCGGGTATCGCAACTGCTTTGCGTGGCGCAGACCTTGACCGCCACGTGCGGGCCGAATCCGGGGATGTAGGTGATGTCCCCCTGGTCGCCGGCCTGGCTGAGCAATGCGTATTCGAAGGCGGTGTAGCCGTAGTTGTAGGCCTGAACCTTTTGTTGGACGAAGGCCTCCTGCCAATCCGCGACCGTCGTGAGGTCGGTGTGGCAGGTGGTCTGCTGACCGCTCTGGCACGGCTCAGGGTTCTCACTTTGAACGATCAGATAGATCGCGCCGCCGTTGATCAATTGGCCCTGCGCGTTGAGTGCGACGTTGACCCAGTACTCGGGGTGCTCGGCATCGGGCGCGTTGACCGTTGCGGTGATCGCGCCGTTGTCGACGACTTTTGTCCAGTTCGGAGCGCCGTCGGCGGGTTGTGGTTGATACAGGTAGACGTAGGAGCCGTTGAGCGTGCTGGTTCCGGGTTGACCGTCCTCGGTGCCGGTCACCTCGGCGAGGAATGCAGGGCGCAGGTTGACCGTCAGCATCGTCCCGGGTACCGGGCCGGCGATCAGCACCGTGTGCAGGGTGGCCCGGTCAGTGCGGGGATCGAGCAGGTTGAACCCGCCATTGGTGTCGCTGACCTTGACGGTGAAGCTGTCCGTGCCCGCGAACTCCGGTCCCGGCGTGTACAGGTAGTGGCCGTCGGCTGCCAGGGTCAGGGCGCCGAACTCCGGGGCGGCGAATAGTTCGATCTCGACCGGATCGCCCTCAGGGTCAGTCGCGGTGACGGTGCCCTCGGACTGCAGCGACGAGGTGAGCTGATGGGCGGAGACGACGACGGGAGCCTGGTCGAACAGGCCCCGCCGAACCAGCAGCAGTGCTCCCGCCAACAGATCGGTGACCGGCCCGGCCGGAAGTCCCGACACGAGACCGGAGAGCGCATCGAAGAAGCCAACCACCGCGGTGTTGAGTTGCTGCAGGACGGGTGCGGACTCGATGAGCGCCGGCGTCGAAGTCGCAGATATGGGGTCGTCGACCTGGGCGACGTCGCCGACCGCGACGGGCGACGTCAGTACGTCAATTGTGTTGCCGGCAAACGCATGTCGGCCATACCGGGCCGGTGGGATCGCGATGTCGGCGGGCGGTCGAGCATCGGGCGCGGTGGTGGGGGAGATGGCCACGAACGCGGCGACCCGGCGGCCGGTCGGTGGCTGCGCGCTGGCGGCAGCCCGTGGTGCGGGAAACTGTCGCACGATTGGTCCCCGGGCGATCTCCGCGGACCCCGATCCCTGCCGGGGTGTGCGTGGAGTGGCTCGTCGCGTGTGCGACTCCCGGGTTGTCCGGGCGGCTCGGGCGGTCGTCGACGCTGCACCGGTGGTCTGTGACGACGTCCTCGCGGTATCGGCGGGACCGTCGTCCGCGGCGGCGACACCCACCGTGTGTGGACCCGCCAGGGACATTCCCAGGACAAGGACAGCCGCGCCGACCGGGACGCCTCTGGTGACCATGGGAACCTCACTGTCAGGCGGGAGCAGTTCGAAACTATCAGGTTGGGCGGTTCGAGCCCAGGAACGTTGAGCGAGGTTGGCTGCGCCGGCGCTCGGCACCATTGAGTCGTAAACCCGCTCGGCGGGAGGCGGCCAACTCGTCGGAGCTGAGCCGCATGGCCCGGCCGCTGAGCCTGCTTTCGCGCCAGGCGTCCGCCCCGAGAAGGACCAGCCGATCCCGGTAGTCCGCGAAAGCGGACACCCGCGCTGCCAGAAGCCCGATCGAAGCGTCCCGCAATGTTGTGTCCGCCGCGATCCTCTCTCTGACCTCCTCAGTGTTGCTGAGGCGACCCTGCTTGAGTTTGTCCGTCATCTTCCGGTCCTCGGCGATCTCTCGCGCGCTTGTCCCGATCGCCGCCAACTCGTCCCATAGGTCGATGACGATCAGGTCCAGTGTCATCGCATCGGCGACGGCGTCGCGGCGGATCTCGGCGGCGATCTTTGCTGCGCAGTAGGCGAGCGTGCCCTCGTCGCAGGTGATCATGGTGTCGAGTGTGGCCCGGTATTCGGGGTCCAGCGATTCGGCGCACAGGCGGGCATGCGCCCGCGCGCTGCGGGCCTGAATGTCCCTGAAGCGGACAATGTCCGGTGCGGTCGACACCCAGACAACGCCGATGCCGGCCAGTGCAACCGCCAGAACCAGAACCGCCAAGCCGAAAACGACGGGTTGGCCCGCGGCCAGGCCGAACAGCGCGATGACGATGGCCGCCGCGGAGGCCAGGCCGCCGATGAGGCCGGCGTCCTGCATGTGCTGAACCGATTCGGGAACGACCAGTTCTCGGGGGTGGGGCAGTTGTGCCTCACCGCGGTACCGTGCTGCCACATAGGACAGGAAGACCCTGTCCTCGGTGGTTTTGGGTGAAACGCCGGTGAGTCGTTCCCACCAAGACGGCATGTTCGAGCGGTCGAACACCTCCTTCGGCGCGATGCGGCCGTCTGCTGGTGTGTCATTGCCCATCGTGTGTCCCCCCCGATTTGGTTCGACGATAGCGACGATGTCCGACGAACCGATGGAGTAATGGGCGGCGCAGGGTGAGGCGGTGTCGTGGCCCCGGAGGATCTGGATACCCTGCGCGCAGCGCTCATTCACCCACTGAGTCGGTGAACCTCGCGAAATGTGCCAAGACCTTCTTCATCAGCCCGTCGTGCATGGTGATGTCCACTCGGACGTCATCAAGCTGGATGACGCCGCCGTTGGCGTACGGGATCAGTTCTTGTGCCTGCCCGATCCGGTCACACATCTCGACGATCATCTTGTCGTAGCCCACCAGCGGAGAGATGGCGAAGGCTCCCATGTCCTCGACGAAGGTCATCGCCTCGCCCTCGACCGGCGTCTGCAGAACGATCTCGGCCTGCTCCAGGAAAGCCGCGTGATAGTCCATCAATCGGTGGGCGGTGCTGAGCACCGCGTCGGCGTCGGGACCGATGTCGTCGATGAGGTTGCCGAAGGCCCCTGTGAAGGCAGGGCTGAGCATGAAGTTCTCCGCCTGCCATCCGATGTCGACGATCGCCGATGCCGCGTCGTGGGCTATAGCTGCATATTCCGGTGCACTCATCCGATCCGCACCAAGGGGGACCTGATAACCGCCGGCAACGGCGCGGAGTCTTGCCTGAAGTGCGTTTCTGCGTTGCACCAGCACCGAGGTGAATGCTGCCCATGACCACGCGGGCGGCTTCTCCCCGACGAGCGTGTCCAATGCCTGCTGGCTGGTCGCCACGTGGGCGATCTCCGCCGCCTTCTCGTGCGCGGGGACGACACGTTTCGGAGTGGGGTCGATCGGCCTGGCCATCCCCTCGGCCAGTGCACGGAAATCAGCCGGCCACGGCCATGGTTCACCCGGTGCTTCGGCTGCCTTGGCCTGGATTTGTGCGTATCCGAACCAGGCCGCGCCGAGCAGCACGGCAAGACCAACGAACCCGGCAACCCACGATCCGCTGTCCACAGCGCCGAGTATCAGCAGCAGACCACCGAGAGCTCCCACCTTGACGCCACGGGACAGGTCGGCGAGTGAGATGCCGGTGAAACCCTGGACCATCGGAAATCCCCCTGAAGAACGCCTGTCGGCATCAGGCTATTCGCGACCTCCGACAGCCAGCGCCGGCCCAGCCAATCTGAGCGTCTGCTGAAATCCCCGCCCGCCGCCTTCCGTCGGTCATTAAATGTTGGGCGGGACCACATGTTGTGCAGGCACTGTGATGGTCTACGGGCACGGTGCGGAGGTCAGGAGGCTGCGGTGACATCACTTCCCGAAGGGCGTTTTTTCTTCCGCGGCGATGACGGCTATGAGCCCGCCCGGCGGGCGACGGTCTGGAATCAGCGGGTGCCCGACCGGTTTCCCGACGTGATTGTTCAAGCCGTCGACGCCGATGACGTGGTCGCCACCGTTCGGTACGCCAGAGCCACCGGCAAGCAGGTCAGCATCAGGTCCGGTGGGCACAGTTGGGCGGCCAACCACCTGCGTGATGGCGCGGTCTGTTTGGATGTCAGCGGCCTGGAGCAGACCACTGTCGACGTCGACCGGAAGGTGGCCGTGGTCGGCCCGGGCAAGGGCGGCAGCGTCCTGCTCAGCGAACTGATCGACCTCGGCCTGTTCTTCCCGGCCGGGCACTGTAAGGGCGTGCGGATCGGCGGATACCTGCTCCAAGGTGGCTACGGGTGGAACAGTCGGGTCTACGGGCCTGCGTGCGAAAGCGTCATCGGACTGGACGTCGTCACCGCCGATGGAGAACAGATCTATGTCGACGCCGACAACCATCCCGACCTCTATTGGGCGGCCCGCGGAGCCGGACCAGGTTTCTTCGCCGTGGTCACGGCGTTTCACCTCAAGCTGTATCCCAAGCCCGCGGTGCTCGGCAGCAGCTTCTACGCCTACCCGGCCGAGTACGCCGAGGAGATCTATGGCTGGGCGCGGGGAATCTCCGCCGAGATCGACCGCAAGGTCGAACTGCAGATCGTCGCCTCGAAGACGGTGCCCAGCGCGGGAATCGACCGCCCCGCGATCGTGCTGGCCTCACCGGTATTCGCCGCCACCGATGCCGAGGCCAGGGAAGCCTTCGGCTTTCTGGACCGGTGCCCCGTCGTCGACAGGGCACTGGTCGCCGTTCCCTACGCGCCGGTGGACATGCCGGCCTGGTACGAAGCGGTGATGAGCAACTACCTGAGCGACCATCGGTACACCGCCGACAACATGTGGACATCGGCATCCGCCGAGGAACTGCTGCCCGGAATCCGCACCATCCTCGAGACCATGCCGCCGCACCCGGCGCATTTCCTCTGGCTGGCGTGGGGACCCTCACCGCCGCGCCGCGACATGGCTTACAGCCTCGAAGATGAGGTGTACCTGGCGCTGTACTCGGGCTGGGAGGACGCCGCCGACGACGGCCGGTACTCCGACTGGCCGCGGGCGAACATGGCCGCAATGGCGCCGTTGGCCAGCGGTATCCAACTGGCCGACGAGAACCTGGGCGCCCGACCCGCGAAGTTCGCCACCGACGAGAACATGGCCAGACTGGACCGGGTGCGCGCCCAGTATGACCCCGACGGTCGCTTCTACCCCTGGATGGGACGGGTTGATGCCTGAGATCTATCTGGGCTACCGGCCCGGTGACGAGGACACTGCATGGGGCAGGTTCTTCAACCCCGAGATGGCCGAGTTGCCCCGCCATGTCGTCACCGCACTCGCGCATGGCCCCCAAGCCGATCAGACCCTGCTGGACTACGACGACGTTTCCACGTTGCTCAATGAGGGATATCACCAGACCGAGAACGGTTACGGCCGACTCCGGGACGGCGGGATCCAGGTGTCGGTGCGCACCGACATGCCCGGCGTCACCCCGGCGATGTGGGATTGGTGGTTCGGCTGGCACGGCAGCGACTCCCGGCGCTACAAGCTGTGGCATCCGCGTGCCCACGTCGCCGCGCACTGGGCCGACGGCGGCGGAGACGGCCACTACGTCGGTCGCACGTCGATGATCGAGGAGTACATCGGCTCGAACTACGCCAAGGCGGCCATCCAGTTCGTGGAGCCCTCGGTGATGGGTCTGGACTCGGGTCGATCGAGCGCCGGTGTCGCGGTCTGCGTCCGGCTCGGGGCCGCCGACCTGCCGGTGGACATCGGCCGTTTCGTACACCAGGTCCGGGCCACGCCGGGCGGCTCGGAGATGCGCTCCCGATTCTGGCTGGGCGGGCGCTATGTGGCCGTGCGAGGCGGAATCCGGTTGGCCGACAACATCATCAGGCCGCTGGCTGACCGTCAGTTACCCGACCCGCGAGACCTGCTCGTGCATTGCGCCCAGGAGATGAATCATCTGGCGCGCTTCCTGCCGGAGATCCACGCGGTATTCACCGGCGATGCCGGTAAAGGTCCGTAAAGGTTTCGGGGTCGCCCGTAAGTAAAGCGTTAAGGCGCCGCCCCGCCTGCTGACCGCCTTCTAGCGTCGCTCCTATCGGACTGAGCGCGGAGGCGAAATGAATTCCGGTGGTACCTATCTGCTCCTGACAGTCGCGGTGTTCGCCGTGCTTCTGCTGGCGCTGCGTTTCTTCGAGTCGCTATGAGTTTCGAGAATGCCGTCGGTTTGGGACTGGCGCTGGCGTTTGCGGGTTTCACCCTCGCTGCGTTGCTCTTTCCGGAGAAGTTCTAGATGAGCAGCACATCGGCGGGGATCGCCTTCCTGGTGACCTTGGTCGTCGCTCTGGCTGTGGTGCATGTTCCTTTCGGCGACTACATGTTCCGGGTGTACACCTCCGAACGGAACACTGCCGTCGAGCGCCTCATCTACCGGTTCATCGGTGCCGATCCGAAGGCCGACCAGAGCGCGGCTTCGTACGCCCGCAGCGTGCTGGCATTCTCCGCTGTCAGCGTCATGTGCCTGTTCGCCCTGCTGCTGGTGCAGGGCAGGCTGCCACTGCATCTTGACGAGCCGGGAACGCCGATGACCGCCGCGCTGGCCTGGAACACCGCGGTCAGCTTCGTCACCAACACCAACTGGCAGGCCTACTCCGGGGAGTCGACGATGGGACTCCTGGCGCAGATGGCGGGTCTGGCGGTGCAGAACTTCGTGTCCGCCGCGGTGGGCATGGCTGTCGCTGTCGCCGTCATGCGCGGCTTCGCGCGGTGCCGCACCGGCGAATTGGGCAACTTCTGGGTGGATCTGGTGCGCGGGACGCTGCGCATACTGCTACCGATCAGCGTGGTCGCAGCCGTGGTTCTCATCGCCGGTGGGGCGGTGCAGAACTTCCACGTGCATGACCAGGTGGTCGACACTCTGGCCGGTGCCCGGCAGATCATCCCCGGGGGGCCGGTGGCCAGCCAGGAGGCGATCAAGGACCTCGGGACCAACGGCGGCGGCTTCTTCAACG
>JAGQTS010000329.1 GCA_020438895.1 Mycobacterium sp.
TCCGCGGTAAGCACGCCGACTGCGCGAAGGTGGGCATCACATCGATCCGCCGCGACCTGCCGGCTGATGCCAGTGAGGCGCACCTCAACGACACCATCGACGAACTCAATGCCAACCCGGACTGCACCGGTTACATCGTGCAACTTCCGCTGCCCCGCCACCTCGATGAGAACGCCGCTCTGGGCCGCATCGACCCGGCCAAGGATGCCGATGGCCTGCACCCGACCAACCTCGGCCGACTGGTGCTCACCGAGCCCGCCCCGCTGCCCTGCACCCCACGCGGGATCGTGCACCTACTGCGCCGCTTCGGTGTCGCTATCGACGGCGCGCACGTCGTCGTCGTCGGCCGCGGCGTGACCGTCGGGCGCCCACTGGGACTGCTCCTGACCCGGCGTTCGGAGAATGCGACGGTCACCCTGTGCCACACCGGAACTCGTGATCTGGCGACGCTGACCAGGCAGGCCGATATCGTCGTCGCCGCGGTCGGAGTGCCGCACCTGCTGACCGCCGACATGGTCAGGCCCGGTGCTGCGGTCGTCGATGTCGGCGTCAGCCGGGTCGACGGGAAACTCACCGGGGACGTCGCCCCGGACGTCTGGGACGTCGCCGGATACGTGTCCCCGAACCCCGGCGGTGTCGGTCCGCTGACTCGGGCCTTCCTGCTGACGAATGTCGTGGAGTTGGCCGAAGCGGCGGTGATGAACCAGCCATGAGCCAGCCATGAACCAGTCATGAGCGAGCCATGAAGCAGTACTGGAGTGCGGTGCTGCGCCGACAGTGGCCGGTACTGACCGTCGCCGTGATCGGGCTGGTGGCGCTGGCACTGGTGGCTGCCGGTTTCTGGCGGCGCGGCGCGCTGATGATCGGGATCGGCGTGGGCGTGGCCGCAGGCTTTCGATTGCTGCTGCCCGACGACCGGGCCGGTGTGTTGGTGGTGCGGAGCCGGGTGAGCGACGTGACGATGATGACCGTGGTCTGTGCGGTGGTGGTGTATATCGCGTGGACCATCGACCCCCTGGGAACCAGCTGAGCCCTGACGCGCCGTCGGCTGCGGATCTATCGGGTGAGGTCGGCCCGGGTTCCTGACTTCCCTCGTTTATCCACGTACATCAACTCGTCGGCCTGGGCGAGCAGGGTATCCAGCGTGGTGGAGTCCGCTGGTGGGGCCGCTGCCAATCCGATGCTCGCCGAGAGTCGGTAGGGCCGGTCCCGAGACTCGGGGCAGCGCCGGAAGGCGTCGGTAATCCGCTGTTTCAGCATTGCGGACTCTTCACCGGGCTCGGTGGCGAGTACGCAGAACTCGTCACCGCCCATCCTGGCGATGATGTCGGATTCCCGCAGGGTGCTGCGCAGTACCGCGGCGACATCGCGAATGAGGTCGTCGCCGGCGTCGTGGCCGTGCTCGTCGTTGACCCGCTTGAGTCCGTCGACGTCGAAGAAGGCCAGCAGGCAGCCGTGTCCGTGGCGGCGGGCGCTTTCCAGAGCGGGCTCGGCCAACAGTCGGAAACCTCGTCTGTTGAGCAGGCCGGTCAACTCATCGGTGATGGAGAGCTGCTGAATGTCCTCGTTGGCCTGCTCCAAGGCGGTGGTGCGGTCCTTGACCCGTTTCTCCAGCTCCGAGTACACCGCGACGTTCTCCATGGCCACGGAGGTCGAATCGGCCAGTGCCTGCAGGAGTGAGACCTCCTGTTCGGAGGGTTGTCGCTCATGCGCCCAGTAGTTGCCGATCGCTCCGATCGGGTCGAGCTTGCGGATCGGTACCATCACCAGGCTCTTGACGAATGTGGGGCGATAGGCGTCATGCGGAATCCGCGGATCCTGGTAGATGTCCCGGATCACGGCCGCATCGCGGTTGAGCATTGCCCAGCCGCTGATGCAGATCTCCATCGGGAAGCGGCTGCCCTTCCACAGCGGGGCGATGGCATCCTCGTCTGCGTAGAAACACTTGCCGTTGTCCCGCAGCACGAAGGTGGCGCCGTCGCATCCGGTGAGCTCGCGTGCGGAGGTCCGGACGATCCGCTGGACCTCGGGCAGACTGCGGGCCAGGGACAATTCCTGAACGGCCCGCATCAGGCGTTCCATGCCGCGAATGTAGTCAGTGTCGGTGAACTCGTCGCTGCCGTCTTCGACGGCCGGGGTGCAGGAGGCTGAACTGGCTTCCATCCGGACCTCCCCACCCTGAGTCGCTCGCTCGACGACCCGCTATCGAGACTAGTCGACTATATGTCAGTTTTGTTCCGGAACGAAGAGCGTCTTGAGCGGGCTAGCCGCCCAGCGTGGCCCGGATGCACACCGTGGTGTAGGGCAGTGCGAGCCCGGAGGCGTTCACCAGTGCCGGATGGGTCGTCAGCAGCTCGCGTACGCGTTCGATCGTGCGATCGCGGACCTCGGCCGGTGAGGTGATGCAGTAGCTGCGGGAGGCGACGTAGTCGATCAGGGCATCGCGGGTGAGGTAACTGGTCCACTCCACCTCGCGGGTCTGGACGTCGGTGAACGGGGCGGGCAGATCCGCGGCGGTGACCCGGTCTTGCTCGCGGCCGACGATCGTGCCGAAGTCCTTGACCCAGCCCAGTCGTTCGTCGCGGATGTTCCACAGCAGCCCCAACCGGCCGCCCGGACGCAGCACCCGGGCAACTTCGGCGACTGCGCGCTCCGGATCGAACCAATGCCAGGCCTGGGCTACCAGCACCGCGTCGACACTGTCAGCGGGTAGCGGGATCTGCTCGGCGGTGCCCAGCATCGCGCTGATCTCGGGCATCGCTGAGCGCAGCACCTCGAGCATCTCGGGGATCGGGTCCACCGCAATGACGTTGAGGCCGCGTTCCACCAGGCGGGTGGTCAACTTCCCGGTGCCCGCGCCCAGGTCGAGAACGTCGTGCGCCGTCCAGGGAGATTCCGGAGCGAGCAGCCAGTCCACCGCTTCCGGGGGATAGGACGGGCGACCACGCTCGTAGGCAGCGGCCTGGGCGCCGAACGACAGCGAACGTTCGTGGGCGGTGGTGCGACGTTCGTCAGCCACGGGCCAGGTCCATGGTCCGGCGGACCAACCGGCCGACCGCGTCGATCTCCACCAGGAAGCCGTCGTGGCCGTAGACGGACTCCAGGACGTTGAGTCCGGTGCAGCCCGGCAGCAGGTCGGCCAGTTCCTGTTGCAGCCTCAGCGGGTACAGCCGATCGGAGGTGATGCCACCGACCACTGTGGGCACCGGGCATGCCCGCAGCGCGGCGGCGACCCCGCCGCGGCCGCGCCCGACGTCGTGGGAGGACAGGGCATCGGTCAGCGCGACGTAGCTGCCGGCGTCGAAACGGCGAACCAGCTTGGTGCCCTGATGTTCCAGGTAGCTCTGGACGGCGTAGCGCCCGCCGGCCAACGGGTCTTCGCTGCCCTGGGCGATGTTGCCGAACCGGGTGTCGAGTTCGACCTCGCCCCGGTAGGTCAGGTGCGCGAATCGGCGGGCCAGCTGCAATCCGGTGTCGGGGGAACGTCCGGTGCCGTGGTAATCCCCGCCCTGCCAGTCCGGATCGGCCTTGATGGCCGCGATCTGGGTGCTCTGGGTGCCGATCTGGTCGGCGGTCGCGCGCGCCCCGACGGCAAGCACCAGCGCAGCGCGTACCCGATCGGGATAACCGACCATCCACTCCAGCGCCCGCGCACCGCCCATCGAGCCGCCCACCACGGCCGCGACCTCCGTCACACCGAGCGCGGCCAGCGCCGCGACGTCGGCGTTCACCTGATCACGCACCGTGATCGCCGGAAACCTCGATCCCCAGGGCCGCCCGTCCCGGGCCAGGGAACCCGGCCCCGTCGAGCCGCGGCAACCGCCGAGCACGTTGGTGGCCACCGCGCACCAGTGGTCGGTGTCGATGGGAGCGCCGGGGCCGGTGATGCCGTCCCACCAGCCGGGGATGGCGGAGTCACCGGTGAGTGCGTGCAGCACCACGACGACGTTGTCGCGAGCCGGGGACAGTTCGCCCCAACGCTGCACGGCGATCGACACGTCGTCGAGTACGGCACCGCTCTCCAGCCTCAGCGGGCCGATGTCGACGATGCCGATGTCACCCTCGGCGGGGAGGGTCGCGCTGGATTGTGCTGAGAGGGTCATGTCCGGCTCTGTCAACGGGCCGCCGCGGCGGCCAGTCCGAGTTCCAGGTCGGCGATGATGTCGTCGATCCCCTCCAGGCCGACCGCCAGGCGCACCAGACCGGGCGTGACACCGGAGGCCAGCTGATCGGCATCGGAGAGCTGCTGGTGGGTGGTCGACGCCGGATGGATCACCAGCGAGCGCACATCACCGATGTTGGCGACGTGGCTGTGCAGCCGCAGGGCATCGACGAAGGCTTTCCCTGCCGGCGCCCCGCCGGTCAACTCGAAGGACAGCACCGCACCCGCACCCCGAGGGGCCAGCCGGGCGGCCCGCTCATGCCAGGGCGAGCTGGGCAGGCCGGCGTAGTTGACGACCGCCACCTCGTCACGTTGCTCAAGGAACGCCGCGACACGCTGCGCATTGGCAACGTGCCGTTCGATGCGCAGGCTGAGGGTCTCCAGTCCCTGAGCGATCAGGAATGCGTTGAACGGTGCCACAGCGCCCCCCAGATCGCGTAGCCCCTGCACCCGTGCCTTCACCGCGTACGCCGGGGCGCCGAGTTCGGCGAACACCACCCCGTGGTAGCTCGGGTCCGGTGTGGTGAAGCCGGGAAACCTGCCGGAGGCCGTCCAGTCGAAGGTTCCGCCGTCGACCAGCACCCCCGCGATCGCGGTGCCGTGCCCGCCCAGGTACTTGGTGGCCGAATGCACGACGATGTCGGCACCGTGAGCCAGCGGCTGGATCAGGTACGGCGTGGCGATGGTGTTGTCGACGATCAGCGGGACGCCGCCGGCGTGGGCCACCTCGGCCACCGATGGAATGTCGAGGACGTCGATCTGAGGGTTGGAGATGGTCTCGGCGAAGAACGCCTTGGTGTTCGGACGCACCGCCGACCGCCAGGATTCCGGGTCGTCCGGGTTCTCCACGAACGTCGTCTCGATACCCAGCTTGGGAAGGGTGTGGTGGAACAGGTTGTATGTCCCGCCGTAGAGGCGCGGGCTGGAAACCAGATGGTCGCCCGCGCCGGCGAGATTCAGGATGGCGAGGGTCTCCGCTGCCTGTCCCGAGGCCAGCAGCAGCCCCGCCACACCGCCTTCGAGCGCGGCGATGCGCTGTTCGACCACGTCGGTGGTCGGGTTCATGATCCGGGTGTAG
>JAGQTS010000330.1 GCA_020438895.1 Mycobacterium sp.
AGGTGATCCGCCTCGACGGCGCCATTCGCATGGCGCCGCGGTAGAACGGGGAATCGAGATGGCACTGAGGACGAAGTTCACCGAGGTATTCGGTGTGGAGCATCCGATCGCCCAGGGCGGGATGCAGTGGGTGGGACGGGCAGAACTCGTCGCCGCCGTCGCCAACGCGGGCGCACTGGGTTTCCTCACCGCCCTGACCCAACCCACCCCGGCAGACCTGGCCCGTGAGATCGACAAGACCCGCGACCTCACCGACAAGCCGTTCGGGGTGAACCTCACCATCCTTCCGGCGATCAACCCGCCCCCGTACGACGAATACCGCCGGGTGATCGTCGACGCCGGAATCAAGATCGTCGAGACAGCCGGTTCCAACCCGGCGCCGCACCTGCCGATGTTCCACGACAACGGCATCAAGGTGCTGCACAAGTGCACATCGGTGCGGCACGCGGTCAAGGCCCAGGGTCTCGGCGTGGACGGCATCAGCATCGACGGCTTCGAGTGTGCCGGACATCCCGGCGAGGACGATGTCCCCGGCTTGGTGCTCATCCCAGCGGCCGCCGAAAGGATCGAGATCCCGATGATCGCCTCCGGCGGATTTGGCGATGCCCGCGGTCTGGTGGCTGCGCTGGCACTGGGTGCTGACGGCATCAACATGGGCACCCGGTTCATGTGCACCGTCGAGTCCTGCATCCATGACAACGTCAAGCAGGCCATCGTCGACGGTGACGAGCGCGGCACCGAACTGATCTTCCGGTCGCTGCACAACACCGCCCGCGTTGCCAGCAACGCGGTCTCCCGTCAGGTGGTGGAGATTCTCGCCGAAGGCGGCCAGTTCAACGACGTCCAGGATCTGGTTGCCGGATCCCGGGGCCGACGGGTGTTCGACGACGGGGACCTCGATGCCGGAATCTGGACGGTCGGCACGGTGATGGGGCTGATCCACGATGTTCCGACGTGTGGTGAGCTGGTCAGTCGAATCGTTACCGAGGCCGAGGAGATCATCGCCGGCCGTTTGTCGGGAATGGTGTCCGTGGACGCGTCAGTGGGAATCTGACGCCGGAAGTGCCGCGGGACAGGACCCGTGAAAACAGAACGTGCCCGCCTGTGATCAGGCGGGCACGTTCGTCATGAGTCGGACCGGGTGGAAGCCCGGTACCCGGCGGCTGCCGTCTCGGGTCAGCCGACCGGGTCAGGCAACGTCGATGAACTGCTCAGAGGTGTCACCCTCGACAAGGAAGTCACCGTGATAGAGGGCTTCGAAATCAACTTTGATGACATCGGCACTGGTGTCGTCGATCCACATACCTGAGACAGTATGGGTTTCGATTAAGGAATCATTGAGTCACGTTTCGGAAAATGGTGGCAATTCTTACCGGCGGGTAACGGCCCCCTGCTGTGATTGACCGGCCGCTCGCGTGACCACCACACTGGGATGCGTCTCGAATGAGCTGAACGGGGGAAAGGACCGCTGCCGTGCTGCACCGGATTGCCCTGTTGGCCATTCGCTCGCCACGGCTGATCCTGATGGCGTCCGCTGTCGTGATGGTCATCACCGGAATGTTCGGGGTGTCCATCGTCAATCACCTGTCGGCTGGGGGATTTCAGGACCCGGGATCGGAGTCCGCCCAAGCCACCCGCCTGCTCGGCGAGAAATTCAACCAGACTGATCAGCAACTGCTCATCACGGTCTCCGATGGGGACGGTGCGACCGGCAGTCGCGCCCGCGCCGCCGGCACCGAAATCGTCGGACTGCTGACGGCGTCCCCTCACGTGCTCAACGTGACGTCCCCGTGGACGTCACCGCCGGCCGCGGCGGGGGAGTTGCTCAGCCGCGACGGCACCACCGGTCTGATCGTGGCAACGCTGGACGGCGGCGAGGACAAGGCCCAGCAGTACGCCGGCCCACTCGCCGAACAGGCCACTGCCGAGCGTGACGGCATGACCATTCGAGCCGGCGGAACGGCGATGATCTACAAGGAGATCAACGCTCAGACGCAGCGCGATCTACTGCGGATGGAGGCGATCGCGGTCCCCCTCAGTTTCCTGGTGCTGGTATGGGTCTTCGGCGGGCTGGTGGCGGCCGCGCTGCCGATGATGGTCGGGTTGATGGCCATCCTCGGGGCGATGGCGGTGCTGCGCGCCATCACCTCTTTCACCGAGGTGTCGATTTTCGCGCTCAACATCACCACGGCGCTCGGACTCGCCTTGGCCATCGACTACACCCTGCTGATCCTCAGCCGCTACCGCGACGAAGTCGACGGGGGCGCCGATCGCGAAACGGCGCTGCTGAGAACCATGTGCACCGCTGGCCGCACTGTGCTGTTCTCGGCGGTGACCGTCGCGTTGTCCTTATCCGCGCTGGTGCTCTTCCCGATGTACTTCCTGAAGTCCTTCGCCTACGCCGGCATCGCGACTGTGGCGTTTGCCGCCGCAGCCGCAGTGATCGCCACCCCGGCAGCCATCGTGGTGCTGGGCAGCCGGCTGGACTCCTACGACATGCGACGGCTGGCGCGTCGGGTGCTGCGCCGCGCCGAACCTGAGCCCAAGCCCGTGCAGCAGCAGTTCTGGTACCGGTCGACCAAGGCGGTGATGCGCCGGGCCATCCCGGTGGGAACCGCGGTTGTCGCGCTGCTGGTGCTGCTCGGTGCGCCGTTCCTGCACATCAAATTCGGCAACCCCGACGATCGGGTGCTGCCCAAGACAGCATCGGCCCATCAGGTCGGCGACCAGTTGCGCAACGACTTCACCAGCAACCTCTACTCCGGACTGAGCATCGTCATCCCGGATGCCCGGGGCGCGACTCCCGCGGAGTTGGACCGGTACGCAGCGGACCTGTCCACCGTGCCGGATGTCTCGCTGGTCTCCGCTCCGGGCGGCACCTTCGCCGGCGGCGGCCGGGTGGGACCCCCATCGGCGCCGGCCGGACTCAATGACGGAAGTGCACTCCTATCGGTGCGCAGCACAGCGCCGCTGTTCACCGAGGCCTCGAAAGCCCAGCTGGAACGACTGCGGGCGGTGCCCGAACCGGCCGGCCGAGCGGTGTTGTTCGCCGGCGGCGCTCAGGTCAGCGATGACGTCGTCAGCGCCGTCACATCTCGGATGCCGATCGTGCTCGCCTTGATCGGCACCATCACCTTCGTCCTGCTGTTCTTGCTGACCGGCAGCCTGGTGTTGCCGCTGAAGGCGCTCGTGCTCAATGTGCTGTCGCTGTCGGCGGCCTTCGGTGCCCTGGTGTGGGTATTCCAGGACGGTCATCTCGGAGCGCTGGGCACGACTCCCACCGGCACGCTCGAAGCGAACGTCCCGGTGCTGATGTTCTGTGTGGCTTTCGGGCTGTCAATGGACTACGAGGTGTTCCTGCTGGCGCGGATCCGGGAGTACTGGCTGCAGTCGGGGGGCACCCGGGCCGACAGTGACGAGGCGGTGGCACTCGGTCTGGCCCGAACCGGGCGGGTGGTCACCGCTGCCGCGCTGATCATGGCGATCGCCTTTGCGGCGCTGATCGCCGCACAGGTGTCCTTCATGCGGATTTTCGGCCTCGGTCTGACCCTGGCCGTGTTGGTGGACGCCACGCTGGTGCGGATGACGCTGTTGCCGGCGTTCATGCACGTCATGGGCAAGCGGAACTGGTGGGCGCCCGGTCCGCTGGCGCGACTGCACCGCAGGTTCGGCCTGACTGATGAGCCGCCGCCGGGTCCTGCCGACCCCGAACAGCTGGTTACAGTGAGTCGGTGACGTCACCGTCGGCACCTGCCATCGTGGACCACCCGTTCTTCGCGCGGCTGTGGACGGTGATGTCCGCCCACGAG
>JAGQTS010000331.1 GCA_020438895.1 Mycobacterium sp.
CAAGGGCACCGGCAACGCCGAACTCAAGCTGGATCGCAAGATCGCTGAGCGTCGGGTCTTCCCGGCCGTCGACGTGAACCCATCGGGGACTCGAAAGGACGAGCTGTTGCTCTCCCCGGACGAGTTCGCGATCGTGCACAAATTGCGTCGCGTGCTGAGCGGTCTGGACAGCCACCAGGCCATCGATCTGCTCATGAGCCAGTTGCGCAAGACCAAGACCAACTACGAGTTCCTCGTTCAGGTCTCCAAGACCGCGCCTGGCTCGGCCGACTCAGACTGATCACAACTTCGGGGCGTCTCGACTTCGGCGCGAAAACGTGCGAGCAGCGCTCGTTTTCGCGCCGAAATCGCTGAGCCATCACTGAGCCATCACTGCGTTTTGGGCAGGTGACCGCCCAACTGGCATACTGAAAACGATCACGCCTCAGGTACCGGTTCACGCCCCTGGGAACTCACCCGGCCCGGCGACCCGGCGACCACTGACGAAGAGGAACTATGAAGACCGGTATTCATCCCGCCTATGTCGAGACCACCGTGGTCTGCGGCTGCGGCAACAGCTTCACTACCCGCAGCACCAAAGAAAGCGGCCACATCGTGGTCGAGGTGTGCTCGCAATGTCATCCCTTCTACACCGGTAAGCAGAAGATCCTCGACAGCGGCGGCCGAGTCGCCCGCTTCGAGAAGCGCTACGGCAAGCGCAAGACCGGCGAGCACGCCGACAGCTAGCGTTGACTCACAGCGCGCCCGCCGACGCGGTCGACGCGGTGCTGACCGAGCACGCCGACCTGGAACGTCAGCTCTCCGACCCGGAGTTGCATGCGGACCCGGCCGGCGCACGGCGGGTGGGAAAGCGTTTCGCCCAACTCGCCCCGATCGTCTCGACCTTCCGCAAGCTCGAGGCCGCGCGCGGCGACCTGCAGGCGGCGCACGAACTTGCAGCCGACGACTCATCCTTCGACGACGAGGTCGCCGAACTTCAGGCGCGTGTCGCTGAACTCGACGACCAGCTCACCGACATGCTGGCTCCTCGAGACCCCCATGACCCGGATGACGTCGTACTCGAGGTCAAGTCCGGCGAAGGTGGCGAGGAGTCGGCTCTGTTCGCCGCGGATCTGGCCCGGATGTACATCCGCTACGCCGAACGTCACGGCTGGTCGGTGACCGTGCTCGACGAGACTTTCTCCGATCTCGGCGGCTATAAGGAGGCGACGATCGCCATCGCCTCGAAGGGCGATTCCCCAGATGGGGTGTGGTCGCGGCTGAAGTGGGAGGGCGGGGTGCACCGCGTCCAGCGAGTCCCGGTCACCGAATCGCAGGGACGTGTCCACACCTCGGCCGCCGGTGTGCTGATCTACCCCGAGCCCGAGGAGGTCGAGGAGGTCCAGATCGACGAATCCGATCTTCGTATCGACGTCTACCGGTCCTCGGGAAAAGGTGGTCAGGGGGTGAACACCACCGACTCGGCGGTGCGAATCACCCACCTCCCGACCGGAATCGTCGTCACCTGCCAAAACGAGCGCTCCCAGTTGCAGAACAAGGCACGCGCGATGCAGGTGCTCGCCGCCCGGCTGCAGGCTGTGGCCGAAGAGCAGGCCCAGGCCGACGCGTCCGCCGACCGCGCCAGTCAGATCCGCACCGTCGACCGCAGCGAGCGGATTCGGACGTACAACTTTCCGGAGAATCGGATTGCCGACCACCGGATCAACTTCAAGGCCCACAACCTCGATCAGGTGCTCGACGGAGATCTCGACTCATTGCTCGATGCGCTGGCCGCTGCCGACAAACAAGCGCGCCTACAGCAGGCATGAGCGAGCGGCGGCTGCGCCGGGCGATCGAGTCTGCCGCCACGACGCTGGCCCGATCCGGAATCGACTCACCCCGAACCGATGCCGAATTGCTGGCCGCCCACCTGATCGGAGTCGATCGCGGCCGGCTCGCCTTCTCCGACGATCCCGCGGACGACTTCTTCGAGGCCTTCGAGTGCGCTGTCACGACTCGGGCGACTCGAGTTCCTTTGCAGCACATCACCGGAACGGCGGCATTTGGTCCGCTGTCGTTGGTTGTCGGCCCCGGAGTCTTCATTCCCCGTCCGGAAACGGAGGCGATCCTGGAATGGGCAGCTGCCCAGAGCCTTCCGCACCGCCCGATGATCATCGACGTATGCACCGGGTCGGGCGCGTTGGCCGCGGCGCTCGGCCGCCGGTACCCGGACGCCAGGGTCATCGCCGTCGACGACGACCCGGTCGCGCTGGAATACGCTCGTCGCAACTGTTCGCAGACCGGAGTTGACGTCCTTGAGGGTGATGCGACGGATACGCGACTGCTGGCCCAGCTTGACGGCGCTGTCGATCTTGTGGTGTCCAATCCCCCCTACATCCCACTCGGGGCGACGCTGGAACCGGAGGTTTCCGAATATGATCCGCCACATGCGCTGTTCGGCGGATTCGACGGGATGGCGGTGATCCGCCCGATCGTCGAACGAGCCGCCCGATGGCTGGTGGGCGGGGGCCTGCTCGCCGTTGAACACGACGACAGCACTGCGGAACTGGCAGTCGAGATATTCAGCGACACCGGGGCTTTCGAGAACATTCAGAGTCGAGTGGACCTAACCGGGCGCCCGCGTTTCGTGACCGCCCGCAGGTGTGAAACCGCACGGAGGCAACCGAAGTGACCCAGTTCCTCGACTGCCGCGATCCCGGAAACCGCTCAGAGGCCATCTCCTCGGCAACGGCGGCGGTCAAGAGTGGGCGGCTGGTGGTGCTGCCCACCGACACCGTCTACGGCATCGGTGCCGACGCATTCGACGCCTCGGCGGTCGCGGCGCTGTTGGAAGCCAAAGGTCGCGGCCGCGACATGCCGGTGGGCGTCCTCGTCGGGTCCTGGCACACTATCGATGGCCTGGTGTACACGGTTCCCGACAGCACGCGGGAGTTGATTCGTGCATTCTGGCCGGGGGCGCTGAGCCTGGTCGTACAGCAGGCTCCTTCGTTGCAATGGGACCTCGGGGACGCGCGCGGAACGGTGATGGTGCGCATGCCACTGCAACCCGTGGCGATCGAACTGCTCCGCCAGACCGGTCCGATGGCGGTGTCGAGCGCCAACGTCTCCGGCCGGCCCGCCGCCAACACTGCCCAAGAGGCGCGCGATCAACTCGGCGATCTGGTCGACGTGTACCTCGACGGTGGGCCCGCCCGGCAGCAGGCGGCCTCCACCATCCTTGACCTCACGGGTCCCGCGCCCCGGATTCTTCGCGAAGGTCCCGTGGATGCGGATGCGATCGCCAAGGTTCTGGGCGTCGACCCGGAACATCTCTGCAATTGACAGGGGCCACCGCCGCACCCGGATTCTGGCGTCAGGGGAGTAGCGTCGACGCCGATATGGCGGCGGAATCCCTCTTCCAGGTGCTCTCCGATCAGGGCGCGGGAGTGCCGCTGCGAGAACTGGCTCTCGTCGGCCTGACCGCGGCCATCGTGACGTATTTCGCGACCGGGGGGGTGCGGGTCCTGGCCCGGCGTCTGGGTGCTGTTGCCTACCCGCGTGAGCGTGACGTTCACCGCCAGCCCACACCGCGGATGGGCGGATTGGCGATGTACCTGGGCGTGGTGAGCGCGGTGTTCCTGGCTTCCCAACTCCCCGCGCTGACCCGTGGCTTCGTGTATTCGTCGGGGATGCCCGCGGTCGTCATCGCCGGGGGTTTGATCATGGGTATCGGGTTGATCGACGACCGATGGGGACTCGACGCACTCACCAAGTTCGCCGGTCAGATCACCGCGGCCAGCGTTCTGGTCACCATGGGGGTGGCCTGGAGTGTGCTCTACATTCCGTTCGGCGGGGTCGGCACCATCGTTCTGGACCAGGCCACATCAATCCTGCTGACCCTGGCGCTCACGGTCGCCGTCGTCAATGCGATGAACTTCGTCGATGGCCTCGACGGTCTGGCCGCCGGACTCGGCCTCATCACCGCGATGGCGATCTGCATTTTCTCCGTCGGCCTGCTGCGCGACCACGGTGGTGACGTGCTGTTCTACCCCCCGGCGGTGATCTCGGTGGTGCTGGCCGGTGCCTGTCTGGGATTCCTGCCCCACAACTTCCACCCCGCGCGCATATTCATGGGCGATTCCGGATCCATGCTGATCGGTCTGATGCTCGCGGCGGCCTCGACCACGGCGGCCGGCCCGATCTCGCAAAGCGCCTACGGCGCGCGCGATGTCTTCGCGCTGCTCTCGCCATTCCTGCTGGTGGTCGCTGTGGTGTTCGTTCCCGCCCTCGACATGCTGTTGGCGATCGTGCGGCGAACCCGTGCCGGTCGCAGTCCGTTCAGCCCGGACAAGATGCACCTGCATCACCGACTCTTACGGATCGGGCATTCGCATCGTCGCGCGGTATTGCTGATCTACCTGTGGGTGGGGTTGGTGGCGTTGGGGGCGGCCAGCACGATCTTCTTCGATCCCCGCTACACCGGCGGGGTGATGCTGGCGGCGATCGCCGGCGCCATCATCGTCACCGTCATTCCGTTGCTGCGCGACGGTGGGCGGGAAGTAACGAGCGATGACGACGACGACCTGACTCTCTTGCGGGACAGCGTCTACGGCACCGGCTACGACCGCAAGTAGTAGGTCAATCTGGCCGCATTTTCGCTGTGGTACGGTGCTGTCGAAACTAGGGGAATGCGCCGATTCAGGCTCCTGATGAGCATGTTTCCCCGACAATCACGATTGTGGGTGACTGTGTGACGACGCCAGCGCAAGATGCGCCGTTGGTGTTTCCGTCCGTCGCCTTTCAGCCCGTCCGACTACTGGCGGTATGTGTGGCGCTGACCGCTGCGGCCGTCGGTCTGTCCGCCTGGGCCGGACATGTCATGTTCGGGGTGTTTTTCGGAATCGGCCTCGCGCTGGGCCTGCTGAACGCCGTGTTGGTGCAGCGGTCGGTGTCCTCGATCACCGCAGACGCGCACCCGCTCAAGCGGAAGATGGCTCTGAACTCGGCGACCCGCCTGCTCGTGATCAGCGCGGTCGGCCTGGCCATCGCCTTCGCCTTCCGTCCGCTGGGTCTTGGCGTCGTTTTTGGTCTTGCGTTGTTTCAGGTCGTTCTCGTGCTGTCCACCGCGCTGCCGGTGTGGAAGAAGTTGCGCACCGGCGACCCGGATGGGGCCCATGGCGCAGCACAGCCCGATGTTCGGACCGGTTCGACAAATTCTTCGGGCAATCCCGCCTCAATTCCCGACCAGATACTCAAGGATTGAGACCCATGACCGAACGAATCCTCGCCGAGGGGGCAATCGAGGTCGGCCATCACACCACCGCGACGTGGTTGGGCATGACCGTGAACACCGATACCGTGCTGGCCACCGCCATCGCGGCGGTCATCACCCTGGCTCTGGCCTTCTTCCTACGGGCGAAGATCACCTCGACCGGGGTGCCCAGCGGTGTGCAGCTGTTCTGGGAAGCCCTCACCACACAGATGCGCGGTCAGATCGAGGCGGCCATCGGCTACCGGATCGCGCCGTTCGTGTTGCCGCTGGCGGTGGCGTTGTTCGTCTTCATCCTGATCGCGAACTGGATTTCGGTGCTGCCCGTGCAGTACGGCACAGCCGACGGGGCAACCCATGAGCTACTGAAACCGCCGGCCTCCGACATCAACTTCGTCTTGGCGCTCGCGCTGTTCGTGTTCCTCTGCTACCACGCGGCGGGCTTCTGGCGCCGCGGCCTGCTGGGTCACCCGGTCAAGCTGCTCAAGGGTCACGTCGCCTTCCTGGCGCCGATCAACCTGGTCGAAGAGCTCGCCAAGCCGATCTCGCTGTCGCTGCGTCTTTTCGGCAACATCTTCGCTGGCGGCATCATGGTTGCGCTGATCGCTTTGTTCCCGCCCTACATCATGTGGGCGCCCAACGCGATCTGGAAGACGTTCGACTTGTTCGTCGGATTGATTCAGGCGTTCATCTTCTCGCTGCTGACGATCCTGTACTTCAGCCAGTCGATGGAACTCGAAGAAGACCACTAGAGACCCGATCGACGCGTTCGATCCCGAACGACCCACAGCCCTGGTAGGAGTCCTACCAGCAACCAAGGAGGATATAAGGAATGGCAGACCCACAGATCGTTGCCGGCGCACTGATCGGCGGCGGGCTCATCCTGGGCGGCGGTGCCATCGGCGCCGGCATCGGCGACGGTATTGCCGGTAACGCCCTGATTTCCGGCATCGCCCGGCAGCCCGAGGCGCAGGGCCGGCTCTTCACCCCGTTCTTCATCACCGTCGGCTTGGTGGAAGCGGCCTACTTCATCAACCTGGCGTTCATGGCGCTGTTCGTGTTCGCTACTCCGGGCGCCTCCTAACCACCGATGGGGCACAACAGCGTCACCCTGTTGGCGGCTGAAGAAGGCGGCACCAGCAACTTCCTCATCCCCAACGGCACCTTCTTCTTCGTCCTGGCCATCTTCCTGATCGTGCTCGGCGTGATCTCGAAGTTCGTCGTGCCGCCGATTCAGAAGGTGCTCGGTGAGCGCGAGGCTATGGTCGCCAAGACAACCGAGGACAACCGTCGGGCCGCCGAACAGGAGGCATCCGCCGAGGCGGACTACACCGCTGAAATCGCCGTCGCCCGGACCGAAGCAGCGGCGATCCGCGACCACGCTCGATCCGAAGGCCGCGCTGTTGTGGACCAGATGCGAGGCGAGGCCAACGAGTACGTTGCCGGCACGGTTCAGCAGGCCAATGACGAGCTCAAGGTGGCCAGCGATGCGATCGCCGACCAGCTGCGCGATTCGGTGGAGACCCTGTCGGTAACCCTGGCTAACCGGGTGATCGGCGTCGAGGCGGTCACTGCAACGTCAACCTCTCCGGAGCGGTAATCCCATGTCGACATTCATCGGCCAACTCATCGGCTTCGCGGTCATCGTCTGGTTCATCACGAAGTTCGTGGTACCGCCCATTCGACGGCTGATGGCCAACCAGAAGGAGGCGGTGCGCACCCAGATCGAGGAGAGCGCAAAGGCGGCCAAGCGACTGGCCGAAGCCGATAAGTTCCACGCAGCGCGGGTGGCCGAGGCGAAGGTCGAAGCCGCCCACATCGTGGAGGAGGCCCGTACCGACTCCGTGCGTATCGGTGAGCAGCTCGGGGTACAAGCCGGTGTCGATGCGGAACGCATCAAAGCCCAAGGCGGGGAGCAGGTTCAGTTGCTCAGATCGCAGTTGATCCGTCAGCTGCGCGGTGAGCTCGGCAGCGAGTCGGTCAGCCGGGCGGCCGATCTCGTCCGTGCCTATGTGGCGAATCCGCAGGCACTGGCCGACACCGTGGACCGGTTCCTCGACGACCTCGATGCCATGGCGCCAACCACCAACGCTGCGGAGATCGCCAGCCCCGTCCTGCGCTCGGCCAGCCGCGACGCCCAGACTGCCCTCGTGGAGCGTTTCGACGCCGTGGCCGGTGCGTTGTCGGCCGAGCAGTTGGCGGAGTTGTCCGGCGAGCTTGCGGCGGTGGTGAAGCTGCTGGAGGCCGAACCGATTCTGGCTCGGCACCTGGCGGAGGCGAGCCGGGCGGCCGGGCCGAAGAAACAGTTGCTGGAGCGGTTGCTCGGAGGCAAGGTCGGCGTCTCCGCCCTTGAGGTCCTGGACACCGCCGCGTCGGTGCGCTGGTCGCTGACATCGGACTTCGTCAACGGCCTCGACCACGTCGCGCAACTGGCGCTGCTGGAGCGTGCCGACCGGGAGGGCCACGCTGATGAAGTGGCTGAGCAGCTGTTCCGGTTTGGGCGGTTGCTTGACGCGCAACCGCAACTCAACCTGCTACTCAGTGACACTTCCAGGACAGCCGAGGAGCGATTGACGCTGCTCCGCGGTGTGCTCGCCCGGGCGGGCGGAGTCAACCCCACCGCTGCGGCATTGCTGGCACAGAGTGTCGAGTTGCTGAGCGACCAACGGGCCGACGAGGCGGTGAACGACCTTGCCCAGTTGGCGATCGCCCGGCGCGGGGAGGTGGTCGCTGAGGTCGTCGCAGCCGCTGATCTCAGCGACGGTCAGCGCAGTCGGTTGGCCCAGATTCTCACCCGCATCTACCAACACCCGGTGTCGGTGCAGCTCACCATTGACCGTGCCGTGCTCGGCGGATTGTCCGTCGCGGTCGGCGACGAGGTGATTGACGGAACGCTGTCCTCCCGGCTGACCGCAGCCGCCACGGGGTTGCCTGACTGAGGGCTGCCCCTGACCAGGGGGCGACCGCGGGTTGTCCCACCACGTCGAGCACCAAGCCACGAACACCAAGACAAGAAGGCAGGAAGACGAAGAGCCATGGCAGAGTTGACCATCTCCGCTGACGACATCCAGGGCGCAATTTCCGACTATGTCTCTAGCATCGAGAGCGACACCGGGCGCGAGGAGGTCGGCACCGTCATCGACGCCGGCGACGGTATCGCCCACGTCGAGGGCC
>JAGQTS010000332.1 GCA_020438895.1 Mycobacterium sp.
GCCAGCACCGGCAGGTCGTAACGGTCGGCGACATCGAACAGAACATCGCGACTGTGGGTGGTACGCGCGTCGTACAGCGTGGGCAGCGCCCCGAGCAGTCGCAGGTTCGGATTGGTGATCTGCTGCACGTCGGCCACCGTGCGCAGGAACTGGCCCACACCGCGGTGCGCCAGCGTCTCGCACTGCAACGGGACGATCACCTCGTCGGCGGCGGTCAGACCGTTGAGGGTGAGCACCCCCAGCGACGGTGGGCAGTCGATGAGCACCACGTCGAACCCTGGTCCGTTGTTGGCGAGTTTGGCCAGTGCGCGCTTGAGCGCGTACTCCCGGCCGGCCCGCATCAGCAGCATCGCCTCCGCGCCGGCCAGGTCGATGTTGGCCGGCAGCAGCGTCATCCCCTCCGGGGTCACCACCAGCGCTGCATCGGGTTCGACATCGCCGAGCAGCACCTCATGGACCGACACCGCCAGCTTGTCCGGATCGGTGCCCAGGGAGAAAGTCAGGCAGCCCTGCGGGTCGAGATCCACCAGCAGCACCCGCTGCCCCCCTTCGGCGAATGCCGCCCCCAAGGAGGCCACCGTGGTGGTTTTGGCCACCCCGCCCTTCTGATTCGCCACCGCCAGCACTCGGGTCACGCCGACCATCCTGTCAGGTTCGTGCACAATCGGTGAGCGTGAGTGTCGGCAATCATCGTCTGGTGCTGCTCCGGCACGGCGAGACCGAGTGGTCGCGGGACCGCAAACACACCAGCCGCACCGATCTCGACCTCACCGAACGCGGCCGTGAGCAGGCCCGGCAGGCGGCACACACCCTCGAACGCCTGAGCCTGGACAACCCTCTGGTGGTCAGCAGCCCACGACGGCGGGCGATCGCCACCGCGGAACTGGCCGGGCTGAGCATCGACGAGATCTCACCGCTGCTGGCCGAGTGGGATTACGGCGACTACGAAGGCCTGACCACCCACGACATCCGCACCACGACGCCCGGTTGGCTGCTGTGGACCTATGGCTGCCCGGGTGGAGAGAGCGTCGACCAGGTCAGTATGCGGGCCGACCAGGCGGTGGCCTACGCGATGGACCGGATGGCCGAACGCGATGTCGTCTTCGTCAGTCACGGCCACTTCTCCCGTTCGGTGATCACCAGGTGGGTGGAGCAGCCGCTGCGTGAGGGGGCCCGTTACGGGTTCGGGACGGCCGCGGTGTCGGTGTGTGGTTTCGAGTACGGCCTGCGTCAGCTCTCAGCGCTCGGCCTGACCAGTCACCGCGAGCCGGTCACCGGTACGTGATTCGTCCCACATTCGTCCTCAGCGGGCCGGCGGGAACCCTCGTCACCGAGGGCGCCCGCGCCACCTTTCGGGACCCCTCCGAGGCCGCCCGCGCGCTGCGTGACGGTACGGCCGACTTCATTGTCGGCGCGTTGCCCTTCGACGTCCGCGGTCCATCGGCACTACAGGTTCCCGACCAGAGGACCGACCGGCTGCCGATACTGCCCCCCGGCCTGCCCAGCGTGCGGATCGCACAGTTGCTGCCCCCCACCGGCGAGCACCGGGCCCGGGTCGAGACCGCGCTCGGCCGGCTCCGCGACCCGGCCGATCCGCTGGAGAAGGTGGTGCTGGCTCGGGGACTGCGACTGACCTCCGACGGCCGGCTGGACCCGATGGCGATCCTGCGCCGGCTGATCACCGCCGACCCGCAGGCGACCGGGTATCTCACCGACCTCTCCCCCGCCGGGGACGGGTACGGCGGGAGGGTGCTGGTCGGTGCCAGTCCGGAGTTGTTGGTGGCCCGGTTCGGCGACCAGGTGAGCTGCCAACCGTTCGCCGGGTCGTCACCGCGGTGCGCCGACCCCGAGGATGACGCCGCCAGTGCAGCCGCTTTGGCGGCGTCCGCCAAGGACCGCCATGAGCACCGATTCGTCGTCGAAACGATGCGCGAGGCCCTGGCTCCGCTGTGCTCCCGGTTGGATGTCGCCGATCAACCACAGCTCAGCAGCACCGGCGCGCTGTGGCATCTGGCCACTCCGATCCGGGGCCTGCTGCGCGAGACGTCAACCACAGCATTGGATCTCGCATTGGCTCTGCACCCCACCCCGGCCGTCGGCGGGGTGCCCACCGCCGACGCGGTGCGCCTGGTGTCCGAGCTCGAGGGCGATCGCCGGTTCTACGCCGGGGCCGTCGGCTGGT
>JAGQTS010000333.1:0-390 GCA_020438895.1 Mycobacterium sp.
AGATGTAGGCGCCGGCGCCGGCGTGCACGATCACGTCCAGGTCGTAGCCGCTGCCGAGGATGTTGTGGCCCAGGTAGCCGGCTTCATAGGCTTCGGCGACGGCGGCGCGGAGCCGGCGCAGAACACCGACCACCTCACCGCGTAGATAGATGAACGCGTGCCGGGCGCCGATGGCGTAGGCCGCGATCACCGCGCCCTCGATCAGGAAGTGCGGCGTGTTCAGCAGCAGCGGCATGTCCTTGCAGGTGCCGGGTTCGGACTCGTCGGCGTTGATGACCAGGTAGCGCGGTTTCGCCGAATTCCGGTCGATGAACGACCATTTCGTGCCGGTGGGGAAACCTGCACCGCCGCGGCCGCGCAGACCGGAGTCCTTGACCGTCTCGATCACCG
>JAGQTS010000333.1:531-2337 GCA_020438895.1 Mycobacterium sp.
CGTCGCCCGGGGGTAGACCCGCGAGAATCCGCGCGGTCTGCCGGAACGAGCACAAGCCGGCGCCGCGGGTGGGTTCGACCGTTTCGCCCGCACGTAGTGCTTCGATCAATGCGGTTGCGGTGCTGGGAGTCTGGTTGTCGAAGAACTCCCAGTTCACCATGACGACCGGTGCGTAGTCACAGGCCGCGTTGCACTCGATGTGCTCCAGCGTGACGCGGCCGTCAGGGGTGGTCTGGCCGGCGTGGATGCCGAGATTCGTTTCCAAGGTCTGCAAGATCGCATCCCCGCCCATCACGGCGCACAGGGTGTTGGTGCAGACCCCCACCAGATAGTCCCCGGTTGGGGTGTGACGGTACATCGAATAGAACGTGGCCACTGCGGTGACCTCGGCGTCGGTCAGGTCAAGGTGGTTCGCGCAGAAGCGGATTCCGGCCCGGGTGAGGCAGCCGTCCTGGGACTGGACCAGGTGTAGCAGTGGCAGCAGCGCCGAACGGGAATGCGGGTAGCGGTCGATGATCTGCGCTGCGTCGGCGGCCAGTCGCTCGGTGACCTCCGGCGGGTAGGAATCCGGCCCGGCGATGGCGGGGCCTGGCTCGTCCGGACGCGGGCCCAGTGTGATGTCGACGCTCATCGGTCGACGCCGCCCATCACCGGATCGATGCTCGCCACCGCGGCGATCACATCGGCCACCATTCCCCCCTCGCACATCGCCGCCACCGCCTGCAGGTTGGTGAAGCTGGGATCTCGATAGTGCACCCGATACGGCCGGGTGCCGCCATCGGAGACCATGTGAACGCCCAGTTCGCCGCGTGGCGATTCCACTGCCGAGTACACCTGGCCCGCCGGTACCCGGATGCCCTCGGTGACGAGCTTGAAGTGGTGGATCAGGCCCTCCATGGAGGTTCCCATGATGCGGCCGATGTGGGCCGGCGAGTTACCCAGACCGTCCGGCCCCAGCGCGAGATCGGCCGGCCAGGCCAATTTACGGTCGGCGATCATCACCGGGCCCGGCTGCAGTCGGTCAAGGCACTGCTCGACGATCTTCAGCGACTCCCGCATCTCGCCCAGTCGGATCAGGTAACGCCCGTAGCAGTCAGCGGCGTCGTCGGTGATGACGTCGAATTCGTAGGTTTCGTAACCGCAATACGGTTGCGCGGTGCGCAGGTCGTGTGGCAGCCCGGTGGAACGCAGCACCGGCCCGGTGATACCCAGGGCCATGCAACCGGTCAGATCCAGGTAACCGACGCCCTGGGTGCGGGCCTTGAAGATATGACTGTCGCTCATCAGGTCTTCGAGTTCGCGTAACTCGTCGGGCAACACTGCCAGCAGGTCGGCGATTCGCTGCGGCCCGTCGTCGGGCAGGTCGGTGGCCAGTCCGCCCGGGCGGATGTAGGCGTTGTTCATCCGCAGGCCGGTGATCGCCTCGAACACGGTCAGGACTCGCTCCCGAGCGCGGAAGCCGACGAACATCACCGCCATCGCGCCGAGTTCCATCCCGCCGGTGGCCAGGGCCACCAGATGCGACGAGATCCGATTGAGTTCCATCAACAGGACCCGGATCACGCTGGCGCGCTCCGGGATCTCGTCGGTGACTCCCAGGAGCCGCTCCACTCCGAGGCAGTACGCCGTTTCGTTGAAGAACGGGGACAGATAGTCCATCCGGGTCACGAAGGTGACGCCCTGCGTCCAGTTGCGGTACTCGAGGTTCTTCTCGATACCGGTATGCAGGTAGCCGATTCCGCACCGGGCCTCAACGACCGTCTCACCCTCGATTTCGAGGATCAGCCGCAGCACGCCGTGGGTGGA
>JAGQTS010000334.1 GCA_020438895.1 Mycobacterium sp.
CGGCGACGACGGTGAAGTACAGCGACGCCCCGGTCGGATAGACGTGCGAGATGTGGCACATGACCAGGGCGGGGGTTCCGCTTTCGCTGAGCGCGTCGGTCAGTGCGCTGGTGACGCCGGCCTTCAGCTTCGGCAGGTTTGACCACGTCGTGGCGGTCTCCAAGGTCTCACACAGCGCTCCGGCCGAGAGCAGCGAATCCCGCAGGTAGGGTGCGTCGAACCGGCCGTTCTCCCAGCCCTTGGCGGGCGCCTCACCCAGCGACGTGCCGCCGCGCGCAGCCAGCAAAGCGCTGGTCTCGGCATGCCGGCTCGCCGCGTGCTCCGCGGTGCCCTCGAACATCGTGATGGCAAGGCAGCCGCCCGTCGCGCTCTTCTCGCCGATGCTGTGGGCGGTAGCAAGGTTGACGCCGGTCTCCACCTCGTCGGAGAGTCGCAGCACGGTGGGTCCGGTGCCGGTCTGGACCACCGCGCGGAATGCGTCGGCGCCGGTGGCGAAATCGGGGAAGGACCAGGCTTCGTAGCGCACGCACTCCGGGATCGGATGGACCCGCAGACGCACCCGGGTGATGACGCCGAATGTCCCCTCGGAGCCCGCGAACAGCTCCCGGAGGTCCGGTCCGGCCGCGGAGGCGGGCGCGCGGCCGACGTCAAGGACGCCTGCCGGGGTGATCACCCGCATGCCACGCACCATGTCGTTGAAGCGGCCGTACCCGGCTGAGTCCTGCCCGGAGGATCGGGTGGCGGCGTACCCGCCGATGCTGGCGAAGCGGAAGCTCTGCGGGAAATGGCCGATGGAGAAGCCTTTCTCGCCGAGTAGGCGTTCGGCCTCGGGACCGGAGAGGCCGGCGCCCAGTTCGGCTTCACCGGAGACCCCGTCGAGCCAGTGCAGTGCGTCCAAACGGCGCAGGTCGAGGCTGATGACGGCACCGAACTCACCTCGGATCGGGTCAAGCCCGCCGACGACGCTGGTGCCGCCGCCGAACGGAACCACGGCGATGCGGTGCTGCGAACAGTAGCCGAGCACGGCTTCAACCTGGTCGTCGTCTCCGGGCAGGATGATGGCGTCCGGGGCGTCCTGGTTGATCTGCCTGCGGCGCAACAGATCCGGAGTGGACTTCCCGCCGGCGCGGAGCAGGCGGTCCCGATCGCCGGTGCGTACGTAAGGGGCACCGACGATCGCAGCCAACCCGTCGCGGTCGGTGGCGCCGAGCGCGGACGGGGTTAGTCGCACCTCGTCGATGCTCGGCGGGGGCACCTCCTCGGCGGCGATGCCGAGGGCCCCTTCGAGCAGTGACCGGATGGCCGGGGAGAGTGGTTTAGCCAGTGCTGGATCGCCCCAGGCGTTCCAGGCCATTGGGGGATACAGGTCGGTGTCAGCGTCAGCCATGGGTTACAGTATTACAGATGTTGTCAATCAGTAACGCTGATTCGGCGGACGTCGGGAACCGGATTCTCGGCGCTGCGGCGAGTTGCGTTCGTGACTTCGGGGTGGAGCGGGTGACCCTCGCCGAGATCGCGCGACGGGCAGGAGTCAGCAGACCCACGGTCTACCGGCGCTGGCCGGACACCCGGACCATCCTGGCGTCGTTGCTGACCGAGCGAGTCGTCGGCGCCTGGAACGAATCACAGAATGAGTCACGCACCAATCCGGGGGCCGTTGATCCGACGCCCGAAGGCCTTCGGCGCGCGCTCGTGCGGCGCATCGTCGGTGTCGCACGACGGTTGCGCGAGGACGATCTCATCCTCACCGTTCTGCGCGCCGCTCCGGAACTGGCGATGGTCTACATCGCTGACCGGCTCGGGACCAGCCAACAGGTGATGATCGATGTGCTTGCCGAGGAACTGCGTAAAGCCCAGCACGACAACAGCGTTCGATGCGGTGATCCGCGTCGGCTGGCAGCGACGGTGCTGCTGATCACCCAGTCGGTGGTGCAATCGGGGCAGATCGTTGCGCCGATCCTCGATGCCGGCGAACTGGATGTGGAACTGTCCCACGCACTCAACGGATACCTGGCAGGGAGCCCTGATGACTGACCTGAGCGCACTGAACGCGGCGCGGCGCAGCGCCGACCTGGCCGCGTTGGGTGACACCTCCGCCGTCGATCTGGTCGTCATCGGAGCCGGGATCACCGGTGCGGGAATTGCCGTGGACGCTGCCAGTCGCGGGCTGTCGGTGGTCCTGGTGGACAAGCACGACCTGGCCTTCGGTACCAGCCGGTGGAGTTCCAAGCTCGTGCACGGTGGATTGCGCTACCTGGCGACGGGCAATGTGGGTATCGCGCGGCGCAGCGCGGTCGAGCGGG
>JAGQTS010000024.1 GCA_020438895.1 Mycobacterium sp.
ACTGGATCGGGCGCTCCACCGGAGCGACGGTGCTGTTTGCTCCCGCGGGATCGGCGAGGCCTGGCGGCCACGCCACCGTGCCCGACATCGAGGTGTTCACCACCCGGCCCGACACCCTGTTCGGTGCCACCTACCTGGTGCTGGCCCCGGAACACGAGCTGGTCGATCGGCTGACGGCAGAGACATGGCCGGACGGGGTCGACCCGCGGTGGACCGGTGGTGCTGCCAACCCGGCTGAGGCGGTGGCGGCCTACCGCCGTTCCATCGCGGCCAAATCCGACCTCGAACGTCAGGAGAACAAGACCAAGACGGGGGTGTTCCTCGGCGGCTACGCCATCAATCCGGCAGGCGGGCAACCTATCCCGATATTCATCGCCGACTACGTCCTGGTCGGGTACGGGACCGGAGCGATCATGGCGGTGCCGGGTCACGACCAGCGGGACTGGGAGTTCGCGGCGAGCTTTGATCTGCCGATCGTCGAGGTGATTTCCGGAGGGGACGTCACCGAACAGGCGTATACCGGCGACGGCATCCTGGTGAACTCCGACTACCTCAACGGCCTGCAGGTGACGGAGGCCAAGCAGGCGATCACCACCCGACTCGAAGCCGATGGGCGCGGCCGGGCACGCATCGAGTACAAACTGCGAGATTGGCTCTTCGCCCGGCAACGGTACTGGGGTGAGCCGTTCCCCGTCGTTTACGATGCCGCCGGCCGGGCCCATCCGCTGCCCGACGTCGCATTACCGGTGGAGCTGCCGGATATCGAGGATTATTCTCCGGTGTTGTTCGACCCGGACAGTCCCGACAGTGAACCGTCACCACCGCTGAACAAGGCCACCGATTGGGTCCACGTCGACCTCGACTTGGGCGACGGGTTGACGTCCTACACTCGCGACACCAACGTGATGCCGCAATGGGCAGGCAGTTCCTGGTACGAACTGCGTTACGCCGATCCACACAACTCCGAGCAGTTCTGCGATCCCCGCAACGAGGCGTACTGGATGGGCCCGCGGCCTTTCGAGCACGGTGCCGCTGACCCCGGTGGGGTGGATCTGTACGTCGGTGGCGTCGAACATGCGGTGCTGCATCTGCTGTACTCGCGGTTCTGGCACAAGGTGCTGCACGATCTCGGCCACGTCAGTTCCCGGGAGCCGTACCGGCGCTTGGTCAATCAGGGGTACATCCAGGCCTACGCCTACACCGATGCGCGGGGAGCGTACGTTCCCGCCGCCGACGTCATCGAGCGGAGCGGCCGGTTCTACCTGCCCGGTCCCGACGGCGAGATCGAGGTATTTCAAGAGTTCGGCAAGATCGGCAAGAGCCTGAAGAACTCCATTTCACCCGATGAGATCTGCGACTCCTACGGTGCCGACACACTGCGCGTCTACGAGATGTCGATGGGCCCACTGGAGGCGTCCCGCCCGTGGGCCACCAAGGACGTGGTCGGTGCCCACCGGTTCCTACAGCGTGTCTGGCGGCTCGTTGTCGACGAAAGTACCGGACAGACAAAGGTTTCCGACGACGCCCTTGACGAGGAAACGCTTCGTGCCCTGCACCGCACCGTCGCCGGTGTGCGCGATGACTACACCCATCTGCGCAACAACACCGCGGCGGCCAAACTCATCGAATACACCAACCACCTGACCAAATCGGGCGTCACCGCGCGCGCCGCGCTCGAACCACTGGTGCTGATGACCGCGCCGTTGGCCCCGCATCTCGCCGAGGAGCTCTGGCGGCGGCTGGGCCACGGCACCTCGCTGGCGCACGGACCATTCCCGGAGGCTGACCCGCGGTATCTCGTCGCCGACACCGTCGAATATCCGGTCCAGGTCAACGGCAAGGTCCGCGGACACATCACCGTCGCCGCCGACGCCGACCGGGCGGTATTGGAGCAGCAGGCACTCGCCGACGAGAAAGTGACGGCGTTCCTGGCCGGAGCGGCCCCGAAGAAGGTCATCGTGGTGCCCGGCCGACTGGTCAACATCGTGATCTGAGCAGGGCTAACGCACTGGCCCGCGGGGGCGGATCACCACCTGGTGGGTATGCCCATCGGGAGGTGCGGCCACCACCTGGGCGACCGTCCACGCGACGGTCTGCGGTGTCAGGAACCGCGTCGGGTCGTAGTCATCGCCTTCGTACTCCACCAGGTCGCGCTGCATTCCGGTGTCGACCCGCCCGGGGTGGATGCTGGTGACCCGCAGCAGTGGTTCGTCGGCGCGCAGCGAATCGGCGAACGCCTTCAGGGCGAACTTGCTCGCCGAATAGGACGCCAGTCCGGGGGAGACGGTCAGACCGGCACCGGAGTTGATGAACACCACCTGACCGCGTGCCGCCCGCAGAGCCGGTAGCAGCGCGAGGGTCAATGCCACCGCACCGGTGACGTTGACCGCGAAGCTGTCTCGCCACTGCGCGACCGTCGATTCGCTCACCCGGCCCGGGTAGGCGACACCGGCGTTGTGGACGAGGACGTCGAGTCGGGGGAGCGCCGCCACCGCTGCGACGGATTGCCCGGTGTCGGTGAGGTCGACATGCACCGTGGATGCGCTGGTCCGGGCGGCCACCGCATCCAGACGAGCCGACGGCCGGCCGGCCAGCAGCAGGGTGTGGTCCGGCGCAAGTGCCTCGGCGATCGCCGCACCGATCCCGCCGCCGGCGCCGGTGATCAGAGCGAGGGGAGGTGTATCGCGCATTCCGCTGACCCTACCGACCTGCGGCGCGGCGTCCGGCATCGCAGAATGAGCATGTGGCATTCGACGCCGGCTTCTCGCCGACCCAATTGGCGGCTCGCGCGGCGTATCTGCTGCGCGGAAATGACCTGGGCGCGATGACGACGGCCGCCCCGCGGCTCTATCCGCACATGTGGAGTTGGGACGCCGCGTTTGTCGCGGTCGGCCTGGCGTCGTTGAGCGTCGAACGGGCCGTCGTCGAACTCGACACCTTGCTCTCGGCGCAGTGGGGCAACGGGATGATCCCGCACATCGTCTTCGCCAGCGGCGTGGACGGCTACTTCCCAGGTCCGGACCGGTGGGCCTGCGACCGGCTGGCCGCGAACGCGCCGAAGGGCCGGCAGACCTCGGGTATCACCCAGCCCCCGGTGCACGCCATTGCGGTGCAACGCATTCTGGAGCGGTCACGCAACCGGGGCCGGACCACCCACGCGGTCGCCGAGGCGTTTCTGGACCGCCGCTGGACTGATTTGGTGAGGTGGCATCGCTGGCTGGCCGAGGCCCGTGACCCCGGGGGCCACGGTCTGGTCACGCTCTATCACGGCTGGGAGTCCGGGATGGACAACTCGCCGCGCTGGGACACCGCCTACGCCAACGTCATTGCCGGTGCGGTCCCCCAGTACGAGCGCGCCGACCGACACATCATCACCGATCCGTCCCAGCGTCCGTCGGACGGAGAGTACGACCGCTACCTGTGGCTCCTCGAGGAGATGAAGTCTGTCGGCTATGACGATGGCCGATTACCGGGGGTGATGAGCTTCGCCGTCCACGACGTGTTCTTCTCGGCGATCCTCGCCATCGCGTGCGATGTGCTGGCCGGTATCGGCGAGGACTACAAGCGACCGAAGGCCGACGTGCGGGATCTGTACTCCTGGGCCGAGCGGTTCCGCTCGGGTGTCATCCGTACCGCCGACCATAGGTCCGGTGCGGCAAGGGATTACGACGTTCGCGGCCGGACATGGATACGGACCGAAACGGCGGCCCAATTCGCGCCTCTGCTGTGCGGGGGGCTGTCACACGATCAGGAACGGGCTCTGCTGCGGATGCTGGACGGGCCGCGGTTCTGCGCGCATCCGGACCTGAGATTCCGATTGATCCCGTCAACATCACCGGTTTCCAAGGATTTCCGGCCCCGCGAGTATTGGCGTGGACCGGTATGGCCGGTGTTGACCTGGCTATTCTCCTGGGCCTTCGCCCGCCGTGGGTGGCCGGAGAGGTCGGCCTTGCTGCGTCGGGAGGGCCTGCGTCAGGCCAGCGACGGAACCTTCGCCGAGTACTATGAACCGTTCACCGGCGAGCCGTTGGGCAGTATGCAGCAGTCCTGGACCGCTGCCGCCGTGCTGGACTGGCTGGGCTGAGATCATCAGGTGGCCGATTCAGCCCTCGTCGACCGTAGTCAACCGTTCCAGCGGCTTGAGAGCCCGCACCAGGTCGGCTCGTTCGTCCTCGGTGAGCCGACCCAGCAGGTCGGCCAGGCGTGTTCGGCGCGCGTCGAGGGCTTCCTGATATTGGAGCATCCCTTCCGGAGTCACCTCCACCAGAACGGCACGCAGATCAGACGGGTCGCGGGATCGCTTGACCAGACTGAGCTTCTCGAGTCGGCGAATCGCGACCGTCGTGGTAGGGGTACGAACCCGCTCCCGGGCCGCGAGCTCGGTCATCCGCATCGGCCCGCTATCGATCAGCGTCAGCAGGATCGAGATCTGCGCCATCGTCAAGTCCGGCCGGGTTCCGGCGCCGGTGTCCCCGCGGCGGATCACGGTCATCATCCTGGCCAGCACCCGTTGCAGGTCGGTGGCCAGTGCGATGACCTGCGACTGGTCCTCGGACATGGTTTTGCAGTCTAACCGCTTTGCCGTGCGGGCCGAACGCGGTCACAGAACCTGGGAGAGGAACCGCTGAAGGCGCTCGGTCTTCGCCGCGGTGAAAATCTGCTCGGGAGATCCGGACTCCACCACGGTGCCGTGGTCCATGAAGATCACCGCGTCGGCGGTGGAACGGGCAAAGCCCATCTCGTGGGTGACCGCGACCATGGTCATTCCGTCCGAGCCGAGGTCGGCTATCAACGTCAGGATGCCTTTGACCAGTTCCGGATCCAACGCGGAGGTGGCCTCGTCGAAGAACATCACCTGCGGTTCCATCGCCAGCGCGCGGGCGATGGCGACTCGTTGCTGCTGGCCGCCGGACAATGTGCCGGGTCGCGCATCAGCCTTGTGCCGCAACCCAACCCGCTCCAGGTGGCCCAGCGCTAATTCCCGCGCGGCATCGGCGGACAGCCCCTTGAGTTTGCGCGGCCCGAGGGTGACGTTATCGAGGACGCTCTTGTGCGGGAACAGGTTGAAGTGCTGGAACACCATCCCGATGCGCTGTCGCAGCTTGTCCGGGTCGTCCGCGAGCACTGAGCGCCCGTCGAGCAGGATGTCCCCGCGGTCGGGCTCGTAGAGTCGGTTGAGGCTGCGCAACAGGGTCGACTTGCCGGAACCGGACGGCCCGATGATCGCTGCGGTCGTCCCGGCGGGGACGTCCAGTGACACCCCGCGTAGCACCGGATTGGGCCCGAAGGACAGATGGATGTCCCTGGCGGCCAACGACACCGGCTCCGGTCGTGTCATCACACCATCTCCTGGCCGGTGACGGCGGTGGATGGCGGCACATCCTCGGTGTCTGCTGGCTTGCCGCGGCGCAGACGGTTGTCGATGTAATTGACCAAATGCGTCAGCGGGATGGTCAGCAGCAGATAGAACAGGCCGGCGGCGACCAGCGGGGACAGATTCCCGGTCTGGGCGTTGAGATCCCGGCCGACCTGGAAGAGCTCACGTTGGCTGGCCACCAGCCCCAGGAAGTACACCAGTGAGGATGCTTTGAGCAGTGAGATGAACTGGTTCATCAGCGCCGGCAGCACCCGCCGGATTCCCTGGGGGATGACCACCAGGCGCATGGATGCGGAGTAGGAGAACCCCAGCGCCCGGGAGGCCTCCAGTTGTCCTGCTTCCACACTCTGGATCCCGGAGCGCAGGATCTCCCCGATGTAGGCCGCGGCCATCAATCCCAGTGCCGCTATTCCCAACGGGTAGGGGTTGTTTCCGGTCAGCCCGCCGACGATCGGGCCGATGCCCAACCCGATCAGCAGGATGATCACCACCTCGGGCAGTCCCCGGAATATGTCGGTGTAAATCCTGGCGGGCCAGCGCAGCCACCGCGCCCGGGAGATTCCCGCGACCGCGAGGACCAGGCCCACCAGCAGGCCGATGATGCTCGCGCTGACAGTCAGAATCAGGGTGTTGGGCAGACCGGTCTTCAGCAGGTCGGGGATGGCTTTCTTGTACAGCTCCCAGTCGAGGAACGAATCCCGGAGCTGGGTCAACACCGACATGTCGGCGATCGGTGCGGCGACCGGTGTGGCGCGCGATGCCGTGATGGCGTCGAAGTCGGGAAGCTCCGGCACCGGCGCCGACTTGGAGCCAGGCTTCCAGCCGGGGGGCAGCGCTCGCGGTACCCACTGCGAATACAGCCGTGACCACGTGCCGTCGGCGATCACGGCATCCAATCCCGCGTTGAGTGCATCGATGAGTTGCTGGTTCTCCTTCGCCACCGCGTAGGCCACGAAGTTGTCCAGGCTGAAGGTGTTCTCGATGATGACCGCCGGATCCCCGGGGCGCACTGTTCCCTGCGCCTGTTGGGACGGCGCCACCCAGGCGTCGATCTGGCGCGTCTTGAGGCTGGCGTAGACGGTGTTGTAGTCGGGAAACTTCACCGGCTGCAGGCCGAGGGTGTCGACGACGTAGGCCTCCTGGACGGTGCCCTGCACGACGCCGATCCGCTGTCCGTCCCGTAGCTGGTCGAACCCGGTGATCGTCGAACCGCTGGGAACGACCAGCGAGAAATATCCGAAGTCGTAGCCGTTGGTGAATCCCACGGTGCGCCGACGGGCTTCAGTGGTCGTGATCGACGAGGACCCGGCGTCGAAACGGCGCCCGGCGACTTGGGCCAGTAGACCGGAAAAATCAGTGCCGACGAACTCGATCTGCAGACCGAGTTTCTCGGCGATGGCACGCAACAACTCGTTGTCGAACCCGGTGAACTGTCCGGCGGCGTTGATGCAGACGCTGGGCGGGGCGTCGGACAGGGTGCCCACCGTCAAAGTGCCGGGCGTGATCAGCCGCAGCGCACCGATATCGACGGCGCTGAGCGGTTCGGTGGCGGCTGTCGTGTACTTGTCGTCGCCGGGCCCGGCCGCCGCGGCGGCGAGGTTGGTGGGTAAGGCGCTGGCGGCCTGCTCACCCGGTGGTGAGCACTGGTCGGCGGCGGATGTGGGCGCGCCCAACAGACCGAGGGCCATCAGCGCGGCGATCTGCAGCGCCCCGATCCGCAGGCGGCGACACTGGATGGTCATCCGCTGGAACTTAGTCGCCGGCGCCGGCCAGTACCAGAGTTGGTGCCACCGTGAGCGTCATTCGCGGCGATGGTCACGCCAGCGGATCAGCGCCTCGGCGGGGCGGAGGTCGTAGTCGGGGCCGTCGCATCCGACGGTCATCAGGGTGACTCCCAGTTCGGCGAGCGCTTCGGCGTTGGCGGTCACCGCCTCGGCGGTGCGCCCCTCCACGCCGGCGGATCGTTCGACCGCCGCCGGGTCGCGCCCGACGGCGGCGCAGTGCCCGTCGAGTCCTGCCGCCTTGCCGGGATAGGTCTCGGCGTTGGTGAAGCCGTGCCAGATGTCGGCATGCTGCGCCACCAGGCGCAGCGTCTTACGCTCGCCCTGCCCGCCGATCAGAATCGGGATGCGACGGGTAGGTGCCGGGTTGAGCCTGGCCAGCCGGGCTTCGATCCGCGGCAGTGCCGCAGCCAGGTCGTCAAGCCTGCTTCCGGCGGTGCCGAATTCGTAGCCGTATTCGTCGTAATCCTTACGCATCCACCCCGAACCGATACCCAGGATCAACCGACCGTCGGAGATGTGGTCGACCGTGCGGGCCATATCGGCCAGCAGTTCCGGATTGCGATACGAGTTGCAACTGACCAGCGCACCGATTTCCACCCGGGAGGTCTGCTCGGCCCAGGCGCCCAGCATCGTCCAGCACTCGAAATGCGCGCCGTCGGGGTCGCCGTAGAGCGGGAAGAAGTGGTCCCAGTTGAACACCACGTCGACACCGATGTCCTCACAACGCCGGACCGCGTCGCGGAGATAGCCGTAGTGGCTGGAATGTTGCGGTTGCAGTTGGACGCCGATGCGAACGGGGAAGGAGGCCATGGCTCAGTCAAGCACTGCTTCACGGGGTGCGGAAACGACATTGCGCCCAGATCGGGGTGCGGAAACGACAATGCGCCCAGATCGGGGCGCGGAGTCAAAGCCGCGATCTGAGCGCATTCTCGATGGGGAGTTACCCCTCAGTCGGGAGTTATCCCGCGCCAACTCCCAAGTCGCTGCGTTCCTGGTCGCCGGCAATGAACTTCTCCAGCTGTTCGCGGGCAACGTCGTCGGCCAACTGCACCGGCGGGCTCTTCATCAGGTACGCCGACGCGGGGATGATCGGGCCGCCGATACCGCGGTCCTTGGCGATCTTGGCTGCCCGAACCGCGTCGATGATGATGCCGGCCGAGTTCGGCGAGTCCCACACCTCGAGCTTGTACTCCAGGTTCAGCGGCACGTCACCGAAGGCGCGACCCTCCAGCCGCACGTAGG
>JAGQTS010000335.1 GCA_020438895.1 Mycobacterium sp.
CAGCGCCCCGGATGCCACGGCAGATGCTGGGCACCCCGCAATGTCACCTCGACCCCGCAGGCCCGGGCGATGGTTCGCGCCGCTTCGAAAGCGTCCGCCGCCTCCACGGGCCGGCCGCGACCCCACGGGCCGCGGGGCTCCCGAAGTCCGGTGAGAACGACCCCGACATGTACGGGCTGCTCCGGCAGAGAGTCGTCGAGGCTCGCGATCTCGGCATCGGTCGGCCGGCGGTGGGTCGGGATCAACTCGATCGCCCGTGTTCGCGGCGTGGGCCGCACCACCTGGGCTATCGAGAACAGCGACACATCTCCGAAACCGCGAGACACATTGCGGCCCAGCGCCTCCAGGAGTGCGGGAAGCAAGCTGGTGGCCAATTCAGGTCGATCGGCCTCCAATGGGTTCAGCACCCTCGTGGTGTTTCGGCGCGGATCCTCGGCGTCCAGACCCCACTGGTCGAAGACGCCGGCCGGCAGAAATGGGGTCGACAACACTTCGACGAATCCCGTCAAGGCCAGTGACTTGCCAACCGCACGGCGGCGGCGCTGGCCCGCGGTCAACCCGCGCCCCGGCGGCGCCTTCGGCAGTTCGGACGGAATGACATCAAGTCCTTCGAGTCGCAGCACCTCCTCGACGAGGTCGGCGGGTTGGATCAGATCGGGCCGCCAACTCGGCGGGGTGACGATCAGCTCCGGTGAGTCTTCCGAGGTCGTTACCCGGGCGCCGATCTGGGTCAGCCGTGCCACCGTGGCGCCGTCTGGGTAGGTCACTCCGGCGATCCGGTCGGGCAGATCGACTGCCATCGCCACCGGTGCCGGCGAAAAGTCATCCCTCGGCGGATCCCCGCGCCAATCGGTGAGAGTGGGCTGTGCTGTCCCACCGGCGATCTCGGCGAGCAATTCCGCGCAGCGGTCGATGGCCGCAACCGACACCGCAGGATCCACACTGCGTTCGTAACGCCGGCCGGCTTCGCTGACGAGGCGCAGTCGACGGATCGTGCGTGACACCGCTGCGGGATCCCATACAGCCGCCTCCAGCAGCACGTTGGTGGTGGCCCCGTCGATTTCGGTGGTACCCGCGCCCATCACTCCGCCGATCGCCGCGACGGCTACCTCGTCGGCGATCAACACGTCGGCAGGATCGAGTGTGCGTTCGATGCCGTCAAGCGTGATGACGGTCTCGCCTGGTCGCGCGAACCGCACAGTGAAGTCGCCACGAATTCGGCTGCTGTCGTGGGCGTGCATCGGATGGCCGAGTTCGAGCATGACGTAGTTGGTGACGTCGACGGCCGGCGAAATCGGCCGAATGCCCGACAGCATGAGCCGTCGCCGCAGCCACCAGGGTGACTGGGCGTGCGGGTCGATTCCGGTCACCGGACGCAGGGCGAACCTGCTGACTCCGGTGCCGGTCTCGACATGGACAGGCAGTGCCGGTCCCGTCGACGGGAGCGGCGTCACAGTCTCGGCGGGGTCGACGAATTCCAGGTCGTAGGCGCAGGCGATCTCGCGAGCGATACCCCGCACCGACATGCAGTAGCCGCGGTCGGGGGTGACCGCCAGGTCGAAGACCACGTCGTCGAGGCCGAGGACGACGGTGGCCTCCGCACCGGGTTCGGCGGTCCCGGGCGGCAGCACCAGGATGCCAGAATGATCTGCACCCATGCCCAATTCGGCGGCCGAACAGATCATCCCGTCAGAGTTCCGGCCGTATGTCTTGCGGGCGGCGATCGTGAAATCGCCGGGCAGCACCGCGCCCGGCAGTGCGACCACCACCAGGTCACCGACGGAGAAGTTGGTCGCCCCACAGACGATGTCCCGATCGAGGCTCTCCCCCACATCGACCCTGCAGGCCCGGATGGGCTTCTTGAATCCTGTCAGTTCCTCAATGGCGGTCACCCGGCCGATGGGCAGCGGTCCGTTGACCGGTCCCAGTCGGATGATGTCGTCAACCTCGTGGCCCACTCTGATCAATGCCTGCTCGAGGTCTGCGGGACTCACGTCCCACCCCGGCGCGCCGGCTTGGACCACGTCGCGTAGCCAACTGTAAGGAAGCTTCATTCAGACCCCCGCCCCGAACGGCAGGGAGAATCGGACGTCGCCCTCGACCATGTCGCGCATATCCGGAATGCCATTGCGGAACTGCAGGGTGCGCTCCAATCCCATTCCGAAGGCGAAACCGGAGTAGATCTCAGGGTCGATCCCGGCGGCGCGCAACACATTCGGGTTGACCATCCCGCAGCCGCCCCATTCCACCCAGCCAGGTCCACCCTTTTTGTTGGGGAAGTAGATGTCGACTTCCGCCGACGGTTCGGTAAACGGGAAGAAGTGCGGTCGCATCCGGGTCCTGGCATCGGGCCCGAACTCGGAGCGGGCGAACGCATCCAGGGTTCCGCGTAGGTGCGCCATGGTCAGGCCGCGGTCCACGGCCAAGCCCTCCACCTGGTGGAACACCGGAGTGTGCGTGGCGTCCAGTTCGTCGGTGCGGAAGGTGCGGCCGATCGACACGATGTAGACCGGCAGATCCCGCTCAAGCAGAGTGCGCACCTGCACGGGCGAGGTGTGGGTGCGCAGCAATTGCCGCGAACCCTCCGGCGCGATCTGAAACGTGTCGGATTCGCTGCGCGCTGGATGGTCCGGCGGGAAGTTCAGCGCGTCGAAGTTGAACTGCTCGCTCTCCACCTCCGGACCCTCGGCCAGTTCCCACCCCATGGCGATGAAGGTGTCGGCGATGTGCTCGGCCAGGATGGTGATCGGGTGCCGCGCACCAACCGGCTGACGGGTCGACGGCAACGTGACATCGATCGCCTCTGCGACCAGGACGGCGGCGTCCCGATCGGCACGCAGTGCGGCGAGGCGTTCGTCGTAGCCGGACTGCACTGCGGACCGTGCGACGTTGACCCGCTTTCCAGCCTCGGCACGCTGGTCTTTGGCCAGAGCGGACAGCGCCTGCCGGGCCAGCGCGATCGGCGCCCGGTCGCCGAGGTGCTCCGTCTTCGCTCGGGCCAGTGCATCGAGGTCCGCGGCCCGGCCGAACGCGCGTAAGGCCTCGGCAACCGCGGTGTCGAGTGCGTGCTGCGACAGCAGACCGGGCGATTCGTCAGCCACGCGGCGAGACTCTCCTTTGCGATCGGGGCCCGATGTTCTCAGCACGGATGCGGCGTTTCCCGCCGGGATTCGACGCAACATCAGTTCCGGAGATCATAGGTGATGCCACAATGACGCCTCGCGGGCTTTTCGCCCGTCCGGACGCTTCAGGCGGCCGGCACCTGTGTCACCGGTAATGAGGAAGCAATGTGATGAGAGCGCTCATCGTGGGAGCCGTTTGGCTCGAGGCCATCTTCGCCGTCCTGTTGGCGGTGCGGAACAGCCCCTGGTGGTGGCTCGTGGCCGCTGTCATCGCCGCGCTGGCTGCGCTGGGCACCTGGGATCTGGTACAGACCCGCCACTCGATTCTGCGAGCATTCCCGATCCTCGGTCACGCACGGTTCCTCGCCGAACTCATTCGCCCGGAGATCTATCAATACTTTGTCGAGTCCAACACCGACGGCGCCCCGTTCGATCGCGAAACCCGCGATGCGGTCTACCGCCGATCGAAGGGAACCAAAGGCGACGAACCATTCGGTACCGAGCGTGACGTCAACGCTGTCGGGCACGAGTTTCTGCGGCATTCGTTGCGAGCCCGCATCGCCACCGACCTCAAGCCAACAGTCCGTCTTGGCGGTCCCGACTGCACTCAGCCCTACGACATCGCGCTGATGAATGTTTCGGCCATGAGCTTCGGCGCACTGTCCGCCAATGCGATCGAGGCCCTCAACGGAGGCGCCGCTCTTGGTGGCTTCGCCCATGACACCGGTGAGGGCGCGATCAGCCCCTACCACCTCAAGCACGGTGGCGACCTGATCTGGGAGATCGGTTCGGGTTACTTCGGTTGCCGCAACCGCGACGGCCACTTCGACCCCGAGTTGTTTCGCGAGAAGGCCAACCTTCCTACCGTCAAGGCGATTTCGATCAAACTCTCGCAGGGGGCCAAGCCCGGACTCGGTGGGGTGCTGCCCGGCGCCAAGGTGACTCCGGAGATTGCCGCGACCCGCGGCGTCCCGGTTGGACAGACGGTCGTCTCGCCACCGGCGCACAGTGCCTTCAGCACGCCGCTGGAACTCATGCATTTCATCGCGACCCTACGTAGCCTCTCCGACGGCAAGCCGGTGGGTTTCAAGCTCTGTGTCGGTGCGCGCACCGAGTTCCTGTCCTTGTGCAAAGCCATGTTGCAGACGGGCATTACCCCGGACTTCATCATCGTCGATGGTTCTGAGGGGGGTACCGGAGCAGCACCGCAGGAGTTCGAGGATCACGTCGGGATGCCGCTGACCGAGGGATTGATGCTCGTGCAGAACTGTCTCGTGGGCACCGGGTTGCGCGAGCACATCAAGATCGGCGCGTCCGGCAAGGTGGCCCGCGGCGTCGACATCGTCACTCGGATCTGCCAGGGTGCGGACTTCACGCTTTCGGCTCGCGCGATGATGTTCTCCGTCGGATGCATCCAGGCCATGAAATGCCACACCAACCGCTGTCCCGCGGGGGTCGCGACCCAGGACCCAGGCTTGTCGCGGGCGCTGCACGTTCCCGACAAGATCGAGCGGGTGGCGAACTTCCAGCGGGCGACGGTGGCGAGTGCTGCTCAGATGGTCGCTTCGATGGGCCTGGACGGGTTCCACGAGCTAACTCCCTCAATGCTCAATCGTCGTGTCGATTCCACCAAGAACCTGACCTACGCCGAGATCTACGAATGGCTGATGCCCGGTGAACTGCTGGAGTGCCCGCCGGAGGAGTGGCTTTCGGACTGGATCGAAGCCAGCGCCGAGGAGTTCGTCTGAGCCGGTACGGTTCTCACGGCTCCGATCCGTCCGGATCCTCCTCATCCGTGGTGTCGTGGCGATCCTTGAGCCGGTACATCGCAAGGTTCGGTGGCACACCGTGTTGTCGCGAGGCGAACATCGGCCGGCGGAGGCGCTTGACTTCCACACCGAGAGAATCCAATTCAGTGATGGGGATGGCATCCAGCGTCGATTGGGAGATGATCATCCCGCCGCGGGTAGCCCGCTCCATCACCCGCGCAGCGATATTGACATCCACGCCGAGCCAGTCGGCGCCGATCCGCTGTGGGCGCCCTGTGTGGAGGCCGACACGCATACGGGGTCTATATCCCTCCACCTCAACGTCTTTCAGTGCCCGGCGCGCCTCGAGGCTGGCTCTCACCGCGGTTTCGGCGTCGGTGAAGACGGCCATCATGCCGTCACCCATGCGCTTCACTATCTGCCCGCCATGGTCCAGCAGGGGTGTCTCGGTGACCTGAGCGACTCGACGCAGCAATTTCAGCGTGGCGTCATCTCCGGCAGCCAATGCCCACTCCGAGAAGCCGACCAGATCGGTGAAGACCAAGGTGACATCGACGGTGTCGGGCCGTCCGGACACTCTGTCGCTGATCGCCTGCCATACCTGCAAGGCTCCCAATCCCAGTTCCCGACTCGCCGCTTGTCGGTCGTTCATCAGCCGGTCGGCTGCGCGGGCGGCAGTCTGGGCGCCGGAATCGCCGGCCGTCGAGAGTGGGTCGCCGAACTCCGGATCGCCGGGCAGCACACGCCGGGTCCTCCTGATGAGGGCGATCAGATCCGCATTGTGATTGGTCTCACGCAACCAGTTGCCGATGCCACCTGGGCTCGGGCCGGATCGATCCTCGACCGGGTCGAAGTCCACACCGATCAGCCTATCCGGGCGCGGCGGATTCGCAGCGCGAGCGCGCTCTGGTAGAGACACACCGCAGCGGCCGCAGCGACGTTGAGGCTCTCCGTACCCGCCGCCATGGGGATCGCGATCCGGTGATCGGCCAGCGCCGCGACGTCGGTGTCCAGGCCTTTCGACTCTGATCCGAAGATCCAGGCGTTGCGGGCGCGCAGCAGGGCCCCGGTGTCATCGAGACTGACCTCACCATCGACGGTGGTGGCCAGAATCACCAATCCCGCCTCGCGCAGCCTCGTCAGTAGGCTCGCCGTATCGGGTTCGGCCAGAACCGGCACGGCGAATATCGCGCCGGCCGATGCTCGCAAGCACTTCGCGTTGAAAGGGTCGACACTGTTGCCGGCCAGGACCACGCCGGCAGCGCCCATCGCCGCGGCAGTGCGGATCAGGGTTCCGGCATTGCCCGGCTCGGAGATGCCGACGGCCACCGCCAGAAGCTCCGGGCGATCCGCCAAGACAGTGGCAAGGTCGATCTCCGGCACACGGCATACAGCCACGAGCCCCGCTGGCGTCACGGTGTCCGACAGCACCTTGGCGGCCGATTCGGTGACGATCCGCACGGGCAGATCCGTCAGCAGCCGCGAATGCCGTTGGGCTGCGTCCGTCGTGGCGAAAACCTCGTCGACCAGGCCGTGGTGCGCGGCGCTCTCCACCAGGTTGGGCCCCTCGGCCAGGAAGCGCCCGCTACGACGCCGCCCGGCATGGCGCTGCAGTTTCACTGCAGCCGCCACCCGGGCGGATCGTGGGGTCAGTGCCGAGAGCTCACCACGAGATGTCAGGCGGCTTCTCCGGAAGGAGAATTGACATCGGCCGGAAGAGCGGCGCGCGCCACCTCAACCAGGGCGGTGAACGCCGCCGGGTCGCTGACCGCGATCTCGGCGAGGTTCTTGCGATCCACCTCGACACCGGCGGCCTTGAGGCCCTGGATCAGTCGGTTATAGGTGATGTCATTGGCGCGGGCTGCCGCATTGATCCGTGAGATCCATAGCTTGCGGAACTCGCCCTTGCGAGCACGTCGGTCGCGGTAGGCGTAGTTGAGCGAATGTAGCTGCTGCTCTTTCGCCTTGCGGTACAGGCGGGACCGCTGGCCACGGTAGCCCTTGGATGCCTTGAGGACTGTCCGCCGCTTCTTATGGGCGTTGAGGGCGCGTTTCACGCGGGCCATGGGGGTGTTCCTCTTCTCGTCGGTGTCAGAAAGTGGGGGTGCCGAACGGCGACGGTGTCAGCCGTTCAGCAGCTTGTTGACGCGCTTGACGTCATTGGCCGCCACCTCGGTACGGCCGTCCAATCGGCGGGTACGGCGGGACGGCTTGTGCTCCAGGAGGTGTCGGCGGTTTGCCTTCTGCCGCACGAGCTTTCCGGTGCCGGTGCGGCGGAATCGCTTACTGGCCCCGCTGTGGGTCTTTGCCTTGGGCATGTGTTCCTCAGTTCTTCTGGTCGTCGTGCCTGATGGTCAGGTCTGGGCCGGGGCGTCGGGGTCCGGGCCGGCGGAGGCCGGATTGGCCGATGCGGCCGACGGCGCGCCGATCGTCTGCTGCGCCGCCCGGGCGCGGGTCTTCGCGCCGCGGTGCGGAGCCAGCACCATCGTCATGTTCCGGCCGTCCTGCTTGGCGGAAGTCTCGACGAAGCCGTGGTCAGCGACATCCCCGGCGAGCCGTTGCAGTAGCCGGTAGCCCAATTCGGGCCGGGACTGCTCACGGCCGCGGAACATGATCGTCACCTTGACCTT
>JAGQTS010000336.1:0-13310 GCA_020438895.1 Mycobacterium sp.
TTCGGCGCCACCAGCGTGTCCCCTTTGTCCACTGCGCGGAGCGCCTGCTCCAGACCCGGACGTTCGGTGTCCACACCGGTCAGTCCCTGGTCGCAATAGATTCGGTCGTCAGGCACGCCGAGCTCGCGAAGGCGTTCTTGCTGCGCCGCAAGGTCCTCCGGCTCCAAAGAACAGCGCGCGTACCCGACTAACTTGGCAGTGTTGGCCATTACTCAAATGTAGTGGAAGCCGAGCGGATCGAGGCGATACCCGGTCGCGGCCAGCGGAGTTTACCCCCTCACCGGCGCCGCGACGACCCACTGCGGTGTGCCGCCTATCCGACTGTGTCGCCCGCATAGGCGGGGATGAGTTTGCTGTTGTCCCACCGCCGGACGCACCGACCAGGCCATCTACGAAGCCAAGAACCGGGACGGGAGGGTGTGTCGCCGGTCCCGCCCAACCCTGACGCGGTGGGAACCACTGGTGTCGCCGTCTTGCGGAAAACGAAACATGACGATCGCCTGTTATGACAGCATCGCCTCACCAGAATTCGCCGCAGGGGGACGATCACCCACGCCTGAGCGGGCGTCCCCAAGACACGGTCGGGAGGCCCCGTGATCTACTCGCACGCCCAGCGATTCGACGCCCGTCCGTCGAAGTATGTCGGCAGGGTTGGCGCCTTGGCCGTCGCACTCGGCGTCGGCGGCGCGGTCCTGGGATTCGCCGCGGCGGCCACCGCAGATACCGGGACATCCGACAGTGGTGCGCCGTCCGCCGGCGAAGGCTCCCGTACCGGCGACACCGGACGAGCGGCGGCGACTCGGGGTGCCGATCGCCGCACCGCCACGGCGGGCCAGACCGCCAGCGCGCCAACGGACGGTTCGGCCGACGAGAGCCTCGCCGGTCGCGCGGTGACGCCGGGGCAGCGCTCCCCCGACGCGCGTGCATCCACCCCGAACCGGGCCTCCACCACCGCAGTGCTGACACCGTCCGCGCCCGGTGGCCCGACGTCCGTGGGGGTCGGTGTCGACAGCCGCGTCCTGCCGGCGCTGCCTGGCACCCTCGTCGAGATCGCCCCGGACGTCACCGACAGCCCGGTGCCCCCAGCCCCCGAACTGCAGCCGATCGCGCCCCTCGCGATCACCCCGGAGGTGTCGCCCGCCGCCGCAGCGCCCATCGCGGCCGCCGCGCCCGGCACCACGCTCGCCGCCGATCCGCTGACACTGCTCGGTGGCGGTGACGGCGGCTCACCGTTACTCGCCCCGCTGGCCTGGGCCACACTGGCCGCAGCGCGGCGCGACGACCCCGCTTTGGCGACAACCGCAGTGGCGCCGGCGGACGCTGCGGCGGCCGAGGAAGTTGAATCAGCCTGCATCGGTGTCTGTGTAACCGGGTTGAGCGCGACGTCAGGCGCTGTCGGCAGCCTCCTCACGATCACCGGCAAGAACCTTGGCAAGACCTACGATGTGAAATTCGGCTGCAGCAAGACCGACTGCGGCTGGGGGGTCGCGGGCGATATCGTCAGCACGTCGCCAACCGAGGTAAAGGTGTCCGTTCCACAGGGCGCCCCCACCGGCAACATCCAAGTCACAGGTACGTACGCCGAAGCGCCTTCGAGCTCGATCAGCAGCCAGGTGTTCACCGTTCAAGGTCCGTTCCCAACGATCACCGGTTTCACTCCGAATACGGGGGGCCTGCGTTCCGAAGTCACGATCACGGGTGAGAATTTCACCGACGCTGTGTTCGTCCAGTTCGGCGCGGGACAGACAACATCGCTCTCCGTTAATGAGGCGGGCACTGAGATCACCGTTGCAGTCGCCGATGGCGCGACAGATGGGCCAATAGTGGTCGGATTACCCACTGGGGGCAGGGTAAGCACCGCGATTTTCACTGTTCCTAAATCGCCGCTTCCGACCCTCTCGAAATGCGCACCGGGAGGCGTCGGATCCTATTGCGCCACAGTAGCGTTGGCCAGAGTCCTCGCTATCAATGCGCTTTCTACTGCGGTCGGCGCAGCACTTCCGTCATCAGGACCCGTGGGCAAATGCACAGCTGACGGTTGCCCGATCGTGTCCGGTCAGACCACGCCCTCGGTCGCCAACACCATTGGTGAGTACGCGTTCAACCTCGTGTACTCGCTGAGCGGGAAGGACACTTCAGCCGCAAACATCGGGCAGACGGTCGTCGATCTGGTCACACAACCCACTGTGCTCACCTTCATTTCGGACACCGTCGCAGGGAACCAGACTCTGGCCATGGTCCCCCCAGCCGTCAGGACGACCGTTGGCGACGCGGTGGCCTCGTTCGTCCAGAACTCCTTCGGAAACGCCGCGGTCGCGACTGCGTTCGCACCCTTTCTCCGCACGCTGAATATCCCGACCAACGCCATAGCAGCCGCCGGATTCGTGACGCAGTTGCAGAGCGATCCCATGAAGGCGCTCCTGGATCGGTTCACCCCGGCGCAGCAGAAATTGGGCCAAGCCGCCCTGCAGAACAGCTTCTTCGGCAACGGCAACGTCCAGCAAATATTCGGACAGGCGCTCAGCGACTCAATCAATGGTCTCCTGGGGTCGTCCGCCGTCCAGGGCTATCTCGGGCAGTTGGCCGCCTCGGCACTGCTGGGTCAAACCGTCGACGCCTCGAACCCGCTTGCCATCACGATCGGCGGCGCGGTCAGCACCCTCCTCTCGACTGTCATCGGGGAGTCGACTGTCGGAGGGACCGTCGCTGCCGACGCCGGGACCGCGCTCGCCAACCTGCTGGCCGAGCCCGCTCTCGACGGACAACCCGCGGTCGCCAGCACCCTGGCTCAGGTCGTCGTCAACAGCGTCGTGACAGCCCTGGGCGGCACCGTCACACCGGTTGCCCTGCTGCCCGCGCTGGGACCGGGTGCTGGCGTCGTCGTCACCGGGTTCGTGGAATCCCTGCTCTCGAACACTGCTGTCGATCAGGCGTTGGGAACGTTCGTCACCCAGGTGACCACTGGGGTGCTGGGCAACCCGGAGGGCCAGCAGTTGGTGAGCCAGGTGGTGACCAACGCAGTGTCCGGCCTGCTCGGCGGTGGGCCGCTGGCCCAGGCGGTGGCCCAGCAGGCCGGCGCCGCGGTGGCCTCCCTGGTGAGCAATCCGGCGGTCAGTAGCGCCGTGGCCCAGTTGGTGAACTCCGTTCTCGGCGGGGTTGTGGGCGCGGACGGCGTCGTCACCGCTCTTTCGGAAACCGCCGGCGCACTGGTGTCGGCGGTGTTCGGCGGGGAGACGGTCAGCGCCGCGCTGACCGCCGCGCTGACGGCATTGGCCGCCAACCCGGATGTCGACGCCGCGGTGGGGCCGGCCGTCACCACCGCGGTTGCGCAATTCCTCGGCAACACCGACCTGGTGTCGGCAGTGGACGCCTCCCTCACGACCCTGATCACCGGGTTGATCGGGGATCCGACAGTGCAGTCGGCGCTGCGCGGCGATGTGGCCTCGGCGGTGTCGGCGCTGCTCGGCGAGGGCGCCCTGGGCCAGGCAGTGGGCGCCAAGGTCGGGGACGCGGTGCTCACCCTGATCACCAACCCGTCGGTCAGCGGCGGCCTGGCAGCCCTTGTCGACACGGTATTCGGGGACTTCATCTCCACCCCCGGGGTGATCACCGCGCTGTCCGGGGCGGCCGGTGAACTGGCCACCGCCGCGCTGGAGGGCACCCTCGACTCGGTGCTGCCGGCGGTGGCGGCAGCGCTGCGGGCCAATCCCGACATCGACGGCGCCGTCCAGGCGTCGGTCGTCGCGGCGATGGCGCAGTTCCTCGGTGACACCGATGTGTGGTCAGCGGTGGACACCGGTATCTCATCGCTGGTGGGCGCGTTGCTCGGCGACACCACAGTCCAGCAGGCGGTGGCTGATCGGGTGGCCAGCGAGGTCAACTCGTTCCTCGGGTTCGGACCGATATCGGTGGTCGGTGACTACGTCGGGGCCGCGGTTGTGGGCCTGCTGACCAATCCGGTGCTCAGCGGTGCACTGGTGGACCTGGTCGACACGGTGTTCTCCGACTTCTTCAGCGGCGCCGGTGTGGTCGACGCCCTCGCCGGGGCGGCCGGCGACGTCGCGCTGGGGGTGTTCACCGGTGAGCCGCTCGCCGCGGCGTTGGCGACGGCGGGGAAGGCACTGCAGACCAATCCCGCCATCGACGCCGCCGTGCAGGCCTCAGTCGGAGCGGCGGTCACCGCTTTCCTGGCTAACGCCGATGTGTGGTCGGCGGTGGACACCGGTATCTCTTCACTGGCAACACAGTTGATCACCGATCCCGTCGTCCGACAGGCCCTCAACGATCGGGTGGCCGAGGAGGTCTCCGCACTGCTCGGCGGCGGTGACCTGGGAACAGTGGTCGGCGACCAGGTGGCCGCAACGGTGGTGGACCTGCTCACCAACCCGGCCTTCGGTGGCGCCCTGCTGGAGTTGGTCGACACCGTGTTCTCCGACCTCTTCGTGCCCAATCTGATCGGTAACCCGGTTCCCGCGGCGTTCGGCGAGGCGGCCGGCGACCTGGCGCTGGCGGCTCTGACCCTGAGCGGGGCGGACTTCGACGCCGCGCGGGCCGCGATCGTGCAGGGCCTTCGCAACAATCCCGCGGTCGACGCCGGGGTGCAGGCCGCGGTCGTGGACGCGGTGGCCCAGTTCTTGAACGACACCGCGGCGTGGACGGCCGTGGATGCCTCAGCCGCCTCGCTGGTCGGTGAATTGCTCGGCGACGCCGAGGTGCAGCAGGCGCTGGCCGATCGGGTGGCCAACGTGGTCAACAGCCGGCTCGGGCTCGGGCCCATCGCGGTGGTTGGTGAGCAGATCGGCCAGTTCGCGGTGAGTCTGCTGATCAACCCCGCTGTCAGCGGAGCGTTGGTGGACGTCGTCGACAACCTGTTCACCGACTTCTTCGGCGCCAGCGGAGTGGTCGATGCCCTGTCCGGGGAGGCCGGCGATGTGGCCCTGGCGGTGCTCACCGGTGATTCGCTGACAGCCGCCGTGCAGGCCGCCCTCTCCGCCCTCGAGGCGGACCCCGCGATCCAGGCCGGTGTGCAGACCACCGTCGCCGACGCTCTCGGGGTGATCAACGCGCAGGTCCTCAGCAATGCCACGTTCCAACAGGACCTGGGAACAGACGTCACCAACCTGATCAACGAACTGACCGCGGACCCGGTGGTCCAGAATCTGGTCACCGACCGATTCGGCGCGGCGATCGGCGGGCTGGTCGCCGATACCGCGGTGATGGCGGAGTTCTCCTCGGCGGTCGGCTCGGCGGTGACCCAGCTCCTCGGCTACTCCGGGGTCAGCACGGCGCTGACCAATGCCGCGGCCCAGTTCATCGACGCGGTCCTCGCCGGGACCGACGCCGCCACCGCCGCGCAGGAAGCGCTGGCGTCGCTCCGTTCCGATCCGTCGGTGGTGGACGCGGCGAACGCGGTGATCCCGCCGATCGTCAACGGCCTCCTCGACGCCGCCAACGTGCGCCAGGCTCTCGGCGTGGCGGCACAGGAGGCAACAATCGCCCAACTCGAGCAGTCGTGGTGGACCATCCCGTTCCTCGACCGTGTGATCGGCGAGATCGCCAAGGGAACCGTGGAGGACTTCCTCACCCGGAAAGCCGGCCAGGGCCTGATCGACACCGTGGCCGTCGATCTGGTGCTCGGGAAGCCGGTCAACATCGCAGACGACATTCTGCGCCGGCCGGACCTGCAGATCGCTCTCGGCTTCTCCATCGGAGCCGGAATCGGGTCGCTCTTCGGCGAGAACATCATCGGCGACATCATCGGGTGGTTGGCGGGATTCCCCGCCACGATCGTCGTCGGCGTCGGCGCCGCCGTCATCGATCTGTACCGGTGGATCGTCGACGGCTGGATGTTGGTGATCAACGCGATCACCGGACAAGCCCAACCGAGCGAAGCCCTGCCCGCACAATCCCGAACACGGCCCAGCGCCGCCTGACCCGGGTAGCCGCCAGCGCGCCTTGCCCGCCAGGCCGAACCGCGCCCGTTTCGATTCGGTTGCCGAGCCTCGCCTTGTTCCGCTTCGGACTTACGGGCGGTAGCGTTTCCATCCAACGGTTCCCACCGGCCCGGATCCAGCAGAAAGTTCTCCGATGTCTTCAGCAGCCAGGAAGGGCGCCCGGGCGACTGCTGCGGCATTCGCCCTCGGGCTGACGCTGGGCGCTCCCGGGCTGGCGATAGCCGACACCGGCGAGGACGGCACGACACCGGCCACCCCATCGGGGGCACATGCCCAGCGGTCCGACCACTCCGCGCGCGCTGCAACCGACCGGGTCCGTCCGCCGCGCGCTGCCGCCTCCGGAGCGGCCCGGGGCGCGTCGCCGGCAACCCGGCTGTCCGGCGCCAGCATCGACGTCCGACCCCCAACAGCGCGGCGAACGGCGCTCAGTCCGGCTCTGCCGACCAGCGGCTCGAACCCTTCCGTCCGCGACACACTGCGCTACACCAACGTTGACCGGGCACGGGTGACGGCGGTTCCCGCACCGGATAAGGCGGCTGAGGTGGAAACCGCTGTCACGAGCACCGGTGCGGAGTTGTCCCCTCCGCCCCCCTCCGGCACCGTCGAGCAGTCCCCCGCTGCTCCCGCACCGCTGGGCGGGGCTGTGGCGGCCATTCCGGCAGCAGCAGCGACAGCCGACGCAGACCTGTCCTCCCCGTTCTCCGGCCTCCTGGCTCCGATACAGGCCTTCATCGAGGGCATCGCGCTGCTGGTGCGGCGAACATTCTTCAACCAGGCCCCGATCGTCGCCCCGGTGCAGACCACCGGCCAGCTCGTCGGACCCATCACCGGAACCGTGGGCGCCACGGACCCGGAGGGGGATCCATTGACCTATGCGGTGACGGTCGAGCCCCGGTACGGCAGCGTCGAGGTCAGCGCCGACGGCGACTACGTCTACACCCCGGGCGCCGATTTCACCGGCCTGGACAGCTTCAACGTCGCCGTGACCGACACCGGCTTCCACCTGAACCTGTTCGACCTGCTGCGGCCCGCCAGTACCGAGGCCTTCCTGCAGGTGGCCCAGAACGCCACCCTGCCGACGCTGACCTTCAGCTTCGTCTACGGCAGCGGCTCGCAGTACTGGTCGGCCGCGGCACGCGGCGCGTTGCAGGACTCCGCGATGATGCTGGCGATGTACCTCGCCGTCGATTCACCGACCACCATCGTCTACCAGGTCACCGGTGAGAACTCACCGTCCTCATCCACGCTGGCCTCGGCGGGCAGCGACTTGGTGTCACCCGGCGCGGGCTTCTTCCCCACGGTGGTGCAGCAGAAGATCCAGACCGGTGTGGACGCCAACGGCTCGACTGCCGACGGCGACATCACGTTCAACTTCGGGAACCCGTGGGCATTCGGCGCCACGGTCGGCAGAACCCAATACGACTTCACCTCCACCGCGATGCACGAGTTGCTGCACACCTTCGGCTTCCTGTCCTACACCGAGGATCCGGGCGGGAACAACGGCCGCAGCTGGACGGCATTCGACCAGTTCCTGGTCACCGCCGACGGCAGTCGGGTGATCAACAACAACTACCGGTGGAACAGCGCCTACACCACCAATCTGACCGGCGGTGGCGGCGGGCTGTACTTCGGCGGGCCCAACGCGGTGGCGGCCTACGGCGGGCCCGTTCCGCTCTACACCCCCCGGCCCTGGGAGTGGGGAAGTTCGGTATCGCATCTCGATGACGACACCTTTACCGGCGCTGACACCATGCTGATGAACGCCGTCGCCGACACCGGACTGGGAATACGGACACTGAGTCCGATCGAATTGGCCATTCTCAAAGACCTGGGCTACACGGTGTTCGACGCCGGGTCGCTGCAGGCGATGATTCTGATCGGGTTCGGGTTCCTGCGGCGCCGTCGCGCGGTGATCAGCCGCCGGTGAGCTGCTCGATCAGGTGATAGCCCTCCGGGTCATCGGGGAGCACTCCGGCGAAACCTTCGAGGAAGATGATCGCGATCACATTCGCGGCGACGACACCGATGAACAGCCACACGATGGCCGTGGAAATTTTGATCGCCGCACTGCCCGCGGCCGGAGCCTGGGGGATACCCCGCGGCATCAGCATGAGCATGACGCCGACGTAGATCAGCACGATCGTAAAGGTGACGAACGCCCAACTGTAGAGGTGCAGCCCGAGGACCGGCTCGCCGTAACCGGGATCGCCGGGCTTGATGTGCAGCGCGATCTGGCGCAGTGAGACCGTCGCCCCGGCCAGCACGCCGATCATGCCCATCCCGAGACCCTGGGCGTAACGCGTGGTCGTCAACGTCCCGCGGCGGGCCTGCATGATGATCCACAGCGCGCCGATCGTCGACAGGATCATTCCGTAGCGCTGCAGCATGCACAGTGGGCAGGGGAACTCACCCTCGACGAACTGGATGAAAAAGGCGCTTAGCATCACCACGGTGTACGCGAGCACCCAGGCGTGCAGGCCCCAGAACGTCAGAAAGCCCCACAGGCCGCTGCGGCCCTCCGCCCGACCGTCGACTGCCGGCGTTCGCTCGGCGATCACCTCGGACATCAGAAGCTCAGATCCAGGACGGAGGTGACGTGATACCGGAACAGGCCGAGCACAGCAAGCACGCCGACGACCCACAACCCGAGAATCATCCCGCCTTTGGCGCCCCGCCACACCAGTAGCGCGATCGCCAGCAGCAGGAACATGATGAGAATGTCCACGCCAGAAACCCTAGAACGCCGAAGCCGGTGGCGCGCGCCATATCACCGAAACAGACCGGTGGAACGAACTAGCCCGGGAAGATTCGCACCCAATCCACGAGCATCTGGGCCGGGTAGGTGCCCGGCCTCGGGTCACGACCGCCGGACCCGCCCACCGCGACGTTGAACACCGGCTTCATCGCGAAGCCCGGGTCGTTGAACGGCCAATCGTCGATCGAAAAAGCGGGAACCTCGAAGTAGGGCTCCATCCCGGGTTTGTAGTCCTGCCAGAAGTACATCCCCGAGTCATTCCAGGTCATCCGCCAGGTGTGCCACGCGCTGTCAACCGGAAAGGGCATCGTCGCGAACGACGTCCCATCCAGACGCGCATGCACAGTTGTTCCGGACGGCCATTCCATGTTGCCGTACCACTCGACGAGGTCCACTTCTCCGCCGCGCACCGGATTGTCGTTGAGTACCCACCAGGCCGGCCAGCAACCGGGCGTCAGGCAGTCAAGTTTCACCCTGGCCTCAAAGGTGTGGTTGATCGGCGCGCTGAAGTTGCCGACGACCTTGCCGCTGACGTACTTGCCGTCCGGTTCCCGGGTGGCCCGGATGACCAGATTGGAGTTGCCATCCAGGAAGACGTGCTCGCGGTCGTCACGGTACTGGCCCATGTTCTCCGGCCGATCCCAGAACACCGGGTTCTTGATCGTTTCGCGGCGTTGCGCGATGGACCAGCGCGCAGGATCCGGGGCGGATCCGGCCGGCCCGATGAACTCATCCCCGAACACCTGCGGCAACGCCGCATCCGGGGCGGGACCGGGGGCCGCCGGACTGCCTGGCTGGGGGGGAGCGGGCGGCTCGGGCGCTTCCGGCACTGCGCCGGCCGTGGGTGCGGGAATCGCGACGGCGGCCATTCCGAGGCCGGCCATCACCATCAGACTGCGGCGATGCATGTCGGGCATGGCTGCTTACTCTAGGGCCCGACCGCAAAAAGTCCCACAACTGGGGCTGCACCGGATGTCCGCCGTTGTGGTCACCTCTATCGCTGCACAGCTTTATGTGGGCGAATACCCGCTGGTGCCGAATCCGCAAACCCGGCATTAGGATCAACTACCCGCGATCGTTTGTTCCGCGATCGTTTCACCACATCGCCGTCGATCGGAATGGGAGCGATGAACCGCACGCAGGTCAGCCGCGGCCGATCGGCCTTGCGCTCGTTGCTCGCCGGGTTTGCCGCCGTCGCGGCGTTGGGCGGCCTGTCGCTGCCCACAGCCCCGCCGCCGGATCTTCGCCTCATCGCCAACACGCTTCTGGTGATGGGCGGGAACGAGAACTCGACCGGGCTGACGCCCCGCATGCAACAGGAACTCGGCGGGGATCCCTGGTATCCCGGGCCCAACCCGGATCCGACGGCCCCGGTCGGTGTCTTCGGAGAGGGTTACATCGACACCGAGAACAATCCGGACTCTCCCTACGCCGGGTGGGACTTCACCCTGGTCAACTGGCCGGCCCAAATTCTACTGCCGATCTTCGGCTGGAAAACCTACGGCGAGTCCCAGCGCGCTGGGATGGCAGCTATGGAGGCCGCCATCACCGACGTCATGCCCACACTGGCAAGTGACGAGCGTGTCGTGGCCTTCGGCTACTCTTCCAGCGCCAACGTGATGGTCCGGGTCATGCGGGCCTTACAGGAACAGGGTTCACCGGACAGCGACCGATTGTCGTTCACCCTGGTCGGCAACCCCAACCGGCCCAACGGTGGCTTCCTTCAGCGCTTCGCCGGCCTCTACATCCCCATCCTCAACGTCGACTTCGACGGCACCACGCCGCTGGACACGCCCTACCCCACGGTGGACATCAGCTGGGAGTACGAAGGAGCTTCGGATTTCCCGACCTATCCGCTGAACCTGCTTGCCACGCTGAACACCATGATCGGTGGGTCCAACCTGCACGGCAACTACTTCAACGCCGACATCAACGGCGAACGGGCCTTCCCGGACACCACCGTCGGCAACATCACCTACATCACGTTGAAACCGCCGCACCTGCCACTGCTGATGCCGCTGTACAACCTGGGCTTCCCCACCCCGCTGCTCGAACTCATCGAACCGGCGCTCACGGTCATGGTCGACTGGGGTTATGACCGAACGGTCGGCCCAGGCACGCCGACGACCGCGGGATTGCTGCCCCGGATCGACCCGCTGACCGCTGCGAACGACCTCCTCGAAGCGATCAACGAGGGGGTCAGGAACGCCGTCGACAGCCTCACCCCCGAGTCGCCCACCCCAGCGTCGGTGAGGCCGGGGCTGCCCTCGCCGGTAGCGATGACGCGGGCGGAGCGCCGCGCCGTCAGCGCCGCCCAGGCGGCTACGACCTCCTCCGGCACACCGTCTTCACGCATCGCCCTGCCTGGTCAGGCCACCAAAGCGCTGCCGGCTACTACCGTGACCGGCCGGTTGGGGCCTGGTTCAGCTGACCGGGATGCAGACCGCCACGTAAGGGATGGGCGGGCAAATCGACAGGGGCGGTAGCGGCGGAGGCGCCGGTGGCGCGGGCGCATCCCACTGCGCGGCTTGGGCCGGCGGTTGCGCGCCGACACACATGTCGGTGGCCGCGTCGTAGATGGTTCCGGGACCGCATTCCGCGGCGGCGCTGACCGCAGCGGTCCCCAGCGCCCCACCGCAGAGCCCAACCCAAGTCCCCAGCAGCGCGGTGCGCTGAGTGACGGGGCGAAGAATCCGCATCAGTTACTCCGAATCGTCGCTGCTTCCGGCCCGGTCAGCCCCCGCAGTGTCGAGGCCTGTGGAGTCGAGCACGCTGACGTCGATCCCGTAGGGCAGAAACCGGACGTTGCGCCGCGGATCGGTGTTGAGCTTGTTTGCCCGCAGTGCATCCAGTTCATTCCGGTAGACCTGCTCGACGTGCGCTGTTCCGTCGTCACCGGAGATGAAGATCGCCCAGACGCCGTCACCAGCCTCACCGGCAGTCGCCGGTTGGGGCCGTGGCCGTGGATTCGTGGCGGGACGGACGAACTGATCGAAGAGCATGCTGAAACCGCTGCGATCCTGAGGGGTGTTCAGAAACTGGCTCAACTTCTCGAATGCGTCCCGCAGGCCCTCCCCGGTTTCGCGGACGACCCGGTCGAATTCGTCGGGGTCCATACCGAAGGGTCCGTTCTTGTCCATACCCTCCAGTGTGCTCCAGGTTTGCTGCCCGGGTCGAGGCACACATCTTCGCCCACAGCGAAAGCCGGCCTCTACACCACGGTGAGCGGCAACGACGTGCGGGGCTGAAACCGGAAGCTCGCCCCCCCGCTGAGCTTGGTCACGAGCACCTCCGGACACTCCGGCTGGGCTGTGGCGCTGAGTTCGAACTCAGCGGTCCACTCGGAGTCCGTGCCGGTGACCTGCACCGTCAACCGCGGGTCGACGGCGGTGGCGACGGCCTGCAAAGCCGCGGTGGAAACCGGGGAACACAGCCCGATCCAGGCACCGTCGTCATGGGCGGGCGAGTGGCGCACATGCAGCCGTTCCCGGTCGATGTCGGCCAGCACATATCCCGCCGGGTTGAGCAGGGGGTGTACGCGTAGGACCGCGGCCAGTCCTGTCAGATCAGCGGGCACATTCAGGGCCCGCCGAATCCGGTCGGCGGCCACCCCGGCGATGCCGGTGAGTTGCTTGGTGCAGATGTCCGTCGCCAGCCCGGTATCCGCGCCGGCGCGCTGCGTGACCGCGAGCACGAATGACAGGTTCAGCAGGTGCATCTGCAGACAGACCTCGTCGGCGATGCGCACCAGAGCCGGGTGCGAGAACGCCGCGAAGTCAATGTCGGAGAGCAAGGGCCCGGCGTAGTCGGCCGCACCCTCGTCGCTGCGATCGATCGGCGCCAGGTCCCAGGTCGCCGCCCGGGTTCGGGCCACCACGTCGCGTGCCGGAATTCCACCGACCGGTGGATGGGATTCATCGATGATCACCGTCCACGCGCAGTGCGGCCTCCGGTCGGCGGGCCGGCGGGGCGGGCGGTGCAACGGCCGCACCTGCGCCCGCGGGTTGGTGGCCGCTGCCGTGGCGTCGAAGGTGGGGTCCTCGATGTCATGGCACATACCTCGGACGTAGTCCGGCCCCATCGGCTCGACGTCGAGCAGCGCGCCGCAGTGATCCAGATGGAATTCGCCGTGCCAGCGGTCGTGCACGGTGTAGCGAAAGTCCATGAACTGGGGTGGGGCCCCGATGTCGAACTGCAAACCCTTGAATATGGTGACGACGTCATCGCCCTGGTACCCCAGCACCTCCTGCATTCGCCGGGTGTAAATCGGACTGGCACCCGCCCATTCCTCGATCGCGATCTGCAGCATCTCCTCGCGGCCGAACGCGCCGATGCACCACGCCATTCCGGACCGGTCGATCAACTGGCCGATCAACAGCAGTTCCGGTACCAGAAGCGACAGTTCGGTCCGGGACAGAGCAGCGAACCCGCTGCGCGGATAGCTCACCTAACAAAATCTAGACCACCGCGACCGGACGGTGTGCTGCAATGTCGGGCATGGCTGACCTGGCGACGATCGAGGCGATCAAACGAGTGAAGTACCGCTATCTGCGCGCATTGGACACCAAGCATTGGGAGGATTTCGCCGACACCCTCACCGA
>JAGQTS010000336.1:13367-14805 GCA_020438895.1 Mycobacterium sp.
ACGATCTGGTGGAGTTCATGCGCGGCGCGATGCCCGCCGGGGTGATCACCGAACACCGGGTCGGCCACCCCGAGATCACCGTCGACGACGCCGACGAGGCGGAGGGGATCGCGGAGGGGATCTGGTACCTGCAGGACCGGGTGATCGTCGCGGAGCACAACTTCATGCTGTTCGGCGCGGCGTTCTACCGAGACCGCTACCGCCGGACCGAGGACGGCTGGAAGATCTGCGCCACCAGCTACCAGCGCACCTATGAGGCGACCCAGTCGCTGGAGGGCACCGGGTTCACCCTCACACCGGGACCGGCGCTGGCCTGAGGCGCTACTGCGCGATCGCGATGACGGCCCCGGGCTGAAGCCACTGGATGATCGTGACCAGGGTGGCGTCATCGAGCGCCACACAACCCGCGGTGGGTGAGCCGTTGCTGGTGTGCACGAAGAATGCGCCGCCGCGGCCCGGGATGCGCTCCTTGTTGACTCCCATCACGATGGCGTGCGCGTATTCCGGGATGTAGAGGTTCTCGGTACCACTCGCGGGTGAGGTGTTGAACGGACAATCCGCCTTCTTGCAGACCTGCATGGTGTTGTAGGTGGGGCCGTCCGAGGACCACCAGTAGTCAGGCGTGGTCTGGTAGTACTTCAGCCCCCCGCCGGGGTTGGGTTGGGTGCCGAAGGCGAAGTCGAGACTGTAGACACCCATCGGGGTGGCGGGAACGTTATCGCGCGCCTCAGGGGCCATCCCTGCTGAGCCGACCAGGATGGGGATGCCGGTGCCGACAGGTTGCCATCCGGTGGCCCCGCGCTGCCAGACGTCCATCTTCGCCGTCGACCCACCGGTGCCGACAACCGACAGCACTTGGGTGGCGTTGCCGACCCTGGCCTGGAACCACGGCGTGTCGGCACCGCTGACCGGCGCGAAGCCCACCGCAAGCACCATGGCGGTTGCCGCAGCAGCCACCCGGAACAGGACTCGACGCATCGGACCATCCTCTCCACCGCGCTCGTCCGGGGTCAAGGATGCCGACGTCAAGGTTCGGCCACAGTAGCGTGAACCCCGCCGCGCCGCTGTGGCTATTCCACAAACGTGTCGTAGATCCGCTGCATCACTTCGGGAAACCCCCATTTTTGAGGGAGTATTCCGATCACGTGGACTTCTCCACACCTGCTGAATGGTCAGCTGGCAAATATGCGCGCTAGCATCGCGCCCATGTTCGGCGCCGATCTGCCCCCCGGGGAATGGTCAGCGATGCTGATCGGTGGGTACTGGCCGAGTCGCGGCGCCCTCGACGTCTTGACCGTGGCAGCCGCTGGACGACTCCGGTCCGAGGAGCACCTCCATGGCTATGCCGACCATCTCCGCTCGGTGAGCCAGGCGCAGTTGGCCCGCCAAGACGGAGCCACGGCCGAGGCCGCGCGATCGCTGTTCGCACGAGGCGAGC
>JAGQTS010000337.1 GCA_020438895.1 Mycobacterium sp.
TCTGTGGCACTGTCCCGCGGGTCACCCCGGATTGCCGTTAGCAATCACCCTGCTCTGTGAAGTCCGGACTTTCCTCGACCCGCCCGGCGAAACCGTGCGCGCCGCGGTCGCCCGACCGACTCGTCCGCAGTGACAATCTATCGCGTGCGGCACATCGCGCACAGCACCTGCCGGCTCACCACTCCGCCGGCGATGTTCCGCTGCTGCTGCGCGCCACGATCCAGTCCGCCTTGCGGTAGACCAGCCACCTCATCTCGATCGGGCTCTGCTCCCGCGGCATCTCGAAGACATCGAGTCCACTGACCCATTCGGGGTACCAACCGGTGGGCGGCCACGCCCCGTCCGGAAGGTTGTCCTTCTCGTACTCGTACACCGAGTCGTCGGACTCCAGTTCCAGCGGCATCAGCGCGGCGGACTGGGCGAGTTCGGGATAGGTGAACATCGCCGTGTAGCACTGTTCCCCGAGTTGGCGGGCGGCGGCGTCCGGGACGTAGCCACCCCGGGCCAGGAAGATGTTGAACACCAGACGACCGCCGGGAGCCAGGCAGTTCGCGGCCAACTCGAACACCGCGGTCAGCTGGGCGGTGGTGCGGAAGTCCGGCACCACCTCGGAGAGGACGATGAGCTGGTAGTCGTGTCGCAGGTCGGACATCGTGGTGAAGACGTTGCGCTCCAGCACCCGGACGTCGAGGGAGTCCCGCGCGGCCTCGGCGCGGATGGCCTGGGCGAACTTCGCGGACAACTCCACCGCGTCGACCGGGTGCCCGCGACGGGCGAGGGCCAGGGCGTTACGGCCCGTGCCGGCGCCGATGTCCAGCACCGGGTACGACTGCGGATCGGCCGCCTGAGCGGCCAGCGCAAACACCCGGGCGTCGGGATGGGTACCGAAATACGGCGGTGTGCGGGTCGCCACCCAGTTGTCGTAGGCCTCACCGAGGCTGCTCCACTGCGGCCTGATCTGGTAGGACGCCCCGGCCGAGCCCACTGGCGATTCCCAGCTGACGACGATGCTGGAACGTGGCGAGGCTGAGAAAGCCTCGTTGAGTTGACCCTCGATCGCGGCCCGCAGGTGCGCCACCTCGTCCTCGCTGAAATAGACCCCCACCGCAGCGAAACTGTCGGTGCACATCAGCACGCACTCGTCGAGCATCCCGGGCACGGCCGGGACGGTGAACTGACCACCGACCATCGCCCGATGGCGCAACCGACGAGCCAGCGCCTGCCGGTACGCCGGATCGGCCGGGCTCACGTTGACATCCGAATCCACGTCTGAATCAACTCC
>JAGQTS010000025.1 GCA_020438895.1 Mycobacterium sp.
CCGTGCTGCCCAAGGAATGGCTGCAGGAGACGCGCTACCTGGTCAACCCCACTGGCCGCTTCGTGGTGGGCGGCCCGCAGGGCGACTGCGGCCTCACCGAGCGCAAGATCATCGTCGACACCTACGGTGGCTGGGCCCGTCACGGTGGCGGGGCGTTCTCCGGCAAGGATCCGTCCAAAGTGGATCGGTCTGCCGCCTACGCCATGCGCTGGGTGGCCAAGAATGTCGTCGCAGCGGGACTGGCGGAGCGAGTCGAGGTGCAGGTGGCCTACGCGATCGGCAAGGCCGCGCCGGTGGGCTTGTTCGTCGAGACCTTCGGTACCGAGACGGTGGACCCGGCGCGCATCGAGAAGGCCATCACCGCCGTATTCGATCTGCGTCCCGGGGCGATCGTTCGGGATCTTGACCTGCTGCGTCCGATTTACGCACCGACCGCCGCCTACGGACACTTCGGCCGTACGGATGTAGAGCTTCCGTGGGAACAACTCGACAAGGTCGACGATCTCAAGAACTCAGTCTGACGCTATTCCCGCCTTCAAGGCCCGCCTTCAGGGCCCACCGTCAGGCGTTGAACCGATAGTCGTCAAGCGGAAAACGCCGACTGCGGATGTAGGCCTGCACCGTGGTGTCCGGACGTAGTGGCACGTCGCCGTTCTTGTCGAAGTAGTAGCTGTTGGCCAGTGCGCAGCTTTCCTGCCAGAAGATCTGCCGATGCCGTTTGCGCATCATCTCGGCGAAGAACCGGTCGTTGGCCTCCCCGCGTACCTCCACCCGGATCGCGGCGCGCCGCCGGGCTTCGCTCAGGCAGCGAACGATGTGGTGGGTTTGTGCCTCGATCAGCGCGAAGTATGACGAGCCGACGTAGCCGTAGGGGCCGAAGACGGTGAACAGGTTGGGGAAGCCGGGGACGCTGACACCCTCGTATGCCTGCAACCGGTGGGTTTCCCAGTAGTCGACCAGCGACACCCCGCCCGTTCCGACGATCTGGAATGTCATGCTGTCGGGCTTCATCACCTTGAACCCGGTGGCCAGGATCAGCACGTCGATCCGATGCTTGTGTCCGTCCGCGGTCACCACCGCGTCCGCGCTGATGTGGTCGATCGGTTCGGTGATCAGTTCGACGTTCTCCCGGTTGAACGTCGACAGGTAGCTGTTGTGGAAAGCGGGTCGCTTGCATCCCACCGCGTAGCGGGGGGTGAGCTTGTCGCGGATGGCGGGGTCATGAACCTGCCTGCGAAGGTAAGCCCGGCCGGCGTCCGCCATTCGCCGGGCGAAAGGGTTCAGGGTGAAGTAATGGGCGGCAATCGGGAAGGTGAACTCCACATAGGCCTGGCTGAGCAGCCGCTGCACCGACTTGCCACCGGGGATCCGCATGGCCGCGCGCGCCGCCCTGGGCAGCGCGACGTCGAATTTGGGGAAACACCAGATCGGTGTGCGCTGGAACACGGTCAGCGACTGAACGGTCGGAGCGATTTCCGGGATCACCTGGACCGCTGACGCGCCGGTGCCGATGATCGCCACCCGCTTGCCGTCGAGGCTCTGGCTATGGTCCCACCGTGCGGTGTGCATAGCGGCACCGGCGAAGGTGTCGACACCGTCGATGGCGGGGAGATTCGGGATGGTCAACGCTCCGCTGGCGTTGAGCAGAAAGCGCGTCGTCACGGTTTCCCCGGAGTCGAGCTGCACCCGCCACAGCGCGGTGACCTCGTCGAATTGTGCGCTGAGTACCCGGGTGCCGAATCGGATGCGAGAACCCAGCCGGTACTTGTCGGCACAGTGCTCGGCGTATGCCCGCAGTTCAGGCCCGGGCGCGTAGGTACGTGACCAGGACGGGCTCTGTTCGAAGGAAAACTGGTAGGAGAACGACGGAATGTCGACCGCTATTCCGGGGTAGGTGTTCCAGAACCACGTTCCACCCACGCCGTCGGCCGCCTCGACGATCACATAGTCGTGAAAACCTGCCCGGTCGAGACTGATCGCGGCGCCGAGTCCGGAGAACCCGGCACCGACGATCAGTGTCTCGACCTCGGGCTGCGGCAGGTGCGAGGTGGTACCGGGTTCAGCCGCCGATGAACTGGTCAAAGGCCCACTGGAACTGCGAGGGCACCACCGAGACGCCACACTGGCTCTGCAGCGTGCCGAGGGGAGCCAGGATCGACTTGAATTCGGCGTACTCCTGCGGGTTGGCACTGGCGTAGGCCGAAATCGTGGCGGCGGCTTCCGGACGCGGCTGCAGGGCCGCGGTCATCAGCATCTTGTTGCCCTCCGGATGGGTGTCCAGGTAGGCCTGCGCCTGTTGCATCACCTTGTCGGAAGCAGCATCGACCCCGGCCGGACTGCAGTCCGGAGCCGCCGTGGCGACGGGGGCGGTCAGAGCCGCCACCACGATGCCGCCGGCCACCGCGGCGAGACCGAAACGAGTGGTGTACCGGGGTTGACCCGATGTGTTGAGCAGTGCCATGGGCCGAAAATCCTCCAGTGTGTGGCGAGACGATGCTGTCCGCGTGGTTGCTGTCATTGTGGACTGTCGGGATCGGCCGGGCAAACGTTACCGCCGGGCCCCGCTGTACGGCCGGATGTCGCCGGGGTCTGTCGGAGTATCCCGATACTGTCGGGTCGTGGGAAAATGACACCAATCTAGGGGGGCTATTCATGACCAATGCCGACATGCGAATGATTGCCGCACTGCTGGACCGATCCGGGTCCATGCAGAGCATCGCAGCCGATATGTGCGGCGGGTTCGACGCGTTCATCGCCAAAGAAAGCACATATCCGGGCACGACGCTGGTGACGCTGGCCCAGTTCGACGACCAGTACGAGGTCGTCTACGAAAGCCAGGCCATCAGTGCCGTTCCGGCGTTGCGGCTCGAACCACGCGGAATGACGGCGCTGTTCGACGCCATCGGCCGGTTCATCACCGAGGTCGGCGCTGGCCTGGCTGCCCTGTCAGAGGACGATCGTCCGGGGGCGGTCACCGTCCTGGTCATCACCGATGGTCACGAGAACTCAAGCCGGGAGTGGACCCGCGACGCGGTCCGCGAACTGATCGCACAGCAGGAAACGCAGTACTCGTGGGACTTCGTCTTCCTCGGCGCGAACATGGACGCCGTCGACGTCGGGACCGGCCTTGGCTTCGCCGCGGGCAAGTCACTGACCTTCGATGCCGACCCCGATGCGGTTCGTGGGGCATGGGATGCGGTCGCGAGCTATACCGCCCGCGAGCGCGTCCGGGGCGATCGGCCGGCGGCGTCGGTGAGCTTCGACGAGGTCGAACGCCGCGCGGCCCGCAAGCGGCGGTAAGCACGAGGTGGTGAGCACACCCGGTCGGCGGGCCGCCCAGCGGGAACCCATCGCCCGGGTGTTGCCCATGCTCTCGGTTCCGCATCTGGACCGCGAATTCGACTATCTGGTGTCGGCAGAGCAATCCGAGACCGCCCAGCCCGGGGTGCGGGTGCGGGTCCGCTTTCACGGTCGACTGGTGGACGCGTTCGTGCTTGAGCGGCGCGCCGAAACCGACCACGTCGGGCAACTCGGCTGGCTGGATCGGGTGATCTCGCCGGAGCCGGTGCTGACCCCGGAGGTCCGTCGGCTCGTCGAAGCCGTGGCCGCGCGTTATGCCGGTACCCGCCCCGATGTGCTGCGATTGGCGATCCCGCCGAGACACGCTGCGGCGGAGAAGGCGCCGAGCGCCCCGGTGCTGCTGCCGGCAGTCGGCTCCGTCGACCCGTCCGGGTGGGAGCGCTATGACCGCGGCGGGCAGTTCATCGATGCTCTGCAGGTGGGTAGGGCTGCCCGCGCCGTGTGGCAGGCGCTCCCCGGTGAGCGGTGGTGCGACCGGATTGCCGAGGCCGCTGCGCGGGCGGTGAGCTATGGGCATGGGGTGCTGGTCGTGGTACCTGACCAGCGCGATATCGACCTCCTGCAACGCTCCGTGACCACGACGGTGGACGGGTCCGCAGTAGTGACGCTGACCGCAGGACTGGGCCCGTCGGCCCGGTACCGTCGCTGGTTGTCGGTCCTACGTGGTCAGGCCCGGGTGGTCATCGGTACCCGCAGTGCGGCTTTCGCCCCGGTGGACCGACTCGGATTGGTGATCGTCTGGGACGACGGTGATGAATCGCTGGCCGAACCCCGGTCGCCCTATCCGCATGCCCGGGAGGTGGCCATGCTGCGGGCACATCAACTGCGCTGCGCGGCCCTGATCGGGGGCTACGCCCGCACCGCCGAGTCACAGGCGCTGGTGGTGTCGGGCTGGGCTCACGACGTGGTCGCCGCGCGACGGGCCGTGCGATCCTGCGCGCCCCGCGTCGTCGCCATCGACGACACCGGTTACGCCGACGAACGCGACCCTGCGGCCAGGACCGCACGGGTGCCGTCGATGGCGTTGGCCGCCGCCCGTAACGCGTTGCAGCGGGGCGCCCCGGTTCTGGTGCAGGTTCCCCGGCGGGGCTACGTGCCGTCCGTGGCGTGCGCCCGGTGCCGGTCGGTGGCCCGCTGCCGACGATGCACCGGCCCGCTCGCGCTGGCCGAGCGGGGTGCCGACGGGGTGACGTGCCAGTGGTGTGGCCGCATCGATGTTGCCCTGCGCTGCCGGCGATGCGGTTCGGCTGAGGTCCGTGCCGTCGTCATCGGCGCTCGGCGTACCGCGGAGGAGCTTGGCCGTGCCTTCCCCGGCGTTGCGGTAGTCACATCGGCCGGTGACGCCGTCCGCCGGGAGATCGACAGCGGACCCATGCTGGTGGTCGCCACCCCGGGTGCCGAGCCGCAGCCGCCCGAGGGTTACGGGGCTGCGTTGCTCTTGGACAGCTGGGCGCTGCTGGGGCGACAAGACCTCCGGGCGGCCGAGGACACCCTGCGGCGATGGATGACTGCCGCGGCGATGGTTCAGTCCGGTGGTGCAGGCGGGGTTGTCGCGGTGGTGGCCGAATCGGTGATCCCCACGGTTCAGGCCCTGATCAAGTGGGATCCGGTCGGTCACGCCGAATCGGAACTGGCCGCCCGCACCGAAGTCGGGCTGCCCCCTGCCGTGCACATCGCCGCCGTCGACGGCCCTACGGCGGCGGTTGCCGCACTGATCGATCAGGCAGGGCTGCCGGCCGAGGCCGAACTCCTCGGGCCGGTGGACTTACCGGCTGGGCTGCGCCGGCCGGCCGGCTCGGGTCCCGCCGATCCGGCCGTCCGGATGCTGATCAGGGTTCGTCGCTCCGCCGGTTTGGCGCTGGCCGCAGCCCTGCGTCAGGCGATCTCGGTACGCAGCGCCCGCCACGACGACGATGCGGTCCGGGTTCAGATCGACCCGCTGCACGTGGGCTGAGCGCCCGGGGCCGGTCGGTTACCGCGCGGCATCAAGTACCACCTCGATCATCTCGAGGGTGGTTGAGGGATGAAGCAGCGCGAACCGCCCGATGACCTCGCCTTCCCACACCGTCGGGGTGGCAAAGGCCATCTGGTCGGCCAGTAGCCGGTTCTGCAGGTCCAGATAGTCCTCCTTGCCCCACCCGGGCCGGCGCCACAACACAATGGACAACCCGGGTTCGCGCACCAACTCCACATGCGGGGATTCGTCCACCAGAGCGGCGACCTGGGCAGTCAGGTCCAGCACATGCTGAATCGCGATCCGGTAGGCGGTTGTTCCATGCACGGCCAGGGAGAACCACAGCGGCAACCCCCGAGCCCTCCGGGTCAGGTGGTGTGCCAGGTCCGTCGGGTTCCAGAACTCCGGGTGGTCCGATTGGTGCAAGGGATCGAGGTAGGAGGCGTGTTGGGTGTGCACTGACGCGGCCTGGTCGGGATCGCGGTAGATCAAGGCCGCGCAGTCGAAAGGTGCGAACCACCACTTGTGCGGATCGGTGATGAAGGAGTCGGCATGCTCAATGCCAGCGAAGCGCCATTTCTGATCGGAAAGCAGTGCCGCCCCGCCGTAGGCGCCGTCCACGTGCAGCCACAGATCACGCTCCCGGCAGACCTCAGAGATTCCCGCCATATCGTCGACGATCCCGGCGTTGGTGGTCCCCGCCGTCGCGACGACCGCCACGACGGGTGGGCCCTGATGTGCGTCGAGGGCGCTGCGGAGCCCGGGGCCGGTGAAGCGATGATCCTCGGATCGCACGACGAAGGGTTCCACGTCGAGGATGCGGCACGCGTTGGCCACCGAGGAGTGCGCCTCATCGCTACAGGCGATCAGGACCTCGCGGACCCCGAAACGCTGCCGGCCGATCTCACGCGCCACTGCCAACGCAGACAGATTGGCCGCCGAACCGCCGGACACGAAGGTCCCCCCCGACGATGCCGGCATACCGGCAAGCTCGGCGATCCAGCTCAGGACCTGGTTCTCGGCGACAATCGCGCCGGAGGCCTCAAGAAGGCTGCACCCCTGCAGGGAGGCGATGGATACCACCGTGTCGAACAGCAGCGCGGCCCTGGTCGGTGCCGCCGGGATGAAACCGAAGAACCTCGGACTGTCGGTGGACAGGACGTTAGCTGCGATGTGCTGGACGTAGGTGTCCAGCACCTCCCGGGGATCGCGGCCGTACTCGTCGATGAACCCTTCGAGGGCCCGAATGATGGGCTCGGGTGGTTTGGGGTGGTCCAGTGGCGTATCGGTGAAGGTCAGCCGCGTGCGCACGTATTCGAAGACCAAACCCGCCAGGTGGGGGTCATGTTGATGCATGCGATCCGCCGGACGGGTCTCGCGCACCACATGGTGTGCCAGGTACGGATCATCAACCATGGGCTTTCTTCTTGCGTGCTGCGGTTCAGGTGGCACCGTAGAGTCCTTGTTCGAGTTCGGTCCGCGAGACATCCGGAACTGCGAAGCTTAGACCGCCAGAAATAAGACAGGGGACCTCGATGAAGTCGCTCGTCCGCCGGCTTGCACTCCTCATCCCGATAGTGATGATCTCCTTCGGTCTGCTCTGGCCTGCCATAGGCGACTCCTCCGGGGACGGTGCCGTGTCCGATCCGGTGGTTTTCTCCGAATACCGGGCTGATTTCGCCGTCGACGCCGACGGCCTGATGCGCGCCACCGAGACGATCACTGCCGAATTCCCCTCCGGACGGCATGGGATATTCCGGTACTGGGATGTCGCTAACCCCAACAACCCGAAAATCCGTCAGATTCCCGAGATTACCGCGATCACGCTCGACGGGCGCGCGGTGCCCTACACGCTGATGTGGGAGGACGACCGATTCCGGGTGGCCAAGATCGGCGACCCGGACAGTTACCTGGCCCGGGGTACGCACGTCTACCGGATCAGCTACACCGTCCCCGACGTCCTGGACCCCGCAGGTCTGGGATCGGACAAGAGCTTCGCCACCTCCACCGGCGAGCCCGGCGGTCAGTCGACGTTCTACTGGAACGTCATCGCCCCGGCATGGAACAACGAGATCGAGCGGGCCGACATCACCGTGACGTTCCCGGGCACGGTGCCCGGCGCGGGTTGTTCGGTGGGCCGCGGGGTCGGCCGGCCCTGCGAGGGGCTGACGGTCGCAGGTGACACGGTGCGGCTCTACGCCAAAGATCTGGCACCACGGACCCCGGTGACCTTGCGGGCCGGGGTCGACGTTCCCACTCCGGCGCGGACCGAACTGCCCTGGACGGTGCGTTGGGATGGTGTGCTCGGCTACTCGGTTCCGGTGGTGCTATGGCTCATCGGTCTGACCGCGGCCGCCGGGCTCGGGGCTTTCCTGTGGTGGCGAACCACAGTCGAACCACCTCCGGGATTCCCGTTGCAGTACGCACCGCCCAAGGGGCTCGGTCCGGTGCAGTGCGAATACATCCGCACCGAACGGGTGCCCGCGCACGGTGTCACCGCCACGTTGTTCCACCTGGCTGACCGCGGCCTGCTGTCGCTCAACCAGTCGGGCCCCAAGAAATGGACCGTCCACGCCGTCGGCGACTCCGGCGCCTGGGCGGATGTGGATCCGGTCAGCGTCGCTGTGGGATCGGCGCTCGGACTGACTCGGCAGGGAGCGAAGTTCAGCGCGAACGGCGGGGTCAGCGCCGGGAAGAAGCTCACCTCTGCCAAGCAGGCCATGGAGACGGGTGTGAAGCTGTGGGCCCGGGACGAGGGCCTGGTCGTCAGGCACGGCATCGAACTGTGGTTGCGGTTCGCCAACATCGTCGCGCTGCTGCTGGCGTTCTCCGCGTTCCTGAGGTTGCTTTTCCCGATCACCCTGTGGGGCGCGCCGTTCGCCGCGTTCTTCCTGTTGTCGCTACCCGCTTGGCGCCCAGGGGTCGGAATGCGGCGTACTGCGGCGGGCCGGCAACTGTGGTCGGAAACCGGTGGTTTCCACCGGATGCTCGCCACCAACTCCGCGGAGTCGCGGTTCGATTTCTCGGCCCGCAAGGATCTCTACACCGCCTACATCCCGTTTGCGGTGGCCGGTGGTGCCGCCGCGGCCTGGGCGGCGAAATACCGGGCGGAGACGGGGCAGCCACCGCCGGAGCCCGGCTGGTATCACGCCTCATCGGGCACCGCTTGGGCGTCGTTTGGCTCGACGGGTGCTAACTTCGACAGCTTCGAGTCGGCGCTGTCGTCGTCCATCGG
>JAGQTS010000338.1 GCA_020438895.1 Mycobacterium sp.
CAGGCATCCAGCCTGTTCCTGGTCAGTCGGCTGAACTGTTCCATCACCACCAGTGATGGCACGGTGCTTTCCTCCAACCAGAACAACGCCGCACAGACGAGTTGCTGATGACCACACCGCCGAACGACTCCCACTCCGACGACAACGGCGCCCGTCCGCCCGAAACCGTGGACCGACTGCTGATCGGCGCCTGCGGTGCGATCTGGCTGGTCTTTCTGGTGGTCGGGGTGATCGCCACCGTCGCGCTGGTCAAGCTGGGCAGCGGGCGCAGCGGGCAAGGGGAGCAGTCCCCCTGGCTGCTCTACACCATCATCGCGGTGTCCGCCGTCACCATCGCCGCAGCCATCCCGCTGTTGCTACGGGCCCGTCGGGACGCGATGGCCGATCAATCCACGCCAGATCCCGAACCGGTTGCTGCGGCGAAGCCCCCCATTGACGCACCCACCGAGAAGATCCGGGTCTTCGGAGCTTCGGTCGACCCGTTGGCCGCCCGGCCGGTCGACGCACCGCGCTCACCGGCCGCCGTCGCCCTCGAGCGGGAAACGCTGCGCGGGACACTGGCGGTGGTGGGGCTGATGGGCTTGGCCGCGACGACCGTCGCGACGGCCACCTACCTCCTCGCGGTCGGTAGTGAAACCGCCGCTTGGGCCGCGCTGGCGGTCGCCGGACTGTGTACCGCGGGTATGCCCGTGATAGCAGTGGTCTTCGGCCGCCGCCTGGCGGAGGCGGAATGAGACGGACCAGTTCGCAGAGCCGGGAACAGAAGGGCTAGCCGCGTTGCCCACCATCAGTCTGTGCATGATTGTCAGAGACGAACAGGACACGCTCGGTCGTTGTCTGGAGTCGGTGGCGGGGGTGTTCGACGAGATCGTCATCGTCGACACCGGGTCAACGGATGCGACACGGCGGGTCGCGGCTGACTGGGGCGCACGGGTCGTCGAATTCGAGTGGATCGATGACTTCGCGGCGGCGCGCAATGTCGCCTTCGCACAAGGGTCCTCGGAATTCCTGATGTGGCTGGACGCCGACGATGTGCTCTTGCCCGCCGACCGGCAGAAACTGCTCACCCTCAAGGCGAATCTGGATCCCCGAATCGACGCTGTGTCGATGACGTACCACACGCAGTTCGATGCGGCCGGCAACGTCACTGCCAGCAACCGGCGTTTCCGAATCGTCCGGCGTGGGAAGGGATTCAGTTGGATCGGCATCGTCCACGAGGATCTGGTGTGCGCGGGCCCATTCACCTACATCAACAGCGACATCGTCGTGACACACCGCAAGCCGGCGGCGGAAGCCGAGCCGTCACAGCGGAATCTGACGATTCTGGAGAACCACATCGCGGCCGGTAGACAGTTGCGCCCCGTGGACGTGCTGAACTATGGGCGCGAATTGGAGATGCACAAGCGGTTCGACGAGGCGATTCCGTACTATCGACAGTTCGTCGACGATGAGAGCCAGGACTTGAACGTCCGCACCTTTGCGCTGCACAAGCTGGCCTCGTGCTACTACATGACCGGCCAACCGGACAAGGAGTGGGACTGCACGCTGCGGTCATTGGACATGGACACCCCGCGCCCGGAATTCGCTTGTCGGGTTGCCGAACGGTTCCTGTCCCGGGATCAGTTCCGCCAGGCTGCGTTCTGGTACGAGCTGGCCTTGACCATTCCCTCAACGGCTGCCCCGGACCAGTGGTCCATCGAGAGCTATCCGTTCCAGACCTGGGTACCGCACAAGCAACTCGGCTGGTGTTACTACAAGCTCGGCGACTATACGCGGTCGCTGAAGAGTAATCAGGCCGCTCAGGCGTATCGTCCCGACGACCCGGAGATCGCCACCAACATCCGGGTTCTCGAAGAGCTCCTCAACGGTGCGGCGGTCGAGGCCGGCAACGCGACCTGAGGCGCGCAGTCGCCAGCGAAATGCGGAGGGTCCCAGCCGAACAGGCTGGGACCCTCCGCATTTCGGCTTGTTCTAGTGGTGTCCGTTGGAGCCGTTCGAACCATTCGAACCACCATTGAGGCCGTGCTCCTCGTCCTGGTACTCCTTGAGGGCGGTGAGAGCGCGGTGCTCGGTGGCATGAGCCGCCTCGTTGAGCGCGGAGTCCTCGCTGGCCGGATCGGCGGTGAGGAAGCTGCCATGCCCGGGACGGCCGCCCGATCCGAGCTTGTTCATCCGCTTGGGCACCACGGCACCCTCGTACTCCAGGGGGATCGGGTGACCATGCTCGTCGAGTTCACCCAGTGGCTGGTGCAATTCGATGTAGGCACCGTGCGGAAGCCGCTTGATGATGCCGGTCTCGACACCGTGCTCCAGGACATCCCGGTCCGACCGTTGGAGTCCGACCGCCCACCGATAGGCGGCGAAGAACACCAGCGGAGGCAGCACCAGCATGCCGATGCGTCCGATCCAGGTCGTAGCGTTCAGCGACACGTGGAACTTGTAGGCGATGATGTCGTTCATCGCGCTGAATGTCAGCACCATGTAGAACGCGATCGCCATCGATCCGATACCGGTGCGCACCGGTACGTCGCGCGGACGCTGCAGCAGGTTGTGGTGCGCCGTGTCACCGGTGAACTTCTGCTCGAGGAACGGGTAGATGATGAGCAGCAGGAACACCAGACCCATGATCACGGCCACCCACACCGCCGCCGGGACGGTGTGATTGCCGATGTAGATCTCCCATGGCGGGAACAGACGGATGAGGCCGTCGGTCCACAGCATGTAGAAGTCGGGCTGGGATCCGGCCGAGACCTGAGAAGGCTTGTAGGGGCCCAGTTGCCAGATCGGATTGATCTGCAGCAGACCACCCATCAGGCCCAGAATGCCGACGATCATGGCGAAGAACGCGCCGGACTTGACCGCGAACACCGGCATAACGCGAACGCCCACGACGTTGGTCTCAGTACGACCGGGGCCGGGGAACTGGGTGTGCTTCTGGAACCACACCAGCGCCAGGTGCACGCCGATCAGGGCGAGCATGATGCCCGGGAACACCAGGATGTGGATCGCGTAAAGCCGGGGGATGATGATGTCGCCGGGGAAGTCCCCACCGAACAGTGCCCAGTGCATCCAGGTTCCGATGACCGGAATGCCGAGGGTGATTGAGGACAGGGCGGCCCGGATGCCGGTGCCCGACAGCAGATCGTCCGGCAATGAGTAGCCGAAGAAGCCTTCGAACATCGCCAGGATCAACAGCAGTGCGCCGATCACCCAGTTGGCTTCGCGAGGCCGGCGGAACGCGCCGGTGAAGAAGACTCGGGCCAGGTGCACCATGATCGAGGCGGCGAAGAGCAGCGCGGCCCAGTGGTGAACCTGGCGCACGAACAACCCGCCGCGGACTTCGAAGCTGATGTCCAACGCCGTCTCGTAGGCGCGGGACATCTGGATGCCGCGCAGCGGCTGATACACCCCCTCGTAGGTGACGTGGGCCATCGACGGGTCGAAGTACAGGGTCAGGTAGACGCCCGTCAGCAGCAACACGATGAAGCTGTAGAGGGCGACCTCGCCCAGCAGGAAGGACCAGTGGGTGGGGAAGACCTTGTTCAGTTGCCGACGCAGTGCGGCAGACGGGTGATAGCGCGAATCGATGTTGTCTGCGGCCTTGTCGATGCGGTCAGCGACGCTAGTGCTCATGATCTGCGCTCCCAGAATGCCGGTCCGACGGGTTCGATGAAGTCGCCGTTAGCCACAAGATACCCGTCCTGGTCGATGGTGATCGGCAACTGGGCAAGCGCCCGGGCGGCCGGTCCGAAGATGGGCCGCGCGAAGTGCAGAGCGTCGAACTGCGACTGGTGGCATGGGCACAAGATGCGGTAGGTCTGCTGCTCGTACAGCGACGATGGGCAGCCCAGGTGCGAGCAGACCTTGGTGTAGGCGAAGAGCTCACCGAAGTTGAAGCTCTCCTGGCCCTTGCGTTTGACCACCCGGGGCATGTCCACCGGTTTGATGCGGATCAGCATGACCGGGTTGCGAACGCCCATCGCCACGTGGGTGAGCCGCTCATGGGACTCGACCGTTGTGCCGTCGCCGTCGGATTCGCGGTAGGGGAACACGGTCTCCATACCGCCGGCGTCGATGTCCTCCGGGCGCATCTTGACGAACGGCGACTCACCGGCCCGGCCGGTGGCGCGTCCGAGGAAGATGGTCTCGCCCTTGTAGCGCGGGGTCCAGTCGGAGGTCCACAGGACGGCCTTGAGTCCGTCGGCGGTGGGTACCACCGGCTTCCACGGGTTCTTGATGATGCCGCCGATTGCGGCGACGAGGGTGCCGACGCCGAAGGCGCCCAGGCCGATGCCGAGGGACATCCCGACCAGCTTGCGCCGCTTGATGGTCGAGCCCTCGAATGCGTTGACCAGATTCGCGGCGGCGGTCTTGCGGTCCAACTCCGAGGAAGCCCCGTCATGGCGATCCTGAACGGAGATCTCCTCCGGGATGAACCGCTTCTGGTAGAGGACCGCGCCGATGCCGATGGCCAGGATCGACAGACCGAAGGTGATGCCGTACACCGGTGTGGCCCACGAGTACAGCAGGTTGCCCTTCACGCCGTACGGCTTGTACTCCCATGGCCAGAACAGGAACGCCACGAGGAGCGCCAGCCCGCTGATGCCACCGACCAGCAACCACGCGGCGACGAGACGCTCTGACCGCTTCTCGGCGCGGGTGCCGTCAACAGGCCAGCGTTGCTCCTTGAAGATGGTTTGCACGCCGTCGAGTTGACCGCCCAGAGCGACCAGTTCCTCGTTGGACATCCGCGCCAGTTCCTCGTCGGACGGCCGGTTCTCAGCGCCACTCATGCCTGACTTGCCTCCGCTGTCCGCCCCGCTCATGCGCGGGCTCCGATCCAGAGCGCCACCCCGATAGCGGCGACCATTCCGATGATGAAGACCGCCATGCCCTCGGGTGCCGGCCCGAAGCCGCCGAGGCCGTAGCCGCCGGGATTCATCGTCTGGGCGGACGAACGGACGTAGGCGATGATGTCCTTTTTCTCCTCCGGTGAAAGCTGGCGATCGGAGAATTTCGGCATGTTCTGCGGTCCGGTCAGCATCGCGGTGTAGATCTGGGCCGGGGTGGCCGGGTCAAGGCCCGGTGCGAATTTGCCCGACGACAGCGCCCCGCCGCGTCCGGTGAAGTTGTGGCACGAAGCGCAGTTCAGCCGGTACAGATCGCCGCCCCGGGCGATGTCGTTGCCCAGCAGCGATGTGTCGGCTAC
>JAGQTS010000005.1 GCA_020438895.1 Mycobacterium sp.
TCGGCGCTGGCCGCCGTCGATGGCGTCGCCGAAGTTCACGACCTGCACGTGTGGACGTTGGTTCCGGGCACGGACATGGCAACCGCGCACGTGATCACCGACGGTCGATCCGACCGGGTCCTCGACGACGCCCGAGCGGTCCTGGCCGCCCGCGGCGTGCACCACGCCACCGTGCAGGTCGAGCCGCCCGGTACGGCGCGGGACTGCCCGGCCGAGACCGGGCTGTAGACGTCAGAGCGGAGCGTCCTCAGGCGAGATCCAGTCCGGCGCGGGCGGCCGGGTCGCAGTCGTCGAGCAGATCACAGCAGCGGGCGTACTCCGCGGTTTCACCGATGATGTCGGCGGCGCGGGCGAGCGCGGCCACACAACGCAGGAAACCACGGTTGGGTTCGTGGTCGAACGGCACCAGGCCGAATCCCTTCCACCCGTGCCGACGCAATTGATCCAGACCGCGGTGATAACCGGTGCGGGCGTAGGCGTACGCGGTGATCGCCTTGTCGTCGGCCAGCGCGTCGTCGGCGAGCCGCGCCCAGGCCACCGAGGCCGCGGGGTGCGCGGCCGCGACGGCCGCCGGATTCTCCCCCGCCGCCAGCGCAGCTTCCGCTGCGGGATCACCAGGCAGCAGCACCGGCGGTGGACCCAGCAGATCACCGAATGACGTCATGACAACGATTCTGCCGTTTGCGGACCTGCCGGTGCCGCCCGGGGTCTTTCCGTCTGCCCCAGCGGATAGGGTCAAGGGGCACAAATACAGGAGGAACGCAGCACGCCATGTCGCACCCTTCCGGGACCGGCCACGATCCGCAGGAGCCGCAACCCTCCGATGAGCCACGCCCACCCGAGGTCGGCGACAGCGATCCGGTGACCGAGGTCATCACCGTCGCCACAGACGCGGAGCCCTCCGAGACCGCAGCAGCCGCCGACGACGCCGCCGCTCCGGAGCGCCGCTATACCGCACCCGGCTTCGACGCCGGGTCCACCCAGGTCATCGACCAGGTCGCCGATCCGCCGACGGAGTTCATCACCACTCCCACCGAAGCGGTGGACAACTCGCGTCCCCGCACCGGGCCGCAGGAGATTCCGGCGGTCCGCAAGGCCCGTCCGCGCTGGATACGGCCGGTCGCCGTGATGGCCGCGGTACTGATCGGTGCCGCATTGATCGGGCTGTTCCTGGTGCATCGCAGCAACGCGGCGAAGGCATCGCGGGAGAACATGGTCCGCACCACGATCGAGAAGTTCGACAGCGCGATCCGGGATGGCGACCTCGCCACCCTGCGCGACATCACCTGTGGGCAGACCCGGGACAGCTATCTCAGCTACGACGACCAGGACTGGTCGGACACCTACCCGAAGGTGGCCGCGGCCAAGCAGTTCCCAGTGGTCGCCAGCATCGACCATGTCGTGGTCAACGGCGACCACGCCGAGGCCAACGTCACGTCCTACATGGCCTACGACCCCGCGACGACCTCAACCCGCAGCTTCGACCTGCAGTTCCGTGACGACCAGTGGAAGATCTGCCAGGCGTCCTGAATCGAACGCCCGACAGACCCCGCCGTCCTCGGATCAGACCGATACGCTGCGACCCGCGCTCTTGAGGTCGGTGCAGGCCTCCACCACCCGTGCTGACATTCCGGCCTCGGCCTTCTTGAGATAGCTGCGCGGGTCGTAGACCTTCTTGTTGCCGACCTCGCCGTCGATCTTGAGCACCCCGTCGTAATTGGTGAACATGTGCCCGGCCAGGGGCCGGGTGAAAGCGTATTGGGTGTCGGTGTCAACGTTCATCTTGACCACGCCGTAGCGAAGGGAGTCCTCGATCTCGGACTTCAGCGATCCGGAGCCCCCGTGGAAGACGAAGTCGAACGGCTTGGACCCCTCCGGCAGACCGAGCTTGGCCGCAGCAACCCGCTGCCCCTCCGCCAGCACCTCGGGCTTGAGCACCACGTTGCCCGGCTTGTACACGCCGTGGACGTTGCCGAATGTCGCTGCCAGGAGGTACTTGCCGTTTTCGCCGGCGCCGAGGGCGTCCACCGTCGCCTCGAAATCCTCGGGGCTGGTGTAGAGCTTGTCGTTGATCTCGGCCTCGACGCCGTCCTCCTCGCCCCCGACCACACCGATCTCGACTTCGAGGATGATCTTCGCGGCGACGG
>JAGQTS010000339.1 GCA_020438895.1 Mycobacterium sp.
GCGAGCCAGCCAATCCCGGCCCTCGTAACCAACTAGGAACAGAACCTGGGGTAGTTCAGGTGGCGCCCACGCTCACTACGACGACAACTCGTCCTCGGCGTCTGCACCATCATCAGCGGGGGTATCACCGCGTCGGTGATCGAGGCGCACGGCGGAAAGGTCACCGTGAAATCCCAACTGTTTTCGCCGTCCTGCTCCCCCAGGCGTCGGCCAGTCACCAGTCGCGCAGCGGTAAGCCGTAGCTGCCGCCGCCTCGACAAACAACATTTGTACACGATATGAACTTCGTGATTTGTGGTTCACTTGAACCTACCGTGGAGGCATGAGGAAAACACGGAAACCCCTTGCCCCCCTGGCGGTTGCCCTCAGCGCCGCCGCTCCGTTCCTCGCTGCAGCCGTCGCACTCGCGCCGGTAGCCTCGGCGAACTCCAACGAGATCAGGTGCCTGGACTACGGAACTGCGACGGTATGCGGAAAACAGGGCCACAACGCACTGAAGGCCAAACCCATACCGCGAACCGGGAACGGCTCGCCGAACGGCAACGCGTGGCTGCCAGGCTACGGACGCGGACACCTGCCGCCACTTCTAGCGCTGGACTGAACCGGCGTCGGAATCGAAAATCCGGGCATGCAGCACCGTGCGGCCGCGCAGCGCCGTACGCACCGCACGGTGCAGCCCTTATGGGGAAACACATCGCCGTGGAAGGTCGAATCCTCACTCAACAAGCGATCCAGCGCCAGCACCGCAGTCGTACTCACCAACTCGTCCAACCCAGTCCCGATGGGTCAAGCCATGGTCCGGCCGCGCGCCTGGCAGCCCGACCGCTACCGTCTCAGCCGCTGTTGCCGTCGGCGCCATCGGCGCCGTCGGCGCCATCGCTGCCGAAGATGCCACCCTTTCCGCCCTTACCGCCCTGGCCGCCTTTCCCGCCCTGGCCGCCGTCTCCGGTCTGGGTGGTGGTCACCGCCGTGGCCACGCCCGGCGTCGGATCACCGGATGTGGTGGAACTACATCCGCTCACGACCAGGGTGAGGACCGACACGGCCCCGAAAGCTGCGATGATCCGGCTGTACGGCTCGATCATGGTGTTCCTTCCGACGAGGGGCCCTGCTGCGAACCCGCGATGGGCGGGATGCGGGTGGCCCGCACGTAGACGGTATCGCCGTCCTTGAGAGCCAGCGCCTCGGCATCTCCCCGGGTGATTTGCGCGATGAACGGAGACCCGGTGGTAGCGCTGGTGAGTTCGACGCGAACCTCGAACCCGAGGTAAACAACCCGGTCGATGGTCGCCCGGATGACACCGGTGCTCTCGGCGGTACCGTCGCCGGCCGCGATCGCCATCTCCGGGGTGCGACCGACCCGGATGTCGTGCGGACGCACCATGATTCCGTTCAACGAGGACACCGTTCCCAGGAAGGACATCACAAACGGGTTCGCCGGGCTGTCGTAGACCTCGGTGGGACTGCCAACCTGCTCAATACGACCCTTGTTGATCACCGCGATGCGATCGGCGACGTCAAGCGCCTCCGCCTGATCGTGGGTGACCAGGACGGTGGTGACGTGCACCTCGTCGTGCAGGCGGCGCAGCCAAGCCCGCAGGTCCTCGCGCACCTTGGCGTCCAGTGCGCCGAACGGCTCGTCGAGCAGCAACACCTGCGGTTCCACCGCCAGTGCACGGGCCAGCGCCATGCGCTGCCGCTGGCCACCGGACAATTGGCTGGGATAACGGGTCTGGAACCCGGCCAGTCCGACCACCTCAAGCAGGTTGTCGACCCGGGCATCGATATCGGCCTTGGGTGTCTTGCGGATCTTCAGCCCGAAGGCCACGTTGTCCCGGACGGTGAGGTGCTTGAAGGCGGCGTAGTGCTGGAAGACGAAGCCGATGCCGCGGCGCTGGGGCGGCACCTTGGTCACGTCGCGCCCATTGATGAGTACCGTCCCCGTGTCGGGCCGGTCCAGTCCGGCGATCGAGCGCAGCAGGGTCGACTTCCCGGACCCGCTCGGGCCGAGCAATGCGGTCAGCGATCCGGCCGGAACGGTGAAATCGACGTCGTCGAGTGCCGCGAAGTCCCCATACCGCTTGTTGGCGCCCGCCACGACGATGGCGTTCTGTTTGGTCATGCCCGGTTTACCTCGCAGCCTTGGCCTGCCGGGCATCCAGGAGCACCTGGGCGACCAGCACCAGCACAGCAACCATCATCAACAGGGTGGAAATCGCATACGTGCCGTACTCCGCACCCCGGTTGTAGCGGTCGGAGACCAGCAGAGTCAACGTCTGCGACACCCCCGGCATGTTGGACGAGACCATCAGCACCGCGCCGTACTCCCCCAACGTCCGGGCAACGGTGAGCACGATGCCGTACGTCAGACCCCACCTGATCGACGGTAGGGTGATCCGCCAGAACGTCTGCCACCAGTTCGATCCGAGGGTGGCCGCGGCTTCTTCCTGGTCGGTACCCAGTTCGTGCAGCACCGGTTCCACCTCGCGGATGACGAACGGGACGGTGACGAAGATGCTCGCCAGCACTATCCCGGGAAGCCCGAAGATGATCTTCAACCCGAGGTTGTTCTCCACCGCCGAAAGCAGTCCAGAGGTACCCCACAGCAGGATCAGGGCAACACCGACCACCACCGGGGAGACCGCAAACGGCAGATCGATCACCGCCTGCAACGCAGTCTTGCCACGGAATCGCCTGCGCGCCAACAATAGTGCGGTCGGGACACCAAAGACCACATTCAGTGGGACGACGATTGCCACCACGAGAAGGGACACCTGGAGCGCGGAGATGGCAGCCGGGGTGGTGATGGAGTCGATGAACGCGCCGAGCCCGGGGGCAAATGTACGCCAGAGGATCAGGCCCACGGGGACGGCTACCAGAACCGTCACGTAGGCCGCCCCGACGAATCGCAGGAGATGGCGCGCCCAGGGAGACAACGTCATACCGCAATCTCCTCCCGCTTGGCGGCCCGCGACCCGGCGTATCTCAACGCCAGTAGCACCAGGAACGAGAGCGCCAGCAGCACGATCGATACTGCGGCCGCGCCGGTGCGGTCATCGTTTTCGATGAGAGTGCGGATCCACTGCGAAGACACCTCCGTCTGCCCGGGGACCGCCCCGCCGATCAGCACCACCGACCCGAATTCACCGATCGCACGCGAGAAGGCCAGTCCCGCGCCGGACAACAACGCCGGGAGCAAAGCCGGCAGGATCACCCGGGTGAATATCACCGGATTGGTCGCGCCGAGTGAGGCTGCCGCCTCCTCCACATCACGGTCCAGCTCGAGCAGGACGGGCTGAACGGAGCGCACCACGAACGGTAACGTCACGAACAGCAGTGCCACCCCGACACCCCACCTGGTGTGCTGTAGGTGCAGGTTGACCGGACTGCTCGGGCCGTACAGGGCCAGCATCACCAGGCTGGCCACGATGGTGGGCAAGGCGAACGGCAGGTCGATCACCGTATCCATCAGCCGGCGGCCGGGGAAATTGTCGCGGGTCAGGACCCAGGCGACGAGCAATCCGAATACGGCGTTGACCACCGTGACGCCGACGGCGATCGTCAAGGTGACCCGGTAGGAGTCCACCGCCGATGGTGAGGTGACGGCGGCCCAGAAGGCCGCCCATCCCCCCTCTGCGGACTGCCACACGATCGCTGCCAGCGGCAACAGGACGATGACGCTCAGCCAGATCGACGCAGCGCCCGCCAGTACGGGTGTTGAACCGACGGTGCGGGAACCGGCGAGGGCATCCGGTTCGTTGGCGATCGTCATCCGGTGGCTCGCCGGTAGATCATCGTGATGACCCCGTTCTCTTTGTCGAATAGGGCCGCATCCACGGTTTCCCAACCGCCGAGATCGGCGATGGTCCACAACCTCGCCGGGTTGGGAAACTCGGCGGCGAACTCCGCGTTCACCGCGGGGTCCACCGGGCGGAAGCCGGATTGCGCCCAGATCTTCTGGGCCTCCGGGGTGACCAGGAAGTTCTTCAGCGCGGTGGCCTTGTCCAGGTGTGTGGTGGTCGTCACCACAGCGACCGGGTTTTCGATCTTGAAGGTCTGCGGCGGAATGACGCGTTCGACGGGTTTGCCCAGCCGTTCGATGTGGATTGCTTCGTTCTCGTAGCTGATCAGGACATCACCGGTGCCCTGCAAGAAGATGTCGGCGGCCTCCCTGGCCGAACCAGGCCGCGTCCTGACGTGCTCGCCCACCAGTCTGTCGATGAAGTCCAACCCGGCCTGTCGATCGCGGCCGCCATCGCTCTTGGCGGCGTACGGCGCCAGCAGGTTCCACTTCGCCGAACCCGAACTCAGCGGACTCGGGGTGACCACCTCGACGTCCGGTCGCAGCAGATCGTCCCAATCCCTGATACCTCGCGGATTGCCCTTGCGAACCACGAGACTGACCACCGAGCCGAACGGGATGCCTTTGGTGACCCCGGCGTTCCAATCCTGCGCCACCTTGCCGGCCTTCACCAGACGGGTGATATCGGGTTCGACGGAGAAGTTGACCAAGTCGGCGGGCTTGCCGTCCGCCACCGAACGGGACTGGTCGGCGGAGGCGCCGTAGGAGGCGGTGACGTCGATGCCCTCGCCAGCCGGGGTGGCGGCGAACGCCGGAATGATCTTGTTCCAACCCGGTTCGGCGACGGCATAGGCCACCAGGCCCAATGTGATCTCTGAATTCGAACGACCACCGCCGGGCTCGTCGCTGGGCCCGCCACCGCACCCGGCCAGAAGTACCGTCGAGACCGCGAGCGCGGCAGCGGTACGCCGGCGACGTCGGGGCGATGTCGTCATGTCAGGCCTTTCTCGCGGACTCGGGGGCTGGCTGGGCGATCTGGACCCGACCCACGGACGACGAGAATGGCGGGATCGACGGCGACGGTCGCCGGGACCTCGACCGCGGGCGGGCGGGGTGTCAGCGACAACAGCAGACGGCGGCGCACGGGGGCACGAGGGCGACTACTGCCGCGTCGTGGCTCTCTCCGATTGCCGTCCGCACGCGGGGAAGACTAACATCGAACGCCGAAAACCATGGCCCCGGTGCGAACCCCACGTCCGCGTCAGCGGTTGAACAACCACACCAGCACGACCAGAACCAGCAGGGCAATCAGGGCGAGGGTGACCCGGGACCGCGGCAGTCCGCTCACCGGCGCTGTCCCTGCCCGGACCGGTACCCGCGCAATCGCCGCAGGCCATCGAGGCCGAAGCCCAGCACAGCGTTCAGGGTGAGCGCGATCCCGTAGGCCAATACCAGCACGATCGGCATCACGATCAGGGTCTGCGGGACGAAGCCCAGTCCGGACAGCCACAACTCGGCACCATCCCACCAATCGAGGAATCCGGACACCGCCCCAGCCTATGCCCTCGGCAATGCGATGCGATGCGATGCCCCGCCGGGCCCGCCGCATTCTGGCCAGATCCGTGGACGAGGGGGACCAAGACAGCCATGATGGCGGCATGGTGCTGCACGTCGAACGACACATCGGTGACGGGAACAACCAGCCTGATACCGCCCACGAACCGGTGCCGTACTCCCCGACCGGTTCGCAGCGCAGCCAGTTTCCGCCGATTGCCGACTACGCATTTCTGTCCGACTGCGAAAACACCTGCCTGATCTCGGCGGCAGGAGCGGTGGAATGGCTGTGCGTGCCGCGACCGGACTCCCCGAGTGTGTTCGGGGCGATACTGGATCGCGGTGCCGGTCATTTCCGGCTGGGGCCGTACGGCGTCACCGTGCCCGCTGCCCGGCGTTATCTTCCGGGCAGCCTGATCATGGAGACCACCTGGCAGACGCCGACCGGTTGGGTGATCGTGCGCGACGCCCTGGTGATGGGCCCGTGGCACGACCTGGAGGCCAGGTCGCGTACCCACCGTCGCACTCCGATGGACTGGGATGCCGAACACATCCTGTTGCGCACCGTGCGCTGTGTCAGCGGAACGGTGGAACTGGTGATGAACTGCGAGCCATCCTTCGACTACGGGCGGATCAACGCGGCCTGGGAATACTCGGCCAACGCCTACGGCGAGGCCATCGCCCGGGCCCGCACCAATCCCGACGCCCACCCAACGCTGCGGCTGACCACCAATCTGCGGATCGGGCTGGAAGGCCGGGAGGCACGTGCCCGTACCCGACTCAAGGAGGGCGACAACGTCTTCGTCGCACTGTCCTGGTCCAAACACCCCTCGCCCCAGACCTACGAGGAAGCCGCCGACAAGATGTGGCAGACCAGCGAGGCGTGGCGGCAGTGGATCAACGTCGGGCATTTCCCCGACCACCCGTGGCGGGCCTACCTGCAACGCAGCGCGCTGACTTTGAAGGGCCTGACGTACTCCCCCACCGGCGCACTCCTGGCCGCCAGCACCACCTCGCTGCCGGAAACGCCAGGAGGAGAACGAAACTGGGATTACCGCTATGCCTGGGTCCGGGACTCCACCTTTGCGCTGTGGGGGCTCTACACCCTGGGTCTGGACCGTGAGGCCGATGACTTCTTCTCCTTCATCGCCGACGTCTCCGGAGCCAACAACGGTGAGCGCAAACCACTTCAGGTGATGTACGGCGTCGGCGGCGAACGCGAGTTGGTCGAAGGCGAACTCGACCACCTCTCCGGATACGACGGGGCACGACCGGTGCGCATCGGAAACGGCGCCTACAACCAGCGCCAGCACGATATCTGGGGCACCATGCTGGATTCGGTGTACCTGCATTGCAAGTCGCGGGAGAACATCTCCGATCAACTGTGGCCGGTGCTCAAGGAGCAGGTCGACGAGGCCATCAAGCATTGGCGCGAGCCGGACCGGGGTATCTGGGAGGTGCGCGGCGAGCCCCAGCACTTCACCTCATCGAAGGTGATGTGCTGGGTGGCCCTCGACCGCGGGGCCAAGCTCGCCGAATTGCAGGGATCTCATGATTACGCTCAGCAATGGCGCGCGATCGCCGACGAGATCAAGGCCGACATCCTGGAGCACGGGGTGGACGACCGCGGCGTATTCACACAACGCTACGGCGACCCCGCCCTGGACGCGTCGCTGCTGCTGGTTCCCCTGGTGCGATTCCTGCCGTCGGACGACCCTCGGTTGCGGGCCACCGTGCTGGCGATCGCCGACGAACTCACCGAGGACGGTCTGGTGCTGCGCTACCGGGTCGAGGAGACCGACGACGGCCTGTCCGGGGAGGAGGGAACGTTCACCATCTGCTCGTTCTGGCTGGTGTCGGCATTGGTCGAGATCGGTGAGGTGAGCCGAGCCCGGCATCTGTGCGAGCGGCTGCTGTCGTTCGCCAGTCCACTGCATCTCTACGCCGAGGAGATCGAGCCGTCCACCGGCCGGCACCTGGGCAACTTCCCGCAGGCCTTCACCCATCTGGCCCTGATCAACGCGGTCGTGCACGTCATCCGGGCCGAGGAGCAGGCGGACGGGACCGGGATGTTCCAGCCGGCCAACGCCCCGATGTAAAGACCGGAGCGGCAACGGTCCTCGCAGCGGTCCGAACGGCGGGGGTCAGCCCGGGCTGATCTTTTCCAGAATCGTCCGCACCAGATCAGCGGCCCGGGAAGCGGGGACACGGCGGGCCGGGTCAGGGTCGGTGATGGCCACGTCGACGTCGACCAGGTACTCCCCCGCGACCCCGACGGCATGTTCGATCGGGTACGCGGTGCCCTCGCCGCCGTCGGAGCGGACGGTTGCGGAAAGGACCCCGCTGTCGAGGCGTACGTCAGTGGCGGTGAGTTCCAAACCTCCGGACCCGGCGTGCAGAGTGACCGTGGTGCCCTCGCAGACTCGCCACTGCTCCGCGAAGCGAGCGAACAATCGGGCCGCGGCGGCCGCGGAGTCCATCCGCACCACACCGGCCTCCACGCTGGACACCGTCAGTCCCGCACCGAAGCGGCTGTAGTCACGCCAGGCTGCCGCCCGCACCCGGTCACCGGCGCCTTCGTAGACCACCCGCATCAACGGAGTGACCGCGCCCAGGCAGTCCAACGGGGTGGCGCCCGCGGCGTCCCGAATCCCGTCGGGCAGCACGTCCACGCCCCCGGTCTTGGGTGGCCCGGCCGCTTCGAGCGGGGAGCCCACCGTCGCCGCCACCTCCCCGGGGCTGGGGAGAAGCTGGTGCGGGGCCGGGGGGTCGGCCGCGCCGGTGCGCTGAGCGCTGCCGTCCACCGCGCGCGTACAGCCCGCCACCGTCAACACCGCCAGCATGGCGCTGACAACCGCGCCGAGCCTTCTGCCAACAATGTCCCCACGGCCGCTGATGAGGGCTACTTCCCCTTCTTGTCGCCGGGCTTGTCGCCGGCCGCGTCACTGGACAGCGCCGCGACGAACGCCTCCTGCGGGACGTCGACCCGGCCGATCGTCTTCATCCGCTTCTTGCCCTCCTTCTGCTTCTC
>JAGQTS010000340.1:0-2283 GCA_020438895.1 Mycobacterium sp.
CGTTGGTGAGGATCATGTTGGCCGCACCGACCTCGTCGGCGTCGACGATGGGCGGCGGGCCGGATGCCCGGCTCAGGTCGAACCCGCGGGCGTCGCGCAACGGTGACTCCACCTCGTAGTCCCAGCGGGTTCGCTTGGCGCGCTGGAGGCCGGCGGCTGCAGCGTAGGCGAGCACGGCCTGGGTGGACGTGAGGATCGGATTGGCGGTCGGATCGTGCGGCGCTGAGATCCCGTATTCCACCTCGGTGCCGATGATCCGCTGCATCGGCACAGCGTAGCCTGGCCGTACGTGGCTCCCCGGTCGCGATATGCGGCCCCGGTGCGCAGGGACACTCACGTCGATCTCGGCAGAGCGGGGGGACATCGCGGTGGATTCGCGATCCACTGAGCGTCTCGCGGCCGAGCGGTGGTTCCTCGCTCAGGGACTGCCCGCGGTGCTGCGCCGCGGCGCCCTGCTGCGCCGGGTGTGGGTGCGGTCGACGCCCGCACTCGCCGGTCTTGCGGTGATCGCCGCCAACTCGATCCTCATCGTGGCCATCTCCGGCCGGCACACGGTCGACATCGCCGGACGGCCGGATCTGCTCGAGAGCCTTGTGCTGATGCTGGTGGTCCTGGTGCTACCGGCCGTCGCCCTGGTGGGCTGGCTGGTCAGCCGGGTCGACTCCATCGCGCGACGGACGGGGATCTCGGTGATCGCCGTCGCGGTCATCGGTTCGGGCGTGGTGATCGGCGGCCCGAGCACCCGGATCGGGGTGAACCTGACGGTGTTCGGGATCGCGATCGCGGCGATCCTGGTTCTGACGGCAACCGGCATCGGCGCCATCCTCGGCTGGGTCGCCACGGTGGCGTTGTCGAACCTGGCGCTCACTGCGGGTATGTTCGTCCGCGCGCTACCGGTGGTGCTGCTCACCTTTCTGGTGTTCTTCAACACCCATGTGTGGTTGATGACATCTCTGATCAGTCGCGCCCGGTTGTGGCTCGGTATCGTTTTCCTCCTGCTCGTCGCCGGAAGTTTCCTGGTAGCCACCACCATCGATCAGATTCGGCCGCTGATTTCCGGGTCAAACGTCCCGCCCGACGCGCCGGCCCTGTCCGGGACGCCGTTCGACTCGATGCCTGACCCGCCCCACACCGACCGGTTATCACTCGGGGAGAGGCTCAACGTCGTCTTCGTGGTGGCGGCCTCGCAACTTCTGCATGTGCTCACCGTGGCGATGTTGACCGGGGCGATCTTCTTCGTCCTGGGGATGATCCTGGTCAGCCCGGCGGTGCTGGACGCCTGGACCCGCGGTACCGGTCGCGCGGACGGCGAGATCGCGGGCATGACACTGCCCCTTCCCGATGCGCTGATTCAGACGACATTGCTGCTGACCGCGATCACCTTCATGTACCTGGCCGCCAAGGCGGTCACTGATGGTAAATATCGGGCACAGTTCCTCGACCCGATGATGGACACTCTCAAGCAGACCCTGCGGGCCCGCGCCCGGTACCGGGCATCCCGCCAACGACCCTGACGAAAGGATCCACCGTGACCGAGAATCCGGCCGAGGGGCCCGGCAGCGATGTGTTCACCAAGCGTTACGGCGAAGTGCTGCTGGTCCGCATGGGGCAGTCCGGCCCGGAGGCAACCGTCTTCAACACCTTCCCACTCAACGACTGCCCCGCCGGGCTGTGGAACGCCCTCGACGCCGATGCGATCGCCCGCGAGAACGGTGCGGTCGCCGCACTGCTCAACGGCCCGCGTTACTTTCTGATGAGTCGGATTGGCAAGAGTGCGTCCGGACCGCAGGTGACCCGCAGCTTCGGCGGCATCGACATGATCGAGCAGGCCACCGTGCAATTGTCCTCGAACAATCCGCAGCCGTACTCCGTCAACAAGGTCGACCGCCGTGCGGTGTTCACCTTCGATGCGGGCCGACCGATTTTCGAACTCGTGGACGCCGACGGCCGGCGGTGGGTGATGCAGACCTGGAGCCAGGTGGTGGACAAGGACCTCTCCTTCGACGACCTGGCCACACTGGGTTCGCGGCTGCACCTGCCCGATGGCTGGTGTTACGAAACCCGCACCCTGACCGCGCCCTTGACGGTGGACACCACCACTCGCGATGCGCACGTCCTGCAGGACGATCTGACCAACAGCTATTCGCTGCAGTTCTGAGGCGCCGCGCGATCGACCGGGTTACAGGTATTGGCCGAGGTTGGACTCGGTGTCGATGGCCCTGCTGGCCGACGAGTTCTTTCCGGTCACCAAGGTACGAATGTAGACGATCCGCTCGCCCTTCT
>JAGQTS010000340.1:2290-2858 GCA_020438895.1 Mycobacterium sp.
CCCGAGATCCGCGCCCAGTCGTCGGGGTTGGTGGTGTTGGGCAGATCCTCGTTCTCGGCGAATTCGTCGACGATCGAGTCCAGCAGATGCTGGATGCGCAGGCCACGCTGCCCGGTGTCGAGAACGGACTTGATCGCGTACTTCTTGGCCCGGTCGACCACGTTCTGGATCATCGCCCCAGAGTTGAAGTCCTTGAAGTACATGACCTCCTTGTCACCATTGGCGTAGGTGACCTCGAGGAAGCGGTTGTCGTCGATCTCGGCGTACATCCGGTCGACGACCTTCTCGATCATCGCCTTGATGCAGAGGCCGCGGTCCCCACTGAACTCGGCGAGGTCATCGGCATGCACCGGCAGGGTCTCGGTGAGATATTTGCTGAAGATGTCCTGGGCCGCTTCGGCGTCGGGGCGCTCGATCTTGATCTTGACGTCCAACCGGCCGGGTCGCAGGATCGCGGGGTCGATCATGTCCTCGCGGTTGGTGGCGCCGATGATGACGACGTTGTCGAGCGACTCGACACCGTCGATCTCGGCGAGCAGCTGGGGCACCACGGTGGTCTCGACGTCGG
>JAGQTS010000341.1 GCA_020438895.1 Mycobacterium sp.
GACACCAGGTTGGCCAGCAGCGCCCCGCCGGACAGCGACACGACGCTGGCCATGGCGTGCCCGTCCAGTCCGTTCGCCGACACCTGCGTGGCCCAGACCCACATTCCCGCTGCGACAGCGAGTTGCAGCAGCGCGACCAGACTGGTGGCCAGTTGGATGGCGCCGATCTGCGTGCTGTCACCGAACTTCAGAATCGTCGTGATCAGCGCGACGATGAGCGCGCTGAACAGTTCCCAGGAATTGTGCACCTCGGGGTCGCTGATATCGCCGAGGAAGAAGCCGAAGTTCAGCGTCGCGGCCAGCAGCACGAAGAAACCGAACACCACCTTCTCGAGGTTCACATCGGCAGCCTAAACGAGTGGGGTCGCCTGCGGGCGGGACACCGATCTCTGGGCGCAGCCGAACTCAGTCGGTGCCCGGGCGTCCGAAGGGCAGGTCCGGGTTGTCGCGTGAGATCTGCAGCAGACGGTTGTACTTGGCGACCCGTTCGCCACGGGCCGGTGCGCCGGACTTGATCTGGCCGCATCCCGACCCGACGGCCAGGTCCGCGATGAACGAGTCGGTGGTCTCGCCGGAGCGGTGCGAGATCATCGCCCCGTAGCCGGCGTCGCGGCACACCTGCAGGGCAGCCAGGGTCTCGGAGACCGAACCCACCTGGTTGACCTTGATCAGTGCGGCGTTGGCGACCCCCGCGGCGATCGCCTCGGTGATCAGGGCGGGATCGGTCACGAAGTTGTCGTCACCGACCAGTTGGATTCGGTCGCCCAGTGCCTCGGTCAGCGCAACCCAGCCGTCGGTGTCGGTCTCGGCCAGGCCGTCTTCGATGCTCCACACCGGAAACTCCTCGACGATTGCGGTGAATCGGTCGATCATGTCCTGGCTCGACAGCGACTCGCCACTGACCTGGTAGCGGCCGTCGCGGTAGAACTCGCTGGCGGCGGGATCGAGGGCGATCGCCACCCCGTCTGCGCCGGCCCGATAGCCGGCGTCGACGATTGCCCGTCGTAGCAGGGTGAGCACCTCCTCGGGGCTGCTCAGGTCGGGTGCGAAGCCGCCCTCGTCGCCCAGTCCGGTGGCGAAGCCGCGGCGGGCCAACTCCGAACGCAACTCGGCATACACCTCCGCGCCGGCCCGCACCGCGTCGGCCAGCGAACGCGCACCCAGTGGGGCGATCATGAACTCTTGGAAATCCAACGGGTTGGGCGCGTGGGCTCCGCCGTTGACGACATTGAAGTGCGGCACCGGCAATCGGGGGCTGACCCCTGTCGGGGTGAGCCACCGCCATAGCGGCTGGCCGGGGTCGAGCGCGAAGGCGCGGGCCGCGGCCATCGACACCCCGACGATGGCGTTGGCGCCCAGCCGCGATTTATCCGGCGTCCCGTCCAACTCTCTTATCGCGGTGTCGATTTCGAGGAGTGACGACCATCTGAGCCCGACGAGTGCGTCTGCGATGGGACCGTTGACGTTGTCGACCGCATGCATGACACCGAGACCGTGGTAGCGGTCGTCGCGGTCGCGCAACTCGACGGCTTCACGGCTGCCGGTCGAGGCCCCCGAAGGGACGCCCGCCTCCACCGTCTTCCCTCCGGGCAGCACCGCCCGGACCCACACGGTGGGCCGGCCCCGGGAGTCGAGAACCTCCATCGCATTCAGCGAATCGAACACAACCGCCATCGCCGCACCTCCGAGTCGAAGCACTTCGCCTGACCCACGCGAGCCGGGCGGGATTCGTCGCGATTATCGTAGTCCGGTGGCCGCTACTGTGGGGCGACGATGAGGGTGACCGCGACACTGTCCGGCTTGGGCCGGCCGAGGTAGTCGACGACGGGGTTGCCGCTCGGGGTCAACTCCGTCATCGTCGCGGTGTAGGTGCCGGGAGCGAGATTTATTGCGCCGGTCTGCCATTGCCCGTCAAGATCGGCGACCCCGGCCACCGTGCCGATCACCGTGGATCCCTGCTTGACGGTGACCTGAGCGGTGTTGCCCGGCAGGATCTTGTTGGTGTACTGGCCGACCTGGCCCGCCTGAGTCAGGGCAAACGGTGCCGCAGTCTGGAACACCGGCATCGTCGGTGCGTAGCTCACTCCCTGCGAATCGGGCTCTCCGGCATAGGAATTGGTCCCCGTCCAACCGAACGCGACGGAGCTGAGACCGGTGACGTTCGCGGTGGGCGGCGGATTGTCGAAGTAGACCGGATCACCGCCGGCATCCGTTGCGGCCTGATTGATGATCGGTGGGTAGCCCTGGGTGATCGTCACGCCGGTTCCGTACTGGCCGGCGACGGCAGTGAACTCACCGCCGTCGCCGATATGCCCGACCACCGGTGCTGCCAGAGCCGAGATCAGCGGGTTGGTTCCCGGCGGTTGTGGACCCTGCGGTTTGTTGACGGTGTTGGGATCCCAGCCGTTGGTCAGCAGCGCCGCCGGCAGCGAGGCGTCCGGTTGCAGGTTGACGGTGATCTGGCTGTTGACGAATGTCCCATCGTTGTAGGTGGTGAAGACGTTGAGGCCGGCATTGTTGTCGATGGCGGCCGACGGGTCGTTGGCCGAGCCGATACCGGCTCCCGGGTTGAACGGTTTCAGTTCGCCCGGGGTGCTGCCCCCTGCGGTGGCATAGATGTTGAACACGCGCTGATCGGCGCCGTCTCTGTCGGTGATCGCCAGCTGATACCAGTACACGTCGCCGGCGGTGACCGTCGTCGGCATCGGCAGGCCGTTGATCTGGATGAAGCCCAGTGGATTCGCGCCGGCCGTCCCCGCCGTCCACGAGCCGGGTCCTCCGGCCACGGTGAAGTACTGGTAGACCCCGCCTGAGGCCGTCGGTAGCGTCACGTAGTCGAACTGAGCCTGTTCGTCAGCGTCGACCCCCCGGTAGATGCCCAACGTGACGGTGGCGTCGTCGACGACCTTCGATCCCACATTGAACCCCTGAACCTGCAGAGTCAGTGTGCTGTTCGGCGCGGTTGGGATCAGGTAGTCGTCCCCGGCGGGCTGAGCCAGGAAGTTGGTGCTGACCGGCTTCTTGTAGAAGCCGTCGCCGTCCGGGCCGACGGGTTCGTCGGAGCCGAACACATACAGGTCGATCTGGCTGACGTTCTGGTTGACGCCGGGACCGGCGGCCAGGGAGATCTGCGGGCCGGGGTTGAGCTTCTGGGCCAGGTTGTCGGAGAACGCCGAGGCGTAGGTGTTCGCGTTCTCGTAGAAGTAGAAGCTGTACTGGTCGTTGTGCTGGTAGGCCGGGGCGGTTCCGGGGACGCGATTACGGTCGAAGGCGTAGGCCGGGTCCCAGTTCAGATTGGTGTTCAAATCCACCGGGCCGGCGAGGTTGGCCGGGTCGGGGCCACCCTGATTGACCGGGTTGGCCTGCT
>JAGQTS010000342.1 GCA_020438895.1 Mycobacterium sp.
CTGGTGGGCGCCGAAGTCAAGGTCTTGGAGCAACTCAGCAAAGCCGCGGACCGTCCCTACGCCGTCGTGCTCGGCGGCTCGAAGGTCTCCGACAAGCTGGCGGTGATCGAGAACCTCGCAGGCAAGGCGGACAGCCTCATCATCGGTGGCGGGATGTGTTTCACATTCCTTGCCGCCCAGGGTTTCTCAGTCGGCGACTCACTCCTGCAAGAGGAGATGGTCGACACCTGCCGACGACTGCTCGAGGAGTACGGCGACGTTATCCACCTGCCGGTTGACGTCGTCGTCGCCGCCGAGTTCTCCGCCGACGCCGCGCCGGATGTGGTCGCCGCCGAGAAGATTCCCGATGGGACGATGGGTCTGGACATCGGTCCGGGTTCGGTGACGCGTTTCGCCACCCTGCTCTCCAATGCCCGCACCATCTTCTGGAATGGCCCGATGGGGGTCTTCGAGTTTCCGGCGTTCTCCGCGGGTACCCGCGGAGTGGCCGAGGCCATCATCTCCGCTACCGCCAAGGGCGCGTTCAGCGTGGTCGGCGGCGGGGACTCGGCGGCGGCGGTTCGCCAACTCGGGTTGCCCGAGGACGGCTTCTCGCACATTTCCACCGGCGGCGGCGCGTCTTTGGAATACCTTGAGGGCAAGACCCTTCCGGGTATCGACGTGCTGAACGCCCACTCGTCGGCCTGATTCCGGCGGTCCCCATCGAGCCCCGTCGAGCCCTGTCGAGCCCCATCGAATGAGGAGTGTTGTGTCCCGCAAACCGCTGATCGCCGGCAACTGGAAGATGAACCTCAACCATTTCGAGGCGATCGCGCTGGTCCAGAAGATCGCCTTCGCGCTGCCCGATAAGTACTTCGACAAGGTCGATGTCACCGTCATCCCGCCATTCACCGACCTGCGCAGTGTGCAGACCCTGGTCGACGGTGACAAGCTACGGCTGACCTACGGAGCACAGGATCTGTCCCAGCATGACTCCGGTGCCTTCACCGGCGAGATCAGTGGGGCGTTCCTATCCAAACTCGGCTGCACCTTCGCCGTCGTCGGCCACTCCGAGAGGCGGACCTACCATCACGAGGATGACGCACTGGTGGCGGCCAAGGCCGCCGCGGCATTCCGACACGGCTTGACCCCGATCGTCTGCATCGGTGAGCACCTCGAGGTCCGCGAGGCGGGTAATCACGTCGAGCACAACCTGGCCCAGTTGCGGGGTTCGCTCGCCGGGCTGAGCGACGAGCAACTGACCACCGTGGTCATCGCCTATGAGCCGGTCTGGGCCATCGGCACCGGCCGGGTGGCCAGTGCAGCGGACGCCCAGGAGGTCTGTGGGGCGATCCGCGAGGAACTGGCAACGCTGGCGTCGCCGACGATCGCCGATGGGATTCGGGTGCTCTACGGCGGTTCGGTCAACGCCAAGAACGTTGGTGAGATCGTCGGTCAGCAGGACGTCGACGGCGCTCTGGTCGGTGGAGCATCCCTCGACGGGGAGCAGTTCGCCACCCTGGCGGCCATCGCCGCTGGTGGGCCGCTGCCCTGATCGGGCACCCCACCCGGTAAACTGTCGGCCATGATTCTGACCCTGCAGATCCTGCTGATCACCACCAGCGTGCTGCTGGTGCTGCTGGTTCTGTTGCACCGCGCCAAGGGCGGTGGCCTCTCGACGCTGTTCGGCGGCGGTGTGCAGTCCAGCCTGTCCGGGTCGACGGTGGTGGAGAAGAACCTCGACCG
>JAGQTS010000343.1 GCA_020438895.1 Mycobacterium sp.
ACGGCGTCGGCGCCACAGGCGATCGCCTTGGCCAGATCCCCGGACGTGTGAATGTCGCCGTCGGCGAGCACATGCACATAGCGGCCACCGGTCTCATCGAGATACTCACGGCGGGCGGCGGCCGCATCGGCGATGGCGGTGGCCATGGGGACGCTGATACCCAGCACTTCGGCGCTCGTGGTGACACCTGCGGTGGATCCGTAGCCGACGATGACCCCCGCCGCGCCGGTGCGCATCAGGTGAAGCGCCGTGCGGTGGTCGAGCACCCCGCCGGCGACCACCGGGATGTCGAGTTCGGAGATGAAGGTCTTGAGGTTCAGCGGTTCGCCGTCGGAGGCGACCCGTTCGGCGGAGATGATCGTGCCCTGGATGATCAGCAGATCGATCCCGGCCGCGAGCAGGGTGGGAGTGAGCGCCCGGACGTTCTGCGGACTCACCCGCACGGCTGTGGTGACCCCGGCGTTGCGGACCCGGGACACCGCCGCACCGAGCAACTCGGGGTTCAGCGGGGCCGAGTGCAACTGCTGCAGCAGCCGGATCGGCGCGCACGGATCGTCATCCTCGGCCGCGGCGATCACCTGGGCGACCTTGTCCTCGACGTCGGCGTGCCGGCCGATCAGACCCTCACCGTTGAGGACGCCCAGTCCACCGAGTCGGCCGAGTTCGATGGCGAAGTCGGGGGAAACGATCGCATCGGTCGGATGGGCGACGACGGGAATCTCGAACCGGTAGGCGTCAAGCTGCCAGGCGGTGGATACGTCTTTCGACGACCGCGTCCGCCGGGAGGGGACGATATTGATATCGCCGAGTTCGAAGGTGCGGCGGGCGGTCTTGCCCATACCGATTTCCACAAGGTCACGCACGGCGTCGGTGTCCCCTCTTCGCGGTCGGGCAGGCGCTCGTTGGGCCGGGTGGTGCCGCGCTCATCGCGAGCGGTGGCCCTGCGCTCACCGCGAATAGTAGTTAGGAGCCTCGGCGATCATCTGAATATCGTGCGGGTGGCTCTCCTTGAGCCCGGCGGCGGTGATCTGCACGAACTGCGCCCGTTGCAGGGCATCGATGCTGGCGGCGCCGGTATAGCCCATGGCCGCCCGCAGCCCCCCGGTCAGCTGATGGATCACGGTGGACAGCGGACCGCGGAACGGCACCCGCCCCTCGATACCCTCGGGCACCAGCTTGTCCTCGGAGAGCACGTCGTCCTGGAAGTAGCGGTCCTTGGAGTAGGACTTCGATGAGCCGGTGCCACCCGCGGCGCCCCGACCCTGCATCGCACCCAACGACCCCATACCCCGGTAACTCTTGAACTGCTTGCCGTTGACGAATATCAGGTCTCCGGGCGCTTCGGCGGTCCCGGCCAGCAGCGATCCCAGCATCGCCGTCGAGGCCCCGGCGGCCAGCGCCTTGGCGATGTCGCCGGAGTAC
>JAGQTS010000344.1 GCA_020438895.1 Mycobacterium sp.
TGCAACAGACAACGTTTGCGCTGTCGCGAGCTTGCGAGCACTGGGCAAACGCCGTCGAGCCCCCGCAACGAAGTGAGGACCGGGCTCGACGGAACCAGGGATCGTCCGCCGAAGGCGGCCCACGAGAACTGGGCAGCGTGCAGTGCAGGTGAGTTGCATCCCATTCAAGGGGCGCCGGACACGGGCGCTAGCCGTGGCCGGAGGCGACGGCGATTCCACCGACCAGGCAGCCGATGGCGATGCCGGCGCACAACGCGTATCCCAACGCCGGGCTCTGACGGCGGAGCGCGGGTGACGACAACGCGAAGCCGGCGGCGGCACCGCCCATGAGGCCACCGATGTGGCCGCCGACCGAGATGCTCGAGATGCCGAAGGTGATCAACAGGTTGAGCACCAGCACGCCGATCAGGGGAGAGTCCCGGAACGGAAGTCCCTGGATCCGCTGGACCACCAGGATGAATCCCATGAGACCGAATACGCCACCCGATGCACCGGCGGTGAGGCTGTCGGGGCTGAGGATCAACGCCCCCAACGATCCCGCCAGTACCGCCACCCCGTAGGCGGTGGCCAGGCGGGCCCGTCCCGCCATCGCCTCGGTGGCCGACCCGAGGATCCACAGGGCATACATGTTGAACAACAGGTGGATCAGCCCGAAGTGCAAGAAGCCCGAGGTGATCATGCGGTACCACTCCCCGTGGGCCACGCCGATCAACTCGCCCCGGAAGAAGGCGCTGGCGATCAGGCCGAGGCGGACGTGAATGGTCCCGGCTGATCCCTGCAGCGTCTCGGGGCCGTCCAGCACCACCATGAGCAGGAACACGGCCACGTTCAGGCCGATCAGCACCTGGGTGAGCACCGGGGCGGTGCGCATAGCCGCCGGCCCCCGGTAGACCTTCTGGGCGCCGCTGCGGGTGCATTCGGGGCAGTGGAACCCGACCGATGCCTGGTGCATGCAGCGGGGACAGATCGGCCGGTCGCAGCGTTGGCACACCACACCGGCTGGGCTGTCGGGGTGGACGTAACAGGTCTGCGTCTGGGGGTACACGTCGGGGCACGGTAGTGGCCCACACCCCCATCCCGGCAGACGCGCTAAGGCACCCAGCAGATAGGTCCAGTCCTCATCGCTGCGAGGATGATCAGACCGAGGGCTTCGCCTCGGTTTAACGATGCCGTACTTATGGGTCGGCTCGCCTGGCGGATGCGACCTCAGGTCAGGTCGTCGTCGATCTCGTCGACCAGGGAGAACCAATAGAAGCCGTAGGGGGGCAGGGTCACGAAGTAGGGCAGCTCACCAATCGGCGGGAACGGAACCCTCCCGAACAGTTCGATGGGCTGCTTGCCCGCCAGGTGGGGAAGCTCCAGCTCGACGGGTTGGGCCACCTTCGAGAGGTTGTTGACGCACAGCACGATGTCATCTGCGGCGTCGTCACGGTGCTGGGTGCGCAAGAACGCGAACACCGCGTCGTTGGTCACCTCCAGCGCCTCGAACTCCCCGACCCCGAACACCGGATGGGTCTTACGGGTGTGGACCATGCGCTGCACCCAGTGCAGGAACGATCCCGGATTGCGAAGCTGGGACTCGACGTTGGTGGCAGCAAACCCGTACACCGGGTCCATCAGCGGGGGCAGGTACAGCTGGGCGAAATCGGCCTTGGAGAACCCACCGTTGCGGTCCGGGGTCCACTGCATCGG
>JAGQTS010000345.1 GCA_020438895.1 Mycobacterium sp.
AGTCGGCGCGCCCGGAGGGATTCGAACCACAAACCTTCTGATCCGTAGTCAGATGCTCTATCCGTTGAGCTACGGGCGCCGTCTTCAGTTGTTCGTGGTCGACGAGTCGACCGCGGCGGAGGCGAGAGGATTTGAACCTCCGGTCCCCTTGAAGGGGGACAACTCATTAGCAGTGAGTCCCATTCGGCCGCTCTGGCACGCCTCCTGAACCATCGGAAAGCGTACACAGCGCCGACGACCGATGGCAAAAGGCCGCCCCTAGACTTGGCCGGATGACGGTCCGACTGCGCCCAGAGATGGCTGCCCTGCCGGCCTACACTCCGGGCAGGACGGTTCCAGGTGCGATCAAGCTGGCCAGCAACGAGACGGTACAGGGGCCGCTGCCCGGCGTGCGGCAGGCGATCGCGGCCGCGACCGACAGTATCAACCGCTATCCCGATAACGGCCACACTGAACTCAAGGAGCAGCTAGCCGAATATCTCAGCGCGGCCGGCGATATCGGAACCGAACAGATTTCAGTGGGCTGTGGGTCGGTCAGCCTGTGCCAGCAACTGATCCAGATCACCTGCACGGTGGGTGACGAAGTGATTTTCGGCTGGCGCAGCTTCGAGGTATACCCGTTGCAGGTTCGAGTTGCCGGTGCGACCCCGATTCAGGTTCCACTGCGTGAGGAGACCTTCGATCTAGACGCCATGCTCGCCGCGATCACTGAGCGCACCCGGCTGATCTTTGTGTGCAACCCGAACAACCCCACCTCCACAGTCGTCGAACCGGCCGCCTTGGCCCGGTTTGTCAAGGCCGTGCCGTCGCACATTCTCGTCGTCATCGACGAGGCCTATGTGGAGTACATCCGCGACGGGTTGCTGCCCGACAGTCTCGCTTTGGCCCGCAGCCATGCCAATGTCATTGTGCTGCGGACATTCTCAAAAGCCTACGGGCTGGCCGGGTTGCGGGTGGGCTACGCGGTCGGGGACTCGGAGGTGATCACTGCGCTGGGCAAGGTCTACGTGCCGTTCACCGTCAGCACCATCGCCCAGGCCGCCGCGGTCGCCTCGGTGCACGCCGCCGCGGACCTGGCGGCCCGCACCGATGCTGTCGTCGCCGAACGCCGCCGGGTCGGCGCTGAATTGGCGGCGCGCGGCTATCGCTTGCCGATGTCGCAGGCCAACTTCGTCTGGCTGCCGTTGGGGGAGAACACGGCACGTTTCGCCGCCGCAGCGGCCCATGCCGGGGTCTTGGTGCGCCCGTACGGCTCCGACGGGGTTCGGGTGACCATCGGGGCGCCTGCCGAGAACGACGCTTTCCTGCATTTTGCTGGGGGGTGGGTCGACCGGGGCGGTCAGGGCGACGGGCGGGGCTAGTCGTAGCCTTTGTGCTCATGAGCAGCACGTATGAATCGCTTACCGTCGAGATTTCCGAACATGTCGCACGAGTTGTCCTGACCGGTCCGGGTAAGGGCAATGCGATGGGCCCGGCGTTCTGGGACGAGATGCCCGTGGTCGTCGCCGCCTTGGACGCTGACCCCGAGGTCCGGGCGATCGTGTTGACTGGTTCGGGGCGCAACTTCTCCTACGGACTCGACCTGATGGCGATGGGCGGCATGCTGCCCTCGATGGGTGGCGGTGAGGTCAGCGCGAAGCCGCGAGCCGATTTCCACGCCAAGCTGAAAACCATGCAGCAGTCCATCACCGCGGTCGCCGACTGCCGAACCCCCACCATCGCGGCGGTGCATGGTTGGTGCATCGGTGGCGGCGTGGACCTGATCAGCGCGGTGGACATCCGCTACGCCAGCGCTGATGCGAAATTTTCGGTGCGGGAGGTCAAACTGTCGATCGTCGCCGACGTCGGCAGTCTGGCCCGGTTGCCCTACATCCTTTCCGACGGTCACCTGCGCGAACTGGCGCTGACCGGCAAGGACATCGACGCCGCGCGGGCCGAAAAGATCGGTCTGGTCAACGACGTGTTTCCCGACGCTGAAGCGACACTGGCCGCCGCGCACGCCACCGCGGCGGAGATCGCGGCCAACAGTCCGCTGACGGTGCGGGGTATCAAAGACGTCCTCGATGAGCAACGTGTCGACGAGGTCGCCGCATCGCTGCGCTACGTGGCGGCTTGGAACTCCGCGTTCCTGCCCTCGCGTGACCTCAAGGAGGGTATTCAGGCGATGTTCGAGAGACGCGCTCCGGAGTTCGCTGGGGAGTAGCGTCCGGTTCGTCGCACGCTGCAACCGCCCCAAATAACCGGTCATCAACACTTGTTTGTGCTGTTCGCCGGTTTGCTGATTGTTGTTTGCTGAACTAATTCCCCGGGGTGACTTGGCGACTCCCGCCGTTCGACCCTAGGATCGCTTCCGCGCCGTAGCTGGACAGCGCGGTGAGCGAAAGGAAGCAAGATGGTTCTCAAGGTCAGTGCCGCCAGTCTCGGCGCATCAGCGGCTACCGAAAGCGCCGTAGCCGCTGGCGCCGCTGCGGCAACATCAGTAGCATCAACAGCACTGATAGGCGCCGTTCCGATGGGTGCCGACCTCGACTCCGTCCAGTTCGCAGAGGCCCTAAACGCCGCTGGGGCGGCGTATATCGCGACCTCCAGCGAACACTGCGTTAATCGTGGATTGTTTGCTGGTGCGCAGAACGTGGCCGCCGCCACGTACACCGTTACCGATGTCATCAACAACACCGCGCTCGCGCTGTAGGACCGGACATCCGACATGCCAGATCCTGCGTGGTCGTCGTCCCCACCGGAAGTCAACTACATGCGTTTGTGCGGGCCAGGATCGGCCGGCACGGCCAGCACATTGGCCAACTGTGCCGCCTGGCAGGCGCTGATGGCCACGAACGAGGCGCTGTTCGCCGCCTCTACGGCGAACGCTACGACTACCGCATTGGATTTCCAGGGTGTCGGCGGCGCGAGTTCGACGGTAGCTGTCACCGGATTGAACACGGCCCTGCAATTGCTGTCCGGCTGGGTTCAGGAGAAGCCGCCGATCGCAGCGGGCGCGGTCGCGGCCTACGAAGCCGCGGTTGCGGCGATGATCCCCGCTGAGGTCGCACTCGCCAACCGCGCAGAGCAGGCAGCCGACGTGGCAATGAATCCACTGGTCTTGGGGGCCCTGACGCCGGCAATCGTCGCCTTGGACACCGTCTACTTCGGCGAGTTCTGGCCGCAAAACGCCGCCAGCGGAGCCCTCTACGGCGTGACACTGGCAGCCCTGACTGCCGCGCTTGCGGTCCCGCCGCCGCTGTCGCCGCCTGGGGCGGCGGCGACGGCCCCGGCCACCGCTGCAGCAGCGGTGGCGCAGGCTGTTGGCCAGGCTGTGGCCGGTGAGGCGATGGATGAATCCGCGCACGCAGCCGCCGATGGTGCCGTAGCTCCGGCGCGGGCCGCGGCGGAGGGCGGGCAGATGGCGTCGGCCCTGGGCCAAACCTTGCAAGCGGCTGTCGGCGCCCTCCAGCCGGCGATGGGTATGTTCCAGATGCCTGCCCAAGCGGCGCAGGCTCTTTCGGCCGTCCCCCAGTCGATGATGAGCGGATTGACCGGCACGTTCGACGATGAGGGGGTCGGCGAAGGTGAGGTGACGACGGCTCTGCTTGGCGCCCCAAGCGGGGCTGTGGGGAGCGGGCTGACCGCCGGAGCGGGAGCAGCCGGCGGCGGTGTCGGGGGAGTTGGCCCGGGTGGGGTGCCGGGCGCCGGACTGACAACCTATTCCCGACCCCCGGCCAGCTTCCCTACCGAAAACTCTGGCCGCCCAGCGGGTTTGAAAAGTGGCCTACTCAGTGCTGCAGATGCTCGAGCGCTGGGGCCGGGCGGTCTGGGCGGCACCGCCATCCCGGCAGGCCCAGCCGGCGTCTCCGGTCAGGCCAAGGGCTTCGCGGAGAAGGGCGCAGAACGGGGTGGATCGGCGTACGCACGCATTGCCCTGATGGCCGGACAGCCCCCGAAAGATAGGCGCAGCTAACGACACCACGGGGCCTCGCGGTCAGGTCATCGGTCGGTGGGACGGTGAAGTGACACCACGATGAGCTGCACCAATACTCGGCATACTCGCCTTCGCCCGAAGGTGATGTCAACAACACAGCAAAGGATGAACCATGGCACTCGTCGTCACCCCAGAGGTACTTCGAACCACCCAACACGCCATCGAGTCGGCGCTTGGGCAGGCGACAGCGATCGCGAACGGCTACCTCAGTTCGCATGAGGGTATTGGTTCTGCAGTCTGGGGAGGGCAGGCGCAACTCGCTTCGGTGAATACAGCGGCCCAGATCAACAACGACCTGCAGCAGACGATCACCGGAGGAACGAGGTTGGCAAACGGCCTCGGTCAAGCGGCTTCAATGATGGAACAGTGAACCAACTGCTGATCGCACTTG
>JAGQTS010000346.1 GCA_020438895.1 Mycobacterium sp.
CATGAACTGGTCGTAGCGCAGCCGGGGCAGGGTGGCGCGTAGCCACATGAACAGCAACAGGAACAGCCACATCTTGGCCACGAACCACAGCAGCGGCCACCACCCGGTGTTGAATCCCGACCACAGGCTGATCGGCCACGGCGCCCGCCACCCGCCGAGGAACAGCGTGGTCGCCAGCGCTGACACCGTCGCCATGTTCACGTACTCGGCGAGAAAGAACATCGCGAACTTCAGCGACGAATACTCGGTGTGGAATCCGCCGACGAGTTCACCCTCGGCCTCCGGCAGGTCGAACGGAGCCCGATTGGTCTCACCGACCATGGCGGTCACGTACACCACGAACGACGGCAGGAGCAGCACGATGTACCAGGTGCGGGTCTGGGCGTCGACGATCCCGGAGGTCGACATCGTCCCCGAGTGCAGGAACACCGCAGCGAAGCACAAGGCCATCGCGATCTCGTAGGACACCACCTGGGCGCTGGACCGCAGCCCACCGAGGAGTGGATAGGTGGACCCCGACGCCCATCCCGCCAGCACGATTCCGTAGACCCCGATCGAGGTGATCGCGAGCACGTAGAGCACCCCGACGGGAAGGTCGGTCAATTGCAGCGGCGTGCTGGAGCCGAACACCGACACCACCGGGCCCATCGGGATGACCGCGAAGGCCATGATCGCGGTGATCACCGAGATCGCCGGGGCCATCAGGTAGATCGGCCGGTCGACGCCGGCCGGCACCAAGCCCTCCTTGAGCGCGAGTTTGATGCCGTCGACCAGGGACTGCAGCAGGCCGAACGGCCCCACTCGGTTGGGCCCGTAACGCAACTGCATCCGGCCGAGCAGTTTGCGCTCCACCAGGATGGCGACCAGGACGGTGAGCAGGAGGAAGACGAACACCCCGAGCGCCTTGGCCAGGATCAGCCACCACGGGTCGTGCCCGAACACCGCCGGATCCGGATAGGTCATGCCGGGGTTCATGTCCGCTCTCCCGCGTCGATGTGCACAACGGCGCCGGTGGTGACGCCGAGGGCACGGTGGACCGCGCTCCCCGCCGAATTCAACGGCAGCCACACCACTTGATCGGGCATCTCGGTGACGACCACGGGCAAGGTTATCGAGCCGCGGCCGGTCGAGATCGTCACCGGATCGCCGTCCCCGACACCGGTACTGGCGGCGGTGTGGGCCGAGAGTCGGGCGACCGCCGGCCGCGCGGTGCCTGCCAGGTGTGGTTCGCCGTCCTGCAATCGCCCGGAATCCAGGAGCATCCGCCATCCCGCCAGCGTCGCCTCGCCGGGTTCCAGGGCGGTTTCCCGGCCGGCCGGAACGGCTGGAGGGTCGGGCCGGTGACCATCCCACAGGCCGAGGCGGGCCATCTCTTCGCGCGCCCCGGTGGGGGAGCCGAAACCCAGATCGGAGCCGAGGGCGTCGGCCAATGCGTGCAGTACCCGGACGTCGGGGGAGGCGTTGGAGGACAGCGCCGCCTCGAAGGAACGGACCCGGCCCTCCCAGTTCAGGAAGGTGCCGGCTTTCTCGGCCACCGGGGCAACGGGGAACACGACATCGGCCAGCGCGGTGACCTCCGAGGCGCGAACTTCCAGGCTGACCACGAATGCCGCGGCCTCGACAGCGGCCAGCGCGGCATGCGGGTCGGGCAAGTCGCCGGGTTCGATCCCGCCGATGACCAGCGCGTCGAGATTGCCGTGGGCGGCCGCGTCGAGGATTGCGGTGGTGTCGCGCCCGGGCTGGGCGGGCAGATCCGGCACGTTCCAGATCTGTGCGATCTGCTGCCGGGCGGTGGGGTCGGCGACCGGGCGACCCCCGGGCAGCAGATCGGGCAGGCAGCCGGTGTCCAGGGCGCCACGCTCCCCGGCGCGCCGCGGAATCCACGCCATCCGGGCGCCGGTCACGGCGGCCAACTGGGCCAGCGCGGAGAACGCGCCGGGGCTGGTGGCCAGGCGTTCGCCGGCCAGGATCACCGCTCCGGGCCGGGTCAACTGCGCGTCGCGGGACAGGGCATCGATGGCGGCGGCCTCGCCGCCGGGTGCGGTGGCGATCAGCCGGGCGTTCAGTTTCGCGGCGCCGCGCGACGTGAACGGCGCGATGGTGGTCACCGGCAGGCCCCGGGTGCGAACTGCCCTGCGCAGCCGCAGGAACACGATCGGGGACTCTTCCTCGGGTTCGAAGCCGACGAGCAGCACCGCCGGTGCGGCGTCGAGGTCGGCGTAGGTGACGTCACGATGCCCGGCGACCCGGGCGGCCAGGAACGCCGCCTCCTCATCGGAGTGCGGACGGGACCGGAAGTCGATGTCGTTGGTGCCCAACGCGACGCGAGCGAACTTTGCGTAGGCGTAGGCGTCCTCGGCGGTGACCCGCCCGCCGACGAGGACGCCGGTCGGTCCGCCGAGGCCGGCGGCCGCCCGGCTGATCGCCTCGGGCCAGGACGCGGTGCGCAGCTTGCCGTCGTCGTCGCGAACCATCGGTGCGGTGATGCGGTCCGGGGACTGGGAGTAGGTGAACGCCCAGCGGCCTTTGTCGCAGTTCCACTCCTCGTTGACCTCGGGGTCGTCACCGGCGAGCCGGCGCAGCACCACTCCGCGCCGGTGGTCGGTGCGCTGGGCGCATCCGGAGGCGCAGTGTTCGCACACCGTGGGGGTGGAGACCAGGTCGAACGGGCGGGCCCGGAACCGGTAGGCGGCGCCGGTGAGGGCGCCCACCGGGCATATCTGGACGGTGTTTCCGCTGAAGTAGGAGTCGAAAGCCTCCCCCGCAGCGATGCCGACCTGCTGGCTGGCGCCGCGTTCGAGCAACTCGATGGATGGATCGCCGGCGATCTGCTCGGCGAAGCGGGTGCACCGGGCGCACAGCACGCAGCGCTCACGGTCGAGCAACACCTGGGTGGAGAGGTTGATCGGCTTGGGGAAGGTGCGTTTGACGTCGGTGAATCGGGTTTCGGCGCGACCGCTGGACATCGCCTGGTTCTGTAGCGGGCACTCGCCGCCCTTATCGCAGACCGGACAGTCCAGCGGATGGTTGATCAGCAGTAGCTCCATCACCCCGCGCTGTGCGGCCTCGGCCGCATCCGAGGTCATCTGGGTGCGCACCACCATGCCGTCGGTCACGGTGATGGTGCAGGAGGCCATCGGCTTGCGCTGGCCTTCGACCTCCACCAGACACTGCCGGCAGGCGCCCACCGGATCCAGCAGAGGGTGGTCGCAGAACCGCGGAATCTGGACACCGAGCATCTCGGCGGCGCGGATCACCAACGTGCCTCGGGGAACCGACACCGCAGTGCCGTCGATGGTGACGGTGACCAGATCCTCGCCGCTCATGTCGCCACCGCATCTGCCGTGGAGAAGAGCGTGGAGGCGAACGGGTCGAACGGGCAACCACCCGTCGGGCCGAGGTGTGCCTCGTATTCGGCGCGGAAGTACGTCAGCGAACTCACGATGGGTGACGCCGCGCCGTCCCCGAGAGCGCAGAACGATTTGCCCAGGATGGCGTCGGCGATGTCGAGCAGCTTTCCGAGGTCGTCGTGTGATGCCCGGCCGGTCTCCAGCCGCTCATAGATCTGGGCGAGCCAATAGGTGCCCTCCCGGCAGGGTGTGCATTTGCCGCAGGATTCGTGGGCGTAGAACTGGGTCCAGCGCCGCACCGCCCGTACCACGCAGGTCGTCTCGTCGAAGATCTGCAGGGCTTTGGTGCCCAGCATCGACCCGACGGATGCCATGCCCTCGTAATCCAGTGGCACGTCGAGGTGTTCGGCGGTCAGCAGCGGTGTCGACGACCCACCCGGAGTCCAGAACTTCAGCTCGTGACCGGCCCGCACACCGCCCGCGTGCTCGAGGAGTTCGCGCAAGGTGATGCCCAGTGGTGCCTCGTACTGACCGGGTCGGGCGACATGGCCGGACAGCGAATACAGCGTGAAACCGGGTGACTTCTCGGTGCCCATCGACCTGAACCAGTCGACCCCGTTAGCCAGGATCGGCGGCACACTGGCGATCGACTCGACGTTGTTGACGACCGTCGGACAGGCGTACAGGCCGGCAACGGCGGGGAAGGGCGGGCGGAGTCGGGGCTGGCCACGACGACCCTCCAGAGAGTCCAGCAGCGCAGTCTCCTCGCCGCAGATGTAGGCGCCGGC
>JAGQTS010000026.1 GCA_020438895.1 Mycobacterium sp.
ACTGCGGTGCGCCGCTGACCAATGCGACGGGCGCGCCCGTCGAGCCGGTGCCGGGCGATCCGCCTCCGCCGCTGCCCGGAACCGCTGTTGACCCGGCGGCGCAGGCGGCGGACGCGGCGATGCCGGCCGTGAACCCCGGCGAGCCCGTCAACTGACCGGCGACCACCCCGTCGAATCCGCCCAGAGCAATGCCTGCGGGTGGGCCTGGTCCAGCCACCTCGCCGCGGCCTGCCGTCCGGTGCGCTTGGCCGCCAGATAGTCCGGGCGTACGCCGGGATTGTCGGTGAGCCAGTCTACGAACAGCAGCGCGAACTGCTGTGGCGCGGTGCCGACTACCCGCAGGTGCACATGGGTCGGCCTGCCCGGATCCGCCGACGCGTGAAAGCGCTTGGGAATCAGAGAATCCGGAGTCGCGACGACCCGATCAGCGGTAATCCGAGCCAGCCGTGGGTAGCCGGCGCGGCGCAGTTCGCCGGCAAGTTCGTCGGCGGAGTCCAGCGAGGTTACCGTCACCTGGATGTCGATGATGTCGCGGGCATCCAACCCCGGTACGGCGGTTGAACCGATGTGGTCAATGCGCAGCGCCCGGTGTCCGCAGGCTGTTCTCAGCCGAGCGATGATGCGGGCTGCCTGCTCCGTCCATGCCGGATCAGCCGGGACGAGCCGCTGTGGGTCTGGTGCCGGGTTCCCGGTGGCCATGTTGTGGGAGAACGGCAAAATCCGCTCGAACCACAGGTCGCGAGCGCGCCGGACGAGTTCGCCCTCGGACGCTGAATTGTCCAGCCATACGTCGGCCACCGATCGTCGCTGATCGTCGGTTGCCTGGGCCGCGATACGTGCGCGCGCGTCAGCTTCGGCCATCCCGCGCCGGTTCACCAGCCGGTCCAACCGGATGTCGGCGGCGGCGTGCACCACCACCACCAGCGGAAACAGCGGGGCCATCCCGGATTCCACCAGCAGTGGGATGTCCTCCACGATCACTTCGTCCTCGGCAACGGCGGCGAGGATCTCGGCACGGCGGCGAGCCACCAGCGGATGCACGATCGCGTTGAGCCTGTTCCGCTGGTGCTGGTCGGTGAATGCCTTCGCGGCCAGCGCCGGTCGGTTCAGCCCACCGTCGGGCAGCAGAATCTCGTGCCCAAACTCGTCGACCAGGGCGGCCAGACCCTCAGTGCCGGGTTGGACCACCTCCCGGGAGATGACGTCACCATCGACGATCACCCCGCCGCACTCGGCGAACGTGCGCGACACTGTCGACTTTCCCGCGCCGATCCCACCGGTCAGGCCGATGCGTAGCATCGCTCACCCCCCGACAGGGTCAGTACAGAGAAAGACACCACGCAGCGGACTCACGAGCGTCCTGCTGCGCGGTGTCAACCTCGATGACGTGATAGCTAGGCGTTACCGGCGAGCTTCTCACGCAGCGCGGCCAGCTGGGCATCACTGGCCAGCGAACCGCCTGCTTCTTCAGCACCGGGCGAGCTGGACGTCGTGGTGCCGGATGGACGCTCCGCTGCGGCCGCGGCGTCCGCCGCGGCGAACTTCTCCATCTGCGCGGTGTGCATCCGGTGGCGGCGTTCGGCCTCGGCGTACCGCGCCTCCCACTCGGCCCGCTGCTTGTCGAAACCGTCCAACCACTCGTTGGTCTCGGCGTCGAAGCCCTCCGGGAAGATGTAGTTGCCGGCGTCGTCGTAGCTGTCGGCCATGCCGTACTTCGACGGGTCGAACTCCTCGGTGTAGTCCTCGTTGGCTTGCTTGAGGCTCAGCGAGATACGGCGGCGTTCGAGGTCGATATCGATGACCTTGACCATCGCATCGTCTCCGACGGCCACGACCTGGTCGGGCACCTCGACATGGCGCTCGGCAAGCTCGGAGATGTGCACCAGGCCCTCGATGCCCTCTTCGACGCGGACGAACGCACCGAACGGCACGAGCTTGGTGACCTTGCCCGGCACGATCTGGCCGATGGCGTGGGTGCGGGCGAAGTGCCGCCACGGGTCTTCCTGCGTCGCCTTGAGCGACAGCGAGACCCGCTCGCGGTCCATGTCGACGTCGAGCACCTCGACGGTGACTTCGTCGCCCACCTGCACGACCTCCGAGGGGTGGTCGATGTGCTTCCAGGAAAGTTCGGAAACGTGCACCAGACCGTCGACCCCACCGAGATCGACGAAGGCACCGAAGTTGAC
>JAGQTS010000027.1 GCA_020438895.1 Mycobacterium sp.
ATTGAGTTCTCAAACAACACACCCGGCACTCGCCTTGGCCGCACCATCGACCCGCGGCGAGAAGCCGCGGGTTAATCGTGCGGACAATGGAACGCTCCGAAATCCGGAACTATTCCCTGGAGTGCCGCCGCGCTCTGCGGGCTTACCGCGTCGCAACGACTTGCATAAGTTACGTCAGGGAACCGACGCGAGTCAAATCCCCTGCGCAGCAAGCGCGTTTGACCTTCGTCACACGCTGGCCCAGCCACGCGCAGCCATCCGGACTGCGTGCCGCCCGCTCAGCAGACACGAAGGACGCCGGCGATGTTTCGCTTGCCTCGACGCAGGACCAGCCAGCGTCCGTGCAGGAACTGGGGGGCGCTCGGCACCCAGTCTTCGCTGTCGACCCGCTGGTTGTTCACCGATACCCCGCCCTCGGCAACGGTTCGCTTGGCGGCGCCCTTACTGGCGCACAGACCGGTGGCTACCAGCAGATCGACGATCCCGTCGGGCCTGCCAGGCTGGAGTTCGGCGACCGTGGTCTCGCGGAGCGCAGCGGCCAACGTCGCCTCATCCAGGCGCGACAGTTCCCCGCGCCCGAACAGCGCCGCCGAGGCGTCCTCGACCGACGCCGTCGCCGACTCCCCGTGGACCAGGGTGGTCAGCTCGCGAGCCAGTCGGCGTTGCGCGGCACGCTCATGCGGCCGCTCGGCGGTGGCTGCTTCCAGTTCCGTCAGCTCGGCGGGAGATAGGAACGTGAACCACCTCAGGTACCGGACCACATCAGCGTCGGCGGTGTTGACGAAGTATTGGTACCAGGCGTACGGGCTGGTCATTTCCGGGTCCAGCCAGAGGCTGCCGCCGCCGGTCGATTTACCGAACTTCGTGCCATCGGCCGCGGTGACAAGCGGGACGGTGAGTGCGTGGACCGTCGCGCCGAGCTTCTGTCGCACCAACCGGACGCCGGCGATGATGTTGCCCCATTGGTCCGAGCCGCCGATCTGCAACTCGCATCCGTACCGGCGGTGCAGTTCCACGTAGTCGTTGGCCTGCAGCAGCATGTAGCTGAACTCGGTGTATGAGATGCCGTCGCCGTCGAGGCGACGTCGGACGGTGTCGCGATCAAGCATCACGTTGACTGAGAAGTGTTTGCCGACGTCGCGCAGAAACTCGATGGTGCTCAATGGTTCGGTCCACGTCAGATTGTTCTCGATGATCGCGCCCGACGGTGAGTCGTTGAACTCGACGAAGCGTTCCAGCTGACCCCGAATGCGCTCAGACCAGTCGATGACGGTGTCGGCCGGGTTCAGGCTCCGCTCGCCGGAGTCGCGTGGATCGCCGATCATTCCGGTGGCCCCGCCCGCCAGCACGATCGGCCGGTGTCCGGCTCGCTGAAATCGCTGCAGGGTCAGCAATGGGACGAGATTGCCGGCGTGCAGGCTAGGGGCGGTCGGATCGAAACCGGCGTAGACGGTGATCGGAGGCTGGCCAGTCCGGTCGGTGCGGGCCGCCAGCCCGCCGCGATCGGTGGACTGGGCGATGAGTTCGCGTCGGTCCAGTTCATCGATGATCGTCATGCTCATGAGCTGATCTTCCCGTACCGCCCGCCCGGCCCCGGAGCGGCCTCGGGCAGCCCGAGGTCGGCCCCGAGACAGTCGGCAGCCGCCAGACCGGACAGCGCCACCATGGGCAGGCCGCCGCCGGGATGGGCGCTGCCCGAGGCAAGGTAGAGCCCCGGGACTCCGGTCAGTCTGTTGGGCGGACGTCTGAAAGCGGCGAGCCGGTCGTTGCTGGCTGCGCCGTAGATGGCGCCTCGACTGCCGGGAAAAGCTGCCGCCAGATCACCGGGAGTGCGGGACCACACGAAACTGTCGCCGTCGCTCCACCGGCCGGCGCTGCGGATCCGCCGCTCGACGGCCGCCTCCAGTGCGGTCCAGACCTCCCGAGGGCGTGGCCGGTCCTTCGGCTCGGCCGGGGCGTTGGCCATCACGAAGATCGGTTCGGAGTCGGCCCAGGCGGTCAGCCCGTGGCATCGCTCCTGAGCGCACAGGTAGACCGTCGGGTCGGACGGAGGCCGCTGTCGATCGAAGATGTCGGCGAACTCCCCGTCGTAGTCGGCTGGGAACACGACCTCATGCGGAAAACGATCGGGACGTCGCGCTGCGCGTGCCACCGCCGTCCAGCCGGACATCGACGGGGCTGCTGTCCCGGGGAGGTGACGTCGGGCGTCGGGCAGCGCGCCTCCCCGCAACCACCCGACGTCCGCGTTGACCACCACGGCGCGGCCGGGTCGGCTAACGCCGCTGGTCAGAACGACGCCGACCACCCGGCCGTGCCGGATCAAGATCCGATCGACCGGGGTGCCGCATTCGATCACCCCACCCCTGGCCTCGACGGCCGCCACCATGGCCTCGACCAGCGCGCCGATCCCGCCGAGAACCCCGTAGCCGCCCAGTGTGAGCTCGACGTGCGCGATGCAGTTGAGGGTTGCCGGGGCTCGGCGCGGATCGCTGCCGTTGTAGGTGGCGTAGCGGCGCAGCAGCATCCGCAGATGTGGGTCGCGGACATGACGGTCTATCGACGCGGCCATACCGCGCAGCGGGTCGACGGACTGCAGTGCGCGCGGGTGACGCACCGCCAGGGCCGCCATCGCCGCCCAGGACGGCGCCGGGCCGAGGACGAAGTGGGGTGCCGCAGCGTCCCAAATCCCGCGGCTGTATCGCAGAAATGCGGCGAGTTCGGTTTCGGCGGTGCCGCCCAGCGCCGATCGGACCCGGGCGAGGGTGTCGTTCGGATCGTGGGCGACGTCCAGCACGCATCCATCGGCGTACCGGTACCGGAAGCCCGGGTCCAGACGGCGCAACTCGATCACATCGCTCAGAGGTGTGCCTATTCGGGCGAACAGCCTGGCGAACACCTCGGGCAAGGTCAGTATGGAGGGTCCGGTGTCGACCCGCACTCCGTCGATCTCGACGGTTCCGGCCTTCCCGCCGGGAGCCTCGCCCGCCTCGAGGACCCGGACGGGAAGGCCCCTGCCGACCAGTGCCAGCGCAGCCGCCAGCCCGCCGATTCCGGCACCCACCACCAGTACCTCGCTGCCGCGCTCAGCGATCATGAGGTTCCCCGGGTCCGAACTTCTTCAGGACCCGGCTCCCGAGTCCGTCCTCGGTGTCAAGACCTGACGGTCGAAGCAGAGCAGTGAATCCAGGCAGCGGATCCCGGGGGTCGGTGCGGGCCCGACGCCCATCGGTGGCGGCGACGGCGGCCGTGTCGATGGCGGCCAGTCCGTCGAGCAGTGCGCCGTCCACCGCCGGCAAGACGGACGCCCCGGCAGGAGTCCGGATCGGCGGGGCGAAGCGGACGATCGCAGCTGGGCGGTGCCGTTCGAGAAAGACATAGTTCAGGCTCACCGCGACGATGTCGACCGGATTGTGGTCGTGCATGGCTTGCAGGCCGTATTTGAGGTCCAGCGGCCGAAGGTGAGCGGGCCGTTGGCGTCCCTGCGGGAAGATCCACAACGCCCGCCCGGGCCGGTCGAGCAGTTCGACGCTGCTGCGGAGGCACTGGTTGCTGTTCTCCTGGCTGCTCCGGTCCAGCGGTAGTGCGCCGAGCCAGCCGAGGAAGGGCAATTCGCGCAGGTTCCTGGAGTCCATGAGTGCCCAGCCCAGGCCACCGATAGCCTCATCCAGCACAACGAGCAGCATGACGTCCCACCATGCGACGTGGTTGGCCGCAAAGATCAGCGGCCGGCCGGAGAGTGCGGCGCGGGCTTCGTCCAGCCCACTCACCCACAGTCCGTCCAACCCTCGGGAGACCCGTCGCCGCGCATAGCGACGGGCCATGGCCAGGAACCACGGCCGGCGAGCGTCCCCGGCGCGAACCAGTGCAACCCGGTCGGAGCTCGGCCCGCCCGGGTCGGCACTCACACCGCCTCCCGGCCGGCGCGGTTGTCGTAGGAGCGCCCACGCCAGCGAATATCGCCGCGCCGACTCCATCGGTAGCTGTCCAGCAGAATGCCCATCATCGCCAGCACGGCAACCGGGTGAAGCAGTGCGCTGAGCAGACTGTGTCGATAGCGGATGGCCATCACCAATCGAAGCGACAGGTTGGCGCCGACTCCGATGGCGGCGGCGATGGTCAGGGCGGGTTGTCCCAGAACTGCGGCGATCGGCAGCGCGACGTAGGGAGCAACAAAGAGCCATAGGTGCAGCATCATGACGATGATCAGGGCCACCGGTCGACCGCCGATCCCCTCATAGAAGT
>JAGQTS010000347.1 GCA_020438895.1 Mycobacterium sp.
CCCAGATGTCCGTTGACCTCGGGGCTGACCCACTCACTGCGCACTTCAGCGGCTGCCCTGCACCCACCGTCGACGCTGTGGTCGCGCAGGCGACCGAAATGGCGGGCCGACCCGGTGTCCGGGCGATCATGGTCGACGGTCCGGCGTTCCACAACCGCGGAGCCAACGCGGGATGCGAACTGGCAGCGGTGATCGCGGTGGCCACGGCCTACCTTCGGCTGCTGACCAGAGCCGGCACTGGCATCGCCGATGCGCTGGGGCAGATCAGCTTCCGGCTTGCCGCTGACGACGATCAGTTCATGACGATCGCGAAATTCCGCGCGGCCAGACGCCTCTGGGCCAGGGTCGCCGATGTCGTGGGCCAGCCCGAGCACGGGGACGCCAGGCTGCACGCGGTCACCTCATTGCCGATGATGACCCAGCGTGATCCCTGGGTGAACATGCTGCGCACCACAGTCGCTGCCTTCGGGGCTGGCATCGGTGGAGCGGACAGTGTGCAGGTGCTGCCCTTCGATGTCGCGATACCCGGCGGATTCCCCGGCATGAGCGCCGACTTCGCCCGCCGTATCGCCCGCAACACCCAGTTGCTGCTGCTTGAAGAGTCACACCTGGGGCGTGTGCTCGACGCAGCCGGCGGCTCCTGGTATGTCGAGGATCTCACTGAAACCCTTGCCGCCCAGGCGTGGTCGCATTTCCAGGACATCGAGGCAAAGGGGGGTTTCCAGCATGCCTACGACCACATCGCCGAACAGATCGACGACGTACGGACCCGGCGGGCCGACGACATCGCCCACCGCCGCACCGCCATCACCGGTGTCAACGAGTTTCCGAACCTCGCAGAACGGCCCTTGCCCTCACATCCCGATACCGGGGACATCCATCGATACGCCATGGCCTTCGAAGCATTGCGCGACCGTTCGGACGGCTATGTCGCGCGCACCGGGACCCGGCCTCGGGTTCTGCTACTGCCACTGGGGCCGCTTGCCGAGCACACCATCAGAACTACGTTCGTCACGAATCTGCTGGCCAGTGGCGGAATCGAGGCGATCAATCCGGGAACGATCGAACCAGTGACCGTCGCAGCCGCCGTCGAGCATGCCGGGGCCAGCACTGCGGTGATCTGTGGCGCGGACGAACGCTACCGCAGCGAGGCAGTGGGTGTGGTCGCCGCTGCCCGCGCGGCCGGATGCGACGTCATCTATCTGGCAGGTCGGGCTAGTGCACTGAACGGCATCCCCTCAGACCAATACCCCGATGGCTTCCTGTATGCGAATATCAATGCAGTGCAGGAACTTTCGACACTCCTTGCCCGATTGGGGGCATGACGTCCATGACACGCTCTCAGGCCGAAACGGACCTGGTTCCCAACTTCGCCGACATCCCTCTTCGCGGCTGCGCGCACGTGGCCCCTCGCGAACCGGATAGGACGCGCTCAGTCGGCGGGACGGCCGGCCAACGCGTCTGGGACACGCCCGAGGGGATCGCCGTCAAGCCGATTTACACCGGTATCGACCGGGACGAAGCGGTGGCGGCAGGATACCCGCTGAACAGCTTTCCCGGCCAGCCCCCGTTCATTCGGGGCCCATATCCGACCATGTATGTCAACCAGCCATGGACGATCAGGCAGTACGCGGGATTCTCCACCGCCGCTGACTCCAATGCGTTCTACCGCCGGAATCTGGCTGCCGGCCAGAAGGGCCTCTCGGTTGCCTTCGACCTGGCCACTCACCGCGGCTACGATTCCGACCACCCCCGAGTGCACGGTGACGTCGGGATGGCTGGTGTGGCTATCGATTCCATCCTCGACATGCGACAACTCTTCGACGGCATCGATCTCGGCGCTGTCTCGGTGTCGATGACGATGAACGGCGCGGTCCTGCCGATCCTCGCGCTCTATGTGGTCGCTGCAGAGGAGCAGGGCGTCCCGCCGGAGAAGCTGGCCGGGACCATTCAGAACGACATCCTCAAAGA